>JAEYRA010000035.1 GCA_023409755.1 Bacillota bacterium
GGCCCACCTCAGCACAGTCCACCACGGTGTCAAAGAGCTCAAAGCCCATCTGCCGGCCGGGACGGCGGGCGCCGGTCTGGGTTTCGCCCCCCTCGCTGGCCACGGCGGTGGCGCTGATCTGGGTGTATGTCTGGCTGTCACCCGTGAAGAGCCCCTCGCTGTTGGCAATCCACTTACGGCGGGCCCAGTCACGGTAAACAACCTCCACCTGGGAGACGACCGGGTCGAAACCTGCAGCGGCGGCATAGGTCTCCCGTACGCGGTCGGCCTTGCGGCTGGCAGCCACCGTAGCCGGTGCAATGGCAATGGGGTGGGCCTGGGGCGTGTCATGCCAGGCCAGGCGAACGTCTGGGCCGGTGCCTACCGCGCCAATGGCCGCAGCGGCCTGCTCCGCGGCGGCCAGCAGCCCCGCCTCGGTGCAGTCGTTGGTGTAGACATAAACGCTGCGGTTGCCCTGGAACACCCGTACCCCCGCGCCGAAACTGCGGCCGCTGTTGGCGGTCTCGAGCTTTCCACTGGCCATGGTGAGGGTCGTGGCGTCGGTGTCCTCCAGGTAAATCTCCGAAAAGTCGCCGCCCGAGGCCAATGCCCGGGCCAGCACCCGTTCGGCGGTGGATTGGTTCAACATGATTCTGCTCCTTCCCGCAATGTACTTGCGAAACAATTATGGCGCCCTGCGCCCTTTGTCAAATCATTGAAATAACAAGACCTACCCCGCACCCCAGCAGAAGCATTTGCGGTGCCAGCCTTGGGCCAAGGAACACACCCTGCCGGCGGGAACCGCGCACGCCGCGCTCAGTCTGCTTCCTTCTTTAACACGAAAGCGTACGGCGTCATGTCCCGAACGGAAGGCTTCGGCACCACAAAGAGATAGGTGGCCGCCTCGTCCTCTCGATGCCGATACACGTCGTAGGACTCCCCCATGCCCTGCAGATCCCCATGGGCGATGGAGTAGAGGTATGTCATCTGCCCTTCGTCGTAGGCATACTCGCAATCCTCCGCCGGAATGCTGGAATAGGAGTTGTCGTCGTACGTGAGCGACACTGCCTCGTACTGGTCGGAGAACTGGAAATCGCTGCTGCAGCCAGCCAGCGCAAATGCGAATAGCATGGCGCCGAGCAACGCAATCGCTCTCTTCATTTTCCCATTCTCCTATCGCCCAGATACCCCAGCACCTGGCCCGCGCACTCAGCTGCCGCGGCCCTTCCTTACCCGCCGCAGTTCGCGTATTTTCAGCTCATACCCCTGGTCACTGGGGTGGTAGAATTGCTTGCCCTTCGACTCCACCGGCATGTAATCCTGCTCCACCCAGTGGCCCTCAAAGTCGTGTACGTACTTGTAGCCTTCGCCGGAGCCGATGCGTTCATGCCCTTTGTAGCTCGTATCTCGCAGGTGCACGGGCACCGGGGCGAATTCGGCCCGCTCGGCATCCTCGGCGGCGGCCCCCAGGGCTGCTACCACGGCGTTGCTCTTGGGGCTCTCGCAAATGAAGACGATGGCCTGGGTGATGGAAAGCCGCGCCTCCGGCAGGCCCACCATCTCCAGTGCCTGGCCGGCGGCCACGGCCTGCAGCATGGCGTTGGGGTTGGCCAGGCCCACGTCCTCGCTGGCGTGGGCTATCATCCGGCGGATGAGGATGCGCGGGTCCACCCCGGCGTGCAGCAGACGGAACGCCCAGGCAAGCGCCGCGTCTGAGTCGGACCCCCGCAGACTCTTGCAAAAGGCGCTCAGCATATCATAGAAATAGCTCTCGTCACAGCGCATCTGCCGTTGCTGAATGCTCTCCTCCGCCACGGCAAGAGGAATGCGGATGACGCCGTCGGCGTCGGGCGTGGTCGTCAGCACCGCCAGCTCAATGGCATTCAATGCACTGCGGGCGTCGCCGTTGGCCACGCTGGCAATGTGCTCCAGCGCGTCATCGTCAATCTCCGTTGGGATGTTGCCGAAGCCCCGTTCCTGATCATCCAGGGCCGCGCGGACGGCCCGCTTGACATGGCTCTTGCCCAGGGCCTCAAACTGAAACACCCGACAGCGGCTCACGATGGCCGGCGTCATGGCAAGCATGGGGTTCTCCGTGGTGGAGCCGATGAAGCGGATGACGCCTTTCTCAATGGCCGGCAGGATGCTGTCACTTTGGGCCTTGTTCCAGCGGTGGCATTCATCGAGCAGCAGGTAGGTGGGCTGCCCGTAGAGCTTCAGCCGATCCTCGGCGGCCTTGATGACCTCCCGCACATCGGCCACGCCGGAGGTGACGGCGTTCAGCTTGGCAAACGCTGCGTGGGTGGTGTTGGCGATGATGTTTGCGAGCGTCGTCTTGCCGGTACCCGGCGGGCCGAAGAAAATGCTGGACGTCAGCCGATCGGCCTCAATGGCGCGGCGCAGCAGCTTCCCCCGCCCCACCAGATGCTCCTGCCCCAGGAACTCGTCCAGGGTGCGGGGCCGCATGCGGTCGGCCAGCGGGGCCTGCTTCTTCATTTGGTTGGTGAACAGGTCGTCCATCTCGTACTCCTTTGAGCCTTCAGTATACCATATTGCCCCGCCTATGACAAAAGCCGGAACCCTTCCCAATGCCGTTCCATTCAGGTATAGTAGTGTATGATAGAATCCAAAGGATGGGATGTATGAAGAGACAACGGATGACCGGCAAATACCTGCGCGTTGCCGGCTATGGGCTGATGATTGGTGGTTTATTGGGCGGCATTGCGCTGGGCGACCGCTTTCGCATCCCCAGCTACCACGCCGACGGCACGGCCTACATGATGTTTGACATGGGGCTCATGTTCAGCGTGGCCCTGGCGGGGCTGCTGCTGGGCCTGCTGTTCCTGGGGAAGGGGCTGGGCCGTAGATGAACACGACCGACAGCGGGCTGCGCCTGCGCCCCATTGCGCGCTCCGACCTCAGCGCTTGCGCAGCGCTGCTGATGCACACCTTCAATGCGCCGCCCTGGAACGACGGCTGGGTCGAGGCCACCGCGCGGCGTTACCTCGCGGAGTTTGAGGACGCAACGGGGTTTGTGGGCTACCTGGCGGAGGATGGCAGCGAACTCACCGGCGCGGTGTTCGCCCACCGCAAGACATGGTGGGCGGGAGATGAACTCTATGTGGACGAACTCTTTGTGGCGCCGGAGCGGCAGGGCAGCGGCATAGGCCGGCTGCTCACCGAGCGCTGCGAGCGACACTGCGCCGAGCACGGCCTTGTCTCCATCATCCTGTTGACCGACCGAGCTACGCCGGCCGCCGCGTTCTACCGCCATCTGGGTTTCCATCCGGTGGATGGCATGGAACTGCTGCACAAGGCAGTGGACGTCAAGGAGCAAGGGTAACGGCACAATACGTGAAACAACGCCTCTGGGCTCCCCAGAGGCGTTGTTGGTTGCAGCGTCAATCGATTCCTTGCAGAAAGCTGGAGATCTTCGCCATAATGTCCTCGATGGGCTCCGTGCTGGGTTCCCCTGCACCGGGGCCAAGTGCAATTGTCTTTTCCCGGCTGAGCCCACTTCCACAGCCCCCCTCAAGGGCATCAATTTCATCACCAGCAAGTGACAGCAGGAGCCGTATGGTTTGGCGCACACGTTGGTTACGCTCCTTCTCATCTGCCAGCTCGCAGAGCATGAGCTCCCGGCTCTCCCATAGATGCGGCAGCGTGCCCGCCAACTCCATTGCTCTATGCTGCTCCCCCTTACGCTTGTACAAGCAGCAGAGGAGCGTTCTGGTCGTGCACCTCACCTTCTCGTTAGTGCTGTTCTTCAGCACTCGCTCACAAAGGGCGACGGCCTCGTCAATTGCCGACCGCTCTTCCGAGGTGCCCTCCGGTTCAAACGACAACGCTACCGCAAGCTCGGACAGAAGGCCGTCGTGGTTGGGGAAGGCACTGATGGCCTGGCGCAAATGGGCGGCAGCCTCACGGTGCCTGCCGTCAGCTTCACACGCATGAGCCCGGCGGAACACATCGTTTAAGTACGTCTGACGACGCATCTCGCTCAATCCCAGCAGTTCATCGATACTCACATTGAAACAGAATGCGATGCCCGGTAACATGGCGATGTCGGGATAACTCTCGCCGCGCTCCCACCTGCTGACCGTCTGGAAGGTGACACCCAACCATTCTGCCAACTCCTCCTGGGTGAGATCTTTGGCTTTTCGCAGCCGCTTGAGGGTTTCGCCAAGGTTCATGTTCATTAAAGTCCTCCCGATTTGCAGTCAACCGGCCGGGTTGCAGTTCCATAATAGCAGAACCACATCGCCTTTCCATCACGCAATGCAGGAAGGGAATTCACAAATTGGGTGAGTCTTTCCACCAGGCGGCGCAGCAAATAGCGCGCACAGCGAATCCATCGGTTCCTCCGTCCATACGCAAACCTCCTGCTACAGGGACACTGCAGCAGGAGGTTTGCACTTCTAGTATCAACGGGTGCGGAAGCCGCTCTTGTTGCCCCGCAACACAATCTCCGCCTAAATCTCCCGCTTGGGTCGGATGTACTTGGACAGCGCCAGTGCTACCAGGAAGATGGCCACGGCGAAGCCCAGTTGGATGAGCATGGAGTTCACCACACCGGAGATGCCCGCAAAGGAGAAGTCGGTCAGATTGCGGATGTCTTCGACGGCTTTGACGTACCAATACACCGGCTCAAAGCGCGCATAGCGCAGCACCCCTTCCCCCAGCAGTGTCTGGTCCACAAAGACGCCGCTCAGGAAGCTCAGCCCCAGGGAGACGACGTTGGCAATGGCGCTTTGAACGCCGCGCTGGCGGACGAACTTGCCGGCCAGGAACGCGATGCTCAGCGCCACCAGCGTGATGACCAGGGTGTTCACGCACAGCAGCAGGGTGCCCAGGTTCCACGGCACACTGCCATACACCGCAAAGGACATGGCGCAGCAGATGGCCCACACGACGAGCGCAAAGACGGTGTTGCCCAACACAAGCTGCAGATTCATGCGCAGGGGGCGCACCGGCGAGCACTGGTTGCGGTTGCTGAGGTCAGCGTCGTTGAGCGTCATCATGAAGGTGGTCACGCCCAGGATCATGATGGCGAGGATGCAGTAGGCCAGGTAGCGAAAGTAGTAGGACAGGTCACCGGTCTGGGTGGAGTTGCCGTAGAGGTTCACCTTAACCTCGGCCTGCTGCTGCAAGTCGTGAGCCACAGCGGCAACGATGTCGGCAGCGGAGGCACCGGGCTGCCCCTGGGCGTGCAGCTGCGCCAGCCGCAGGTAGCGCTGCACCAGAAAGTCCATGGACACGCTGGTGTCCACCCCGGAGACAGCCACCTTCTGTATCGGCACGTCATTGCTGGCGTTGAGCAGGCTCTGAGAGAAGCCAGCAGGGATGCGCAGCGCATAGCTGATGTTGCCATAGAACATGGCGTCCTGCACGGCTTGGTCGTCGTTGTCCACCGCCACAAGCGTGGTGTTTTGCTGCAGGTACTCTTCCAGCCCCGCAGCCAGGGCCTCGTCGCCGTCCTCATTGAACAGGGCGATGTGGGTGCGGGGCTCCGTAAAGGCGGCGTCTCCTTGCCGGCGCAGCTCGCCGGTGATGATCATGGACACGCCGAGGAACACGAACACATAGATGAGCAGGGAGCCAATGTTCCGGCGGATGATCTTGAAAAATGCATCAAAGACTATCATATTTCTGCCTCCGGGTAAACAGGTAGATGATGAGGCTGAAGGCCACCGAGAACACGCCCAGCAAACCAACGTTGAGCAGGAACCTGCTGTAATCCGTATAGGCGTAGAGCGCGTAAAACGCGTCGGAGAGCACGTTGGCCGGGTTGAGGTAGGCCATGGCCGGCACGGCGTGGATGACCGAATACTTGACGGTGGAAACCATCAGGCCCGCCAGGAAGCTCAGCGCCAGGCTGACCGTGATGAGCACGGCAATCTTGATGCCCTCCTTGCGGATGGGAAGCGCGGACAGGAACGCCCCGAAGGTGACCCCCATGGCACTGCCCAGCAGGCTCGCCAGCAGCATGGGCAACGGCGCTGTGAATTGCACGCCTAGCACCAAGGCCAAGTAAGCAATCAACACCAGGAGCGAAGCGAACTGCAGAAGGATGGCCGCGCACATGCCAGCCACCAGAGCCTTGAGCTTGTGAATGGGCGCCACGCCCAGCCGTTGCCCCAAGTCCGATTGGTCAGCCTGGGCGTCGTTGACCTCCCGCTGGCCCCAGAAGCCGCCGAAGAGCGCCGCCATGGCGATGAGCGCGTAGAAGTAGGGAATCGTGCTGTTGCTGGCCATGCCGCCGGGCGTCGCGTCCTCGATGGCTGCCTCCTCCGGCACGGCGGACAGGCTTTGCATGGCGTCCGGGTTTTCCGTGAGGATTGTCGTGTAGGCCGCACTCGTCTGCAGGTAGCTATCCACAAACTGACGCAGGATGCTCTGCGACACGCCGGAGCTGTGCACCACAACGCGGATGTTCCCCGCGGCACCGGCCTCCCCCTCCTCCAGCACCAGGTAGCCCACAACATCGCCGTCTTTGAGACTCTGATTTGCCTGCTCCTGGCTCATCGCGGTGACCGCAAAGAGCTTCTTCCCGGCGTCGTCGACGCTGGCGTCCTGCAGTGCGGTGCGGAAGGTCTCGTCGGACTGCCAGACGGCATTCTCCACCACGGCGACGGGAATGGAGTGGAAGGGGCTGCCGTTGCCGATGTTATGGAACGCGATGCCAAAGAAGGTTCCCAAGGCAATGGGATAGAGCAGCGTCCAGAAGATCAGGATGCGGTCCCGCAGCAGGACACGCAGGCGATACGTAAAGATGTGTGCGAACATACTCTCACCTCAATCCCGCAGCTCTTTGCCGGTGATTTCCAGGAACACGTCATTGAGCGTGGGCGGCTCGCAATAGATGCGTCCATAGGGCACGTTGTGGGCCTTCAGCATGTCCATGAGCCCCTGCAGGCAGTTGTGGCCGGGGGCGCAGCGCACCACAAGCTCGGTCTTGCGAGCGTCAGCGCTGACGATGCCGTCCAGCGAGCCGGCCAGAGCGGCCAGTGTCTGGTCGTTGCGCAACAGCTCCACGGTGATCTTCTCGCCGGAGCTGACCATGGCCTTGAGCTCGGCCCCGGTGCCGGAGGCAATGACCTTGCCCTTGTCCATGATGGCGATGCGTGTGCAGATCTGATCCACCTCCTCCATGTAATGGGAGGTGTAGATGACCGTCGCGCCTTCTCGGTTCAGCCGCTGGATGCCCTCCAGAATGCTGTTGCGGCTCTGCGGGTCCACGGCCACGGTGGGCTCGTCCAGTATGATGAGCTTGGGCTTGTGGGCGATGCCGCAGGCGATGTTGAGGCGCCGCAGCAGGCCGCCGCTCAGCTTCTTGGGCAGGAATTTGCGAAAGTCCTCCAGACCGGTGAAGAGGATGGCCTCCTCCACCAGCTTGGCCCGCTGGGCCTTATCCTCCACATAGAGGCCGCAGAAGTAGTCGATGTTCTCGGTGACGGTGAGCTCCTTGAACACGGCGACGTTCTGCATGACAACGCCGATGTCTCGCTTGAGGTCGTAACTATCGGGCCGCATGGGCTTGCCAAACACGCGGATGTCGCCCTTGTCGTAGCGTAACAACGAAAGGATGCAGTTGATGGCGGTGGTCTTGCCGCTGCCGTTGGGGCCGAGCAGGCCGAAGATCTCGCCCTCCTGCACCTCAAGGGCAAAGTGATCGAGCGCCAGAAGCTCTCCGTATCGTTTCACCAGGTTGTTGACTTCGATGACCATGGTTTCTCCTCCCTTTCTCTACGCCGCCATTATACCGCACCGCACGCTCTCGCAGCAGTGAAGTCCCTCCCGATCCCCATGTGACATTTGTCACTGCTGCGCGATGATTGCACCCGCACACGCACTTTGCTACAATCTATCCATCAACGGAAATGAGTATGGTGCATGAATCGTTTGCTGGACAAACTGATGCTTCTAGCGTTGTGCGCGACGTGCTTCTTCAGCATGTATCAAGATCTCTATGCCGTGGTGCCGCTGCTGGTGGCCATCGCCGCCGCAGCGCTGTGCACCTATTCTGAACGGGACACAGTAGCGATCGCGGTCTTCGCGGTCTACTGCACGGCCGCGACATTCGCGGCGCCGCTGGTCGCCTTTGTACCCCTGCTGTGCTATGACGTGAGCGGCAAGCGCCGCCCTTGGGTGACACTGCTGGCGCTGGTGCCGGCCATTGGGGCGCTGCCGTCGGCCGGCCTGCGCAATGGTGTGACGCTGGTGTTGCTGGCCGGGTTGGCGGTGATGCTGCAGCGGCGGACTACCCATGGCGAGCGCACCCATCAGGAGGCTCTCGCGCTGCGGGACACGACCCAGGAGTTTGCCCTGCAGCTGGAGCACAAGAACAAAGAACTGCTTGATAAGCAGGACTACGAGCTGAACCTGGCGGTGCTGGACGAACGCAACCGCATCGCGCGGGACATCCACGACAGCGTGGGGCACACACTGAGCAACGCCATATTGCAGACTGGCGCGCTCATGGCCCTCAACCACGATGAAGCACTGGGAGAACGGCTGACGACGCTGCGAGACACCCTGAAGAGCGGCATGGATTCCATCCGCGCCAGCCTGCACGACCTGCACGACGACGCCATTGACGTGGGGGTTGAGACACGGTCGCTGGTGGGCGGCTTCTCCTTCTGCCCCATCACGCTGGATTATGGCATTGACAGCAACCCGGACCGAAACGTGAAATACGCGATGATTGCCATCCTCAAGGAGGCACTGGCCAACATCATCCGCCACAGCAACGCCACCCAGGTACGGGTGGTGCTGCGGGAGCACCCCGGCTTCTACCAGCTCATCGTGAGTGACAACGGCAGAAAGGGAGGCCCGCCCGGCGAAGGAATGGGGCTGAAAAACATTGAACAGCGGGTGACCACACTGGGCGGTGTCGTCACCATCACCCGGGAGGACGGCTTTACAGTGTTCGTATCCCTGCCCAAGAAAGAAAGGACGGCCCAGCCATGAACATCCTGGTGGTGGACGACGACAAACTGGTGGCCCTCTCATTAAAGACCATCATCGAGGCCAACGAAGGGCTGCGGGTCGTGGCGGTTGGGTCCTCCGGCGAGCAGGCAATCGAGCTCTACGACCGGCATCGGCCCGACGTGCTGCTAATGGACATCCGCATGGATGGGCTGACGGGGCTTGAGGCCGGGGAGCGCATTCTGGGCCGCCACCCCGACGCGCGGCTGCTGTTCCTTACCACGTTCTCCGACGATGAGTACATCGTGCGGGCGCTGAAGATGGGGGCCAAGGGATACCTGCTCAAGCAGGACTTTGAAAGCATCGTGCCGGCACTGCGGGCGGTCCATGCCGGGCAGACGGTGTTTGGCAGCGACGTGGTAGCCAAGTTCCCCACGATGCTGGCCCAAGGCCACCGGGCAGACTTCAGCAGCTTTGGCATCACCGATAAGGAGCTCGCCATCATCGAAGGCATTGCCGAGGGCCTGAGCAACCGGGAGATTGCCGCCAAGCTTTACCTGGGCGAGGGCACCGTGCGCAACGCCATCAGCGTGATTCTGGAGAAGCTCAACCTGAAGGGCCGCACCCAGATTGCTATCTTCTACTACAAGAACCGAGGGTGAGAACGACACCGGCTGCGGCTGGCGAGTCAACCTCGAGGTCAACACACATTAACAGGTATTACTGAGCAGTTTTGTCCTGCAGCGAACTACCACAACGGAAGGTGCAAGTGAATGTCTAAAGGGATCATATTGTTTGGGGCGATGGGGGTAGGAGACACCACCCTTGGGAAAGAAGTGGCCAGACGGCTCCACTTTCAGCATTTCGATTTGGATGATTATCATTGGCGCTGGGACACGGAGATTCCCTACACCATCTTTCGCTCCAGAGAAGAACGAACCGAGCATTTGATGGGTGACATTTCAAAATGCGAGCACTTTGTCATGTCAGGGTCGATGTGGAGTATTCGCAAGGCGTTTGAACCGATGTTTGAACTGGCGGTCTTTCTAACGGCACCTGCCGAAATACGCGCAGAGCGGATTCGCTCCCGCTCCATTGCCCGATGGGGCGACAGGGTTCTCCCAGGTGGTGATATGTACGAAGCCAGCGCGGTCTACCGGGATTACGATGCTTGTGCCCGGAGTTATGACACGGACATCTCCCCGCAAGCCTGTATGGCACAGCATGAGAAATGGGTGGCAGAGTTGCCTTGCCCGGTGCTGCAGGTGGACGGAACGAAGCCCATATGTGAGAACGCGGAATGGGTTGTGCAGGAGTATTTGGCACGGACCGTAGAATAAAACGCGAGCTGGCAGCCACTTCGCCAGCCCGCTACGAAAGAAACACTTCTGACCTGTACAGAAGTGTTTTTTTACCTCCATAGGATATTGGCCCATGGGCATCGGTTTTTACGCTGCTCCTGCCGCCCCTCACCCGGCGATCGCGGCGTCCTCCCCGTTGCCATCCACCGCCCGCACCCCGGCGATGCCCAGGGTATCCAGCACGCGCTGCCAGCGGCCTCGCATGTCCGGGGCGTAAAGCACCGGAACCCACCCCAGGCTCAGGTAAATCTTGATGGCGGCCAGCCGAAAATCGTCGGTCGTGAGGATGCAATCGGGCAATCCCAGTTGCTCGTTGCGCTGCAGCACCGCGGTGGTAACGGCGGCACCCGCGCCCATGCCGCGGCCCTCCGGCCGCGCCGCCACGTAGTGCAGGCATCCCAACGCGTTGGCCGTGGGCGGGAACTTGCCGCGCTCCTCCGGCACAATGAACCGAGCTGCGGCGGTGGCCACGGGGGTGCCTTCGGGGTCGCAGGCAAAGAACACATTCTCCGTCTTCACACCGGGGTCCTTACCCATCACACCCTGCCACAAGTCCTCCGGGCTACGCGAGTCATCGGTGAAAAAGCCGGCGGCCACGATGATGCCCGCCCAAACCGCACCTTCCTGCGGGGACATGGGGCGCACGGTCCAGCCCGGTTGGAGCGACAGAGCCGGCACAGGGGCCTCGCGGCGCAGCATCATCAGTTGCTGGGGCTGAGGGGTGTTGCTCATGGGTGACCTCCTGCCGTTTCCGGTCTGCATTTTGGGTACCAGTTGATATTCGACAGCGACGCGCGCTTCCCTCCATTCCCCACAACCAAAAAGCCGCCCGGCATCTGCCAGACGGCTTTCATTGTGGTGGTTATTCCTCGGTTGTCTTGACCACTTCGGCCTCGCCAGTCTTCTTGCCCAGGTACTCGGGCAGCTGCATGCCGGCCATGTTGAAGAGCTCACCCAGCGGCGGTACCGCGCCCATTAGGCCGGAGAGGAAGTTTGCCGTGGCGGGCTTGCCGTCCTTCATGCTGTCCCACACCGTCACCTTGTCGATCTTCAGGTTCTTGACGGCTTCGACCTGCACCTTGACGAGGTCCTCCATCTTGTCGGCAATGAGGAGGCGGATGGCGGCGTCGGTGTCGCCGCCGGCGGCCTGCACAATGCGGGCAAAGCCTTCGCCCTGGCGGTTCAGAATCTCCATGATGCCGCGGGCACGGGCTTCCATGGTGGCGTAGATGGCGTCGGCCTCACCACGGGCGAGTCTGCGCGCCTTTTCGGCCTCGGCTTCGGCGGCAATCTCCATGCGGCGCTTCTCAATCTCGGCCTTGACGATGATGTCAGCCTCCTGGGAAGCCTTCTCACGCTCGGCACGGGTGATTTCGGCGTCGCGCTCGGCCTTGTAGGCTTCCTCCAGCGCACGGGCGTGCTGCACCTTTTCGGCGGCGTTGGCGCGCCGCTCGGCCTCGGCCTGCTGCTCGCGCAGCGTCGCGTTGGAGTTGGCGATGGTGATCTTGGCCTCGTTCTCACCGGTGATGGCCTGGGAGTCGGCGGCGGCCACCTGAATGCGCTGCTCGCGGTAGGCATTGGCTTCGCCGATGGAACCGTCGCGGTTCTTCTCCGCCACAGACTTTCGGGCGTCGTTGATGGCCTTGGAGGAGGCCTCCTTGCCCAGGGCCTGGATGTAGCCCGACTCATCGTTGATGTCGGTGACGTTGACGTTGATGAGGCGCAGACCGATCTTCTTCAGCTCGGTCTCCACGTTGTTGGAGACGGCGGCCAGGAACTTGTCGCGGTCGGTGTTGATCTCCTCAATGTCCATGGTGGCAACGACCAGACGCAGCTGACCGAAGATGATGTCCTTGGCCAACTCCTGAATCTGGGAGAGGTTGCGGCCCAGCAGACGCTCGGCGGCGTTCTGCATCACGCCCTCCTCGGTGGAGATGCCCACCGTAAAGCGCGAGGGCACATCGATGCGGATATTCTGACGCGAGAGCGCGTTGGTCAGCATTACCTCGATGGACATGGGCGTCAAATCCAGGAACGCATAGGCCTGCACCACCGGCCAGACGAATGTGGCGCCGCCGTGCAGGCACTTGGCGCTGCGGCCCTTGCCGCCGGACACCAGGCCGTATACGACCAGAATCTTATCGGACGGGCATCTCTTGTAGCGGCTCAGTATGGCCATCAGCGTGCCAAAGAACAGCACGACGATGACAACGGTGGTAAACAACCACTCCATGGCTACATCCTCCTCACCTTATTGCATTGGTTCCACAACCAATTGAGACCCTTGTAACACCCCGGTGACCCGCACGTTGCTGCCGGTGGGCAGGGACGCGAGCGCGTCAGTGACGGCGTCACACTCCAGCCAGCGCTCCTGCACCAGCAGGTTCACCTTGCCCACGCCAGACCGGGCCGCGGGCACCGTCAGGTACACCTCCGCAGTGCGGCCGACGGCGTTCTGCAGCGAGACGTTGCCGCTCGATTGCAGCTTCTGTATGCCGTAGACCATCCACGCTGTGAGATACAACGCTGCCGTGCCAGCCGCAAACGCCACCAGGATGGTGACGATCGGCAACGCCTCACCGCTGTCCATGGCGATGCCGACCCAGCCGAACACCACCAGGAATGACAGCACCCCGCGCAGCGAAAACACACGGAAGGACGCCGCGTCAGCCGCCTGCAGGGCCGGGTCTGCGTCGTCGGGCAACCCGCCGTGGGGCACGGCCGGTTGGTCCACGTGGCCGATGACGCCCATATGCCCCACCGTACTGTGGCCGGTCACAATGGCGTCGTGCAGCGTGGCGTCGCCGCCGGGCAGCTCGCCCACGTCACCATGGCCCCCCAGGCCAAACACCAGCAGTACTGTCTGAATCACCATGACGACGGTTGCCGGGATGGCGATGAAGTACAGTGCCTTCTCCAGCACCGTGAGGCCCGCCCACCAAAGATCCATGTCCACACCTCCATCCGGTGTTCTGATGCCATTGTAACAGGCAGCCCGGCAGGAGGCAACCGCTGGCCCCCAAAAGGAACGCACGAGCCGCCCAACTGTCGCGTCAGGTGTGCCAAAGCACAGCGTAGGGCCGGGATGAAAAAAGCCAGCCCGTCGCGGTGGCGAAGGACTGGCTGGTGAAGCGGGATGTGTGGTCTAGAACAGCTCCTGCCGCACGATGGTCTGGACGCGGTTGGCACCCACGCCGATGAGGGCCACCGGCACGCCGGTCAGTTCCTCAATGCGGCGGATGTATGCCTTGGCGGCCTCGGGCAGGGCATCGAAGTCACGGATGTCACTGATGTTGTCCGTCCAGCCCTCCATCTCCTCATAGATGGGGGTGCAGCCGTCCAAGTCCTGCAGGCGGGCCGGGAAGTCGGTGATGACGCGGCCGTCCTTCTCGTACCCCACGCAGATCTTGACCGGGCCCAGGCCGCCCAGCGTGTCCATGCGGCTCACGGCGATGTGGGTGGTGCCGTTGACGCGCACGGCGTAGTTGAGGATGACGGCGTCCAGCCAGCCGCAGCGGCGGGGCCGGCCCGTCGTGGCACCGAACTCCTGCCCCTTCTGACGGATGGCTTCACCCCGCTCGTCGTTGAGCTCGGTGACAAACGGGCCCTTGCCCACGCGGGTGGTGTACGCCTTGACCACACCCAGCACCGCGTCGATAGCCGTGGGGCCCACGCCCGCGCCGGCGCTGACGCCGCCGGAGGTCGGGTGGGAGCTGGTCACATAGGGGTAGGTGCCAAGGTCAATATCGAGCAGCGTGCCCTGTGCGCCTTCAAAGAGCACCTTCTTGCCAGCCTTGCGCTCCTGGTGCAGCAGGGCAATGCCATCGCAGACGTAGGGGCGCAGCCGTTCGGCCGCGGCCTGCATCTCGGCCAGGGTCTTGTCGTAATCGATGGGTGCCGCGCCATAGATCTTGGTGAACAGCGCGTTCTTCTTCTCCACATTGCGGCGGAGCATGCCGGGGAAGGCCTCCCGATCCATGAGGTCGCACACCCGCAGACCGCTGCGCTCGGCTTTGTCGGTGTAGGCCGGGCCGATGCCGCGCTTGGTCGTGCCGATGTCACCGGTGCCGCGAGCTTCCTCTGCCAGGCCGTCCTCCACCATGTGATAGGGCAGCACCACGTGGGCCCGGTCGCTGATGCGCAGGTTGTCCATGGCGATACCGCGGGACTTCAGGTGGTCAATTTCCTCCAGCAGGGCGACGGGGTTGATCACGACGCCGTTGCCGATGATGTTCATCTTCTCCGCGTACAGGGTGCCGGCGGGCACCAGGTGCAGCTTGTACTGCTCGGTACCAACCTCCACGGTGTGGCCGGCGTTGTTGCCGCCCTGGAAGCGCACCACCACATCGGCGCGGGCCGCCAGATAATCGACGAACCGGCCCTTGCCTTCGTCCCCCCACTGCATGCCAACCAATACGACTGTCTTCATGGTCAGGCTCCTTTCTGCTCTGCTATATCTCCATGCCCAGAATGTCGCGGGCAACCACAATGCCTGTCACCGATGCCTGCATGAGCCCGCGGGTGATGCCCGCGCCGTCGCCGATGGCATAAAGCCCCTGCACCGGCGTCATGAAGCGATCGTTTACCGTCAGCTTCGACGAATAGAACTTGACCTCCACGCCGTAGAGCAGCGTGTTGCGGGAGTAAAGGCCCGGGGCCAGCTTGTCAAAGGCGCGCATCGCCTCCAGAATGCTGGTGAGGTGCCGGTGCGGCAGCACGAAGGAGAGGTCGCCGGGTACGGCAGTCTCCAGCGTGGCGCGGGTCGTGGACTTTGCAAGCCGCGACCAGGTGGTGCGCCGGCCCATATCGAGGTCGCCCAAGCGCTGCACCATGACACCGCCGCCGGTCAGCATGTTGCCCAGCCTGGCGATGTGCCGGCCATACTCGATGGGCTCGTTGAACGGCTCGGTGAAGCGGGTGGACACCAGCATGGCGAAGTTGGTGTTCTCGGTGTGCAGGGTCGGGTCGCTGTAGCTGTGGCCGTTGACGACGGCCAGCCCGCCCTCGTAATACTCACTGGACACCACCCCGCCCGGGTTCATACAGAAGGTACGCACCTTGTTTTCAAAGGTGTCGGAGTAATAGACCAGCTTGGCCTCATAGAGGTGGCGGGTCAGGTGGTCCATGATGCTGTTGGGCACCTCGACACGCACGCCGATGTCAATCTCGTTGTTAATGGTCTTGATACCGGTTTTCTCAGCGGTCTCAGCCAGCCACTGGGCACCGCCGCGGCCGGGGGCCGCCACCACTGACGGGGCTTCCACTTCAATCATTTCCTTGCCCCGCAGCAGGGTGACGCCAACGACCTTGCCGTCGCGGATCAGTAGATCCTGCGCGGTAGTGCCCGCCCAGAAGGCGAACCCCTCCATGGCGGCCAGGTGGTCAAACATGGCCTTGAGCACGTCAAAGGCATGGTCGGTGCCCAGGTGCCGCACCGGGCAGGATACGAGCTGTATGTTGTGGCGGCGCGCCTCGTAGGCGATCTCGTCCACCTTCTTGTCATTGAGGCCGTGCACCACATCCGGCGCGCCGAAGCCCATATAGACGCTGTCGGCGTAGCGGATCAGTTCCTCGGCTTTGTCCTTGCCCACGTAGTTGGCGACCTGGCCGCCCACCTCGCTGCAAAGCGACAGTTTCCCATCGGAGAACGCGCCCGCGCCGGACCAGCCGTGGAGAATGTTGCAGGGTTTGCAGTTGATGCAGCGCCCCAGTGTACGCGCCGGGCAGGAGCGGCGCACAATCTCAACGCCGCTGTCCACCACCAGGACGGACAGGGACGGTTTATGCTTTTTCAGTTCTAACGCGGTAAAGATGCCGGCCGGGCCGGCCCCGATGACGACGCAATCGAAATGCTGGTTCATGTTGCTCCTTGTGCTGTTGCAAATATTCGGATAAAATCCCGATTGGGGCCAGGTTCCCACACAAGCCCAAATAAGTATAAGAAACAACGACCCGTCTGTCAAGGAAAATGAAGCATAAACCGAACGATATTTTTAGCTCCGTTCAGAATGTTCGTACATTTGGTCCGCTTTCAACAGCTCCTGACGCCGGGTAGAGCCGCTATGGCAGCCTCAATTTCCTCCCGCCACACCGGGTCATCCGCCGTTGCCAGCGCTGCGCGCAGGGCTTGGGCAGCGCCTGGCCCGCCCAACCTGCCCAAAGCCCAGGCCGCATGCACGCGAACGGGCAGCGCCAGTTCGCCCAGCAGCGGCGTGAGCAGCGGCACATACCGCCGGTCGCCGCTGTTACCGGCGCACAGCGCCGCCTGGGCCATCAGGCGCCCCCGGCGGGCATAGTTCGTGCCAATCACCGCTGCCAGCCGTTCACGCTGCGCGGCATCGCCCCGCAGCAGTCCCTCCAGGTCGCAGTCTGCCGCCAGTGTCTCAGGCACGGGCTCCTCCTCGGCATAGCAGTGCGGGCAGGCATGCTGGCACTCGGTGCAGCCGATGAGCCGCATGCCCATGGCCCGGCGCAGATGCCGGGGCACCGGGTCGGGGGAGCCCATCTGCACCCGCAAGCAGCGATCCCAGTGGAACTGCCCGCCTTCCAGGGCGTTGGTGGGGCAAGCCGCCACACACAGCCCGCAGCCCCTGCAGGGTACCCAAGGGTGGTCGTCCCCCTCCGGCGGCAGGTCGGTCACCAAGAGCTGTAGGCACACCAAAACCCCCAGCGCATGGTGGATGAACTGGGTGTTCTGCCCCTGGCAGCCCAACCCCGCGCGCACCGCCGCTGCCTTGTGGGGCAGGTTCGGGTGGGCCGCGGCCCGCACGCCGCGCTCCCCCAGCCACCGGGCCAGCGCAGCCGCCTGGGCGTAGCCGTCGTTGGAGTTGGCGTAGTAGTGCGCCACCTGCGCCGCACCTTTGTGCCAGGGCACAAATCGCCCATACCGACGTACCAGCACCACAAGGGAACGTGCCTCGGGCAGGAAGTCCGCCGGGTTGGTCTGCACGCGGGCGCTCACAAAGGGTTGCCCCTCGGCGTCGCCAAAAGGCGTTGCCGAACAGACCCCGAGGTCCTCAAACCCCAGCACCAGTGCCTGTTGGCGCACTTCGTTCCAGTCGGGCAGTCTCACACCCAATCCCTCCCCCGCATACCCTGTGAGTAGGCCGTTCCAATGCAGCCAAAAGGAGGGTTCTCACATGGGATGTGGCAATAACGAAAATGTGCTCGGTGAAAGCACCGACAACACCAGCTTGTTGTTCTTCTTCCTCCTCCTCGTTGTCCTGTTCTGCAACTGCGGGATGTTTGAGGAGAGCGGGGACAGCCTTCTGTTCTTCTTCCTGTTGCTGGTTGTGATCTTCTGCAACTGCGACATGATGAACTGAAGCAGGCGAGCAGCACATACCGATGCAACAATGGCGGAGATTCTCCGCCATTGTTCCGTTCGTCCCTTAGCGGTTCTGGTTGCGCAGGGCGTAGGCCAGCAGCAAGCCGCCGGCCGCCAGCAAGCCAATGGGGAACAGATACCGCCAAAGGCTGATGTGAAACACCGACTCCACAATGATGTAGAGCCCGGCGAAGATGAGAAGCCCCGCCAGCACCATGAGGGGCCTGCCGCCCTGAAGGCTGTGCCAGAAACGTTCGTCCCCCGGCGCGCCGGCCGGCGGTTGCATCACCGCAGCCAGCACCACATAGCCCACCGCGGCCAGGAACCACTGGCCAAAGAACAAAACAACCCACAACACCCGCATGAGCATGACATTCATGCCGATGTACTCCGCAAGGCCCGCACACACGCCAAACACCAATGTGTTCCGGGACCGCGCAAACCGACGTTCGTTCATGTTTCTGCCTCCCAACTCGTCTTCTGTATTCATTCGGGGTTGAGCCCCGCTCCCAGCGCCTGCCACAGGGTGTCAGTGCCAAAGCCGCTGCGCCACACCGCCGCGCCGGCCACCCGGTTGTACCACAGCAGCCCGGCTTTCAGCTCAATGGAGTCTGCGTCTTCGCAGTAGATGACGTGCAGCATGTCGTCGGTGGCCAGGAAGGCGTAGCGGGTCATGCCAAGCTCATCCTGCCAGGTGCCGCGGTCAATCCACCGCTCCACAGCCTGCTTCTTTCCGCCGCTGGCGTAGCTGCCGCTGCTCACCAGTTTGTCCAGTTGACTGGGCAGCATGGTGCGGCGGCCCTCGGCCTCGCTGTCCGCCGGCAGGGATCCGTCGCTGCCTGTCTGGTTGTCAAAAGTCAGGTCGGCCCCGTAGAAGGGGATGCCCAACAGCAGCTTCTCCGCCGGCACCTGATCCAACACGGCACGCAGGCGGCTGTGCACCCAATCAATGGGGGCCACCGGCCCTGGCTCGGTGCTGTCATAGGCCATCATCGCCACGAAGTCGGCAGTTTGCCCTAGTCCCTTGCGGTCGTAGCACTGCCACCAGTTGTTGGGGGCCTCCCGGTCCAGCGGCACGGTGACACACACCGAGACAATTTTACCCGCCGGCAACGCCTTCTTGGTAGCCGCAACGAGGGCGGTGAACGCCTCGGCGTCGTTGGGGTCCATCTTCTCAAAATCAAAGTTGATGCCGTCGAGTTGGTAGGCCTCCACCCAGTCCACCAGCCGCTGCAGGAAGGCGGCCTGCCGTTCCTCGTCGGTCACGATCTGCTTGGATAGGTCGGGGTCAAAGCTCACCACCACGCCCCACACCTCGGCATCCCCTTCGTGTGCCTTGGCCACATACTGCTCCGGCTGCCAGCCGGTGATCTTCTTCTCCGACAGGTGCGCGAGATCGACCACCTCGGCCCCGTCGTCGCTGTCCTGCACATAGAACCACGTGGGGGCCAGCACATCCACGCCATGGGGCACAGACTCCAGCGTCAGCGGCCGGTAATCCCACGCCATGGCAATGGGGTCGGCCTCCGCAGCCCTGGGGATGCGGGTGTTGCCATAATCAACGCCGGTGGTCTTCCACGGCACGCGCTGGGGGCGGACCCCCGCGGCGTTCAGATACAGCGCCACCCACGAGAAGGGGGACGTGCGCAGGTAGGTGTTGCCATAGGACAGCGCACGGCTGGCGTCCGTCCCCACGGCGGCCCAGGCCGTCACCGACCGGCCCGCCAGACTGGCCGGTGCGAGCGCCAGTGCCACTATCGCCAGCGCATAGAACGCCAACACTGCCGTCGCCAGCAGGTTCTGCCCTTTGCTGAGGGGTAACCGTCGTTTGGGGGTACCGGCAGCGCCGGCCTTCCGAACCCGTCTTTTGCCTCTCATGGGCCCAGTATACCAGATTTCACCTGCAATGGGAAACCCGGTGACCGGGGAAAACAAAAGGCCGCCCGGAACCGGACGGCACCCATAAACGGACAGCTGGCGGTTTGCCGGTCAGCCCTTGCCCCGCAGGAAGCGATAGAGTTCGTCGGCAGCAGGCGGGGCCAGGGGCTGTTCTTGCTCCCCCACCCGCAGCACCGAAGGGCCCTCCACAAACGTGCCGATGACGGCGGCCTCAATGCCCTTGGCGACCAACGACCGCACGATCTGCCGGCCGTTGACGGCGGCCATCAGCAGGCACCCGCTGGAGATGAGACGGTAGGGATCGAGCCCCGCACCCTCGCAGAGCTTGCGCGTCACCGCCAGCACCGGGATACGTTCCCGCTCCAACCGGATTCCGCAGCCCGAGGCCTCGGCCATCTCCCACGCCGCGCCCAGCACCCCGCCTTCGGTCACGTCGTGCATGGCCGTTACCGAAAGCTGGGAAGCGATGCGTCCCTCGGGTACAACGCTGATCTTATCGGCAAGCGACCGGGCGAAAGCCAGTTCTTCGCTCGTCAGCCACTGCCCCACCTGCTCGGGGTAGTCGCTGGCCAGGATGGCAGTGCCCTCCAACCCTGCCCACTTGCTCAGCACCAGTTCATCACCGGGCCGTGCCCCCATGGCCGAGAACACCCGCCCATTGTCCGGCGCAAGGCCGATGGCCGTGGACGAGAGCACCACCCGGGTCACAGCGTCGGTGTACTCGGTGTGGCCGCCCAGAATCTCGATGTGCAGTCGGGCGGACTCCTCCTGCGCCTGGGCCACGAGTTCGGTCAGGCGCGCGGGCGGGGTGCCAGGCGGGGCCAGAATGGTCAGCAGAAGGCCCACCGGTTCGGCGCCGGCGGCAGCAACATCGTTGGCGGAAACGTGCACCGCCAGCCGCCCCGCATCGGCCGCAGCAGCGGTGATGGGGTCGGACGAAAACACGCAGACCCGCCCGCCGGTGCGGATGGCCCCGCAATCCACCCCCACACCGGGACGCAACAGTACATCACCCCGGTTCGGGGTGATGCCGCTCAATATGATGGACTTCAATTCCTCGTTGGTCAGCTTTCCGATGCCATCCATGGATCCTCGCCAATCCTCTGCAAAAACTCCTCTTCCGTGAGGCAGGGTATGCCCAGCTCCTGGGCTTTGTCATACTTGCTGCCGGGGTCGGCCCCCAGCAGGACGAAACTCGTCTTGCCAGAGACGCTGCCGCTGGCCCGGCCACCGTGCTTCTCAATGAGAGCCTGAGCTTCCTTGCGCCCCAGGTGGGGCAGCGTGCCGGTGATGACGACCGTCTGGCCCGTCAGCACCCCGCCCTGGGGTTGGGCCTCAGCCTCCTGCGGCTGCACACCGGCGGCAAAGAGACGCTCCAGGGTGTCGCGGGTGTGGGCGTCAGCAAAGAAGTCCACAACCGACCGGGCGACGGCGTCCCCCACATCCCGGATCCGAATCAACTCATCATAGCTGGCCTGCCTGATTTTGTCAAACGAACCGAAGTGGCGCGCCATGTCCCGGGCGGTTTTCTCGCCAACCCCGGGGATGCCCAGGCCAAAGAGGAACCGCTCCAACGGCACATGACGGCTGCGGTCGATGGCCGCCAGCAGGTTGTCGGCTTTCTTCTGCTGGAAGCCCGGCAGCCCCAGAAGCTGCTCCCGCGTCAGGGTGTAAAGGTCGGCCACGTCCCGCATGTGCAGGGCCTCAAAGAGAGCCTCGGCGGTCTTGTCGCTGAAGGTCTCAATGTCCATGGCGTTGCGGGAAGCATAGTGCACCAACCGTGACACGGCCTGCGGCAGGCAGGATAGGCCATTGGGGCAGAAGAGGTTGGGCCCGATGGGCACAACGGCACTGCCGCAGGCCGGGCACCGGTCGGGCTTGGCGGGCTCGGTGGTCGTGAGCGTCTCATCCTCCACACTGCCCATGATCTCGGGAATGACGTCGTTGCTGCGGCGAATCCACACCCGCCCGCCGACCTTCACGCCCTTGCGGCAGATGTCCTCCCAGTTGTTGAGGGTGGCGCGCCGTACAGTGACGCCGGCGATGTCCACCGGGTCAAGCTCGGCCACCGGCGTGAGCTTGCCGGTACGGCCCGCGTCCCACAAGATGTCCCGCAGGATCGTCGTACTCTCCTCTGCCTTGAACTTCCAGGCCACCGCCCAGCGGGGGAAGCGGTTGGTAAAACCCAGTGCCTCCCGCGTGCGGAAGTCAAGGATCTTCACGACCATGCCGTCGATGAGGTAATCGAGGCCCTCACGGCTCCCCTCATCCTCGGCAATGACCTCCAGCACCTCATCCACCGTGCGGCAGACCTTGAGGAACGGGTTGCAGGGCAACTTGTTGCGGCGGATGAACTCAATCATCTCCACATGGTCGTGCAGGGTGTGCCCCTCCAGGAACCCGACGTTGTAGAAGAAGGCGCTCAAGTGCCGCTGGGCCGTTACCTTGGGGTCCAGGTTGCGCAGGGCCCCGGCCGCGCCGTTGCGGGCGTTCTTCAGGGGCTCGGCGGCGGTCTCGTTGTATCGTGCCAGCTCTGAGAGCTTCATGATGCACTCGCCCTGCACCTCCATGCGGCCCTCAAAGGGCACCCGCAAAGGCACACCACGAATGGTCTTGACCTGCTCCAAAATGACCTCGCCGACCTCACCGTTGCCGCGGGTGGCGGCCTGGGTGAGGACTCCGCCCTCGTAGGTCAGATTGACCGTCAGGCCGTCAAACTTCCGCTCCACACTGAAGGCGAGAGGCGGCAGCTCCTCACCGTTGGCGGTCTGCCAATCCTCCCGCAGGCGGGCGGCGCGGTCGGCCCAGGCACGCAGGTCCTCGGCGGTGCGCACCTTGTCCAGGCTCCAGAGCGGTGCCAGATGCCGGTGCTGGGCAAAGACCGTCAGAGGCTCGCCGCCCACCCGCTGGGTGGGCGAATGGGGCAGCGCCGTGCCGGTCTCAGCCTCCAACGCCAACAGTTCGTCGTATAGCGCGTCGTACTCACTGTCCGACACCTTGGGCTCGTCCAGCACGTAATACCGGTAGGCCAGGTCGTTGAGGAGATCGGTGAGCTCCTCCATCCTCTGCCGTTTGTCCATCTCAGCCTCCTGCGGGCTAAATCTTTTCGAGCGGCGCGTAACTCTCGGCCAGTTCCTTGACACCCGAACCCTTGAATGCCACGCGGAAGATGCGCTGGGGGGCAGCACCCTCCACCCCGACGAGGATCCCCTCGCCAAAGAGCTTGTGGCGCACCTTGTCACCGGTGGTCAGCTCACCCACCGCCGCACGGGGCGCCGGAGTCGCTGGGCGGGTGGTCGGAGTACCCAACGGACGGGCGGGCTGGCTTGCCTGGGGCGAATGAGCGGACGGCTTTGCCTGTGTCGGGCGGGCCGGGGCAGCGGTGCGGCTGCCAAAGTCATAGCCCGCGCCATGGCGCTCAAAGAAGGGCCTGGCGTTCTCCTCCCGCAGGAGCCGACGGGAGCTCTCCCCCCGGCGCACGATGAGCTCCGCCGGGATCTCCTCCAAAAACCGGGAGGGAATGCACTCGTTGATGCTGCCATAGAGGAGCCGCCGCAGGCTGTGCAGGAGGTAAAGCCGCTCCCGCGCGCGGGTGATGCCCACGTAGCACAGCCGCCGCTCCTCCTCCAGCTTCTCGGGGTTGTCGGCGCTGCGGCTGCTGGGGAAGATGCCTTCCTCCATCCCCGGCAGGAACACCACCGGGAACTCCAGACCCTTGGCGCTGTGCAGCGTCATCATCGTCACCGCCGAGCGGCCGCCCTCCATGCTGTCGAGGTCCGTCACCAGCGCCACATTCTCCAGAAAGTCCTGCAAGGTCACTTCGTCGCGGCTGGCCATGAAGTCGGCGGCGGCACTGCGGAATTCCTGCAGGTTCTCCATCCGGCTGCGGGACTCATCGTCCTCTTGCTCCTGGTACATCTCAATGAGGCCGGTGTCCCGCAGGGTTTTGTCCACCAACTCTGTAAGCGCCATATGGCCCGCGGCATCCTCCAGCTCGCGCACCACGCGCACAAAGAGTTCAATCTGCCGGGAGGCCTTCGGGGTCAGCTCCTGGACGGCCTCCCGATCGTTGAGCAGCACCCACAGAGGCTGGCGGCGGGTCTCGGCGGCGCTCTCCAACCGGGCGACGGTGGTATCACCGATGGCACGGCGCGGCACGTTGATGACGCGCTTCAGGGCGACGGTGTCCACCGGGTTGCTGGCAAGCTTGAGGTAGGCCACCAGGTCCTTGATTTCCTTCCGGTCGTAGAAGCGCATGCCTCCATACACGAGGTAAGGAATGGCGTTCTTCATCAGCGCGTCTTCCAGCGCGCGGGACTGCGCGTTGGTACGGTACAGGATGGCCACATCGCCGTAGCCGTATTCGCTGGTCAACTGCAGGATGGTGCGCGCGCAGAAGGAAGCTTCGTCCCGTTCACTCTCAGCGGTGTAAAGGGTGATCTTCTCGCCGCCGTCCTTCTGGGTCCACAGGCGTTTTTCCTTGCGGGCGGTGTTGTTGGCGATGACGGCGTTGGCGGCGTCCAGCACCCGGCTGGTGGAGCGGTAGTTCTGCTCCAACCGGATGACCTTGGCGTCCGGGAAGTCCTTTTCAAAATCGAGGATGTTATGGATGTCGGCCCCGCGCCAGCCGTAGATGCTCTGGTCGTCATCACCCACCACGCAAATGTTGCGGTAGTGGCCGCTCAGCAGCCGCACCAGCAGGTATTGGGCGTGGTTGGTATCCTGGTATTCGTCCACCAGCACATAGCGGAAGAGGTGCTGGTAATAGCTCAAAATCTCCCGCTGCTCGGTAAAGAGCTCCAGGGTTTTGAGCAGCAGGTCGTCAAAGTCCATGGAGTTGGAGGCCTTGAGCCGTGCCTCGTAGCGCCCGAAGAGCACGCTGACCTTGTCGGCCATGGGGCTGTCGGACTGCTGACGGTACTCGTCCGGCGTCAGAAGGCTGTTCTTGGCCCCGCTGATGGCAGCGCGCACGGCACGGCGGGGGTAGTACTTCTCGCTCAGATCCATGTCCTTGGCAATCTCGTTGATGACCGATTGGCTGTCATCCTCATCGTAGATGGCAAAGGAACGGGTGTACCCCAGGGCCGTGGCGTGCTGGCGCAGCACCCGGCAGCAGAAGGAGTGGAAGGTGGATATCTGCATCTGCGCCGCGCCGGCACCCACCAGTTTCTCCACCCGCTCACGCATTTCGGCGGCGGCCTTGTTGGTGAAGGTGATGGCCAGAATCTCCTGGGGCCGGGCGAGCTTGCTGTCGATGATGTGGGCGATGCGGCTGGTGAGCGTGCTGGTCTTGCCGCTGCCCGCCCCCGCCAGAATCAAAAGAGGCCCTTCCGTTTGCAGGACGGCCTCCAGTTGCTTGTCGTTCAGGCCATAGTTTCTCATTTCTCCTCCGAAGCGTCTCCCCCCGCTTGGGCCGCGGCCAGGCGTTCCAACACCAGGCGGTACCCTCCGGTGCCATAGTTGAGGCACCGGTTCACGCGGCTGATGGTGGCCGTGCTGGCCCCGGTGCGCTCCACAATGTCGTGGTAGGTCACCTCCGCGCGCAGCTGCCGGGCCACCTCAAAGCGCTGGCCCATATCCTGCATTTCATGCACGGTGCACAGGTCCTCAAAAAAACGGTAACAGTCCTCCAGCGTCTCGAGCTGAAGCACCGCCCGGAACAACCCGTCAAGCTGCTCCGACTGAATCACCGGTTGATAGGCCATGTCCGTTACCTCACTCGATTGCGCAGTGTGCCGATGCCGCCGACCTCAATCTCAATGACATCGCCTTCGCCCAGCGTGCCGATGCCGCCGGGGGTGCCGGTGGTGATGACGTCACCCGGCTCCAGCGTCATGACCGAGGACACATACTCCACCACGCGGTCCACCGGGTGAATGAAGTACCGGGTGTTGGAGTTCTGGCGGATTTCACCATTGAGGCGCGACTGCACCATGGCGTTGGTGGGGTCAAACTCGGTCTCAATCCACGGGCCGATGGGGCAGAAGGTGTCAAAGCCCTTGCCGCGGGTCCACTGGCCGTCCTTGGCTTGCAGGTCGCGGGCCGTCACGTCGTTGAGGCAGGTGTAGCCGAAGACGTAGCGGTCGTAGTCCTCCCGCAGGATGTCCTTGCCCCGGTGGCCGATGACGACGGCACACTCGGCCTCAAAATCCACCCGTTGAGACTGGGCGGGGCGGATGATCTCATCCTCCGGCCCGATGACCGCCGAGGGCGGCTTGAGGAAGATGACCGGGTCCTCCTCGTGGACGTCCTCCTTCATCTCGGCCGCGTGGTCGCGGTAATTGACGCCCACGGCGATGATCTTGCCGGGGCGGCAGGGTGCCAGCAGACGCACCTCAGCAAGCGGAGCGCGTTCCCCGGTGGGGGCGCTGTCCTCGTTGAGGATCGCGTCGGCCTGCAGCAGGGCGACCTCGTCCCCCTCCACATAGCCCCAGACCTCCCGCTGCCGCCAGATGCCTCGTATGTATTTCATAGCAAACTCCTGTCCCGTAGTTCTCTTATTTTAACATAGGAAAGCGTATGTGGAAAGAGTTGGCCCGCCCGTGGCAAAGCGCCCGGGCTGACAAAAGCTGCCAACCCGGCCTGAGGAACCATCTCAGAACATCATCTGGTCGAGGAACGCGTCCTGGAAGTCCTTCCGGGCCGAAAGCTCCACATAGCGCACGGCGCGGGCCAGACGCCGGGCTTCGTCCATGGCCTCCCGGCTCAAGAGCGCTGCCTTCGCCCCCGCGCCGGAGGCATTGCCCACGGCAACGGTGCAGTCACGCAGTTCCTTGGGCAGCAGCCCGATGCGGCAAGCGCTGTCGCGGTCGAGGTAACTGCCGAAGCCCCCGGCCAGGCACACGCGCTCCACCTCAGCAGCCCGCACCCCAGCCTGCGCCAACAGCACCTGAATGCCCGCGGCGATGGCACCCTTGGCAAGCTGCACCTCACGCACATCCCGGCCGGTGAGCCAGATGTCCCGCTCCCGGTCCACGGCCACCCGGCTGCTCTCCAGCATGAGCCACCCCGGTGCGCTGTCCTCGTCAATGCGTCCGGTGTCGTCAATCGCCCCAACATCCAGCAGCACAGCCACCAGATCGAGAAGCCCCGACCCGCAGATGCCCCGGGCCGGGCCGTCGCCGATGGTGCGGCAGTGGAACTTGCCATCCCCCGCCGTCACCCGGTGAATGGCCCCGGCCACCCCGCCCATGCCGGCGCTGATGTGGGCGCCCTCAAAAGCCGGGCCGGCTGCAGTGGAGCAGGCATACAGCGCGCCACCGGCCGCCAGGGCAATCTCGCCGTTGGTGCCGATGTCGATGAGCAGCGTGGCAGGGCCGTCCTCCCGCAGGCCCGCGGCGACCATGGCAGCCACGGTGTCCGCCCCCACGTAGCCGGCCACGGCGGGCAGCACCGTCACCACCGCATGGGGGTGCAGCGTCAACCCCAACCCCGCGGCGGTCAGGTCCAATGCCCCGGTCCACACAGGTACGAAGGGTGCCTGGGCGATCTGCGCGGGCGACACCCCGGCAAAGAGGTGCAGCATCACGGTATTGCCAGCCACGGTCATGTGGAAGACCTGCTCACGGGAGTGCCCCACCCGCTCGCAGAGCCGCCCCACCATGGCATTGAGCTCCCCAGCCACGGCGGCCTGCAGGGCAGCGAGTGCCCCGGCCCCGGCGGCATCGCACCGGCTGATGACATCGTCCCCCCAGGGCTTCTGGGGGTTCAGGGCCGACTCCACCGCCAGCTCCTCACCGGTTTGCAAATCCAGCAGGTACACCGCCAGTGTCGTGGTACCGATGTCCACCGCCACGCCCAGAGCGCGGGGCGGGTTCACATCGAGCAGCCTGCCGCCGTGGCAGACGGCGGTCACCTTCCACTCCCCCTGCCGCAGGGCTTGGGAGAGATGGGTGAGCGTCTCCGGCCCAGCGGTCAAGCCCGGCAGGCCCAGCCCATCGGCCAGGCGGTTGAGGTCGCCTCGCTGGTCGTCGAGAGCCGGCGGCGGCAGCTCCACCGTGCGCACCTCCACCGGCGGGTGCAGGGGATAGGCCACAGCGCTGCCTTCGGTGGCGATGTGGGCGGTGGCCGGCGGTTCCTCCACCCACAGCACCATGCCATCCACCGGCACGGTATGACAGGCCAGCCGTATCCCTTCTTCCAGATCGCTAGCGGAGAGCAGCGCCCGCTCAGCCCCGGTAGGCGTAGGCGCATCGGCGATGCGCACCCTGCACTTGCCACAGCGGCCGTTGCCGCCGCAGGGCGCGGTGAGCCGTACCCCCTGCTCAATGAGCAGCGTGTGCAGGTTGGCTCTGCCTTCCGGCACCTCCATCGTTCGTCCGTTGACCACAATGTGCATGACAGTCCCCTCCCGGCGGCAAAAGCCGCCCCGATATACCCATACACATGAGTATATCGGGGCGGTCGGCGTGGCGCAAGGGCGTCAGCGGCGGCGGACTGTACGGGCGATCTGGTTGGCGGCCTGCATACCGCTTTGCAGGGCCCCCTGCATCCACCGGTGGGAGGCGCTGATATGATCCCCCGCAAAGACGACCCGGTCGTCATACTCCGGCTGGGCCATGACCCAACTGAAGAGCTGCTTCTGCTGGGGGGTGAAGAACGGCAGCGCTCCCCTGCTCCACAGGTTGGTGTTCCAGTCCATCGTCTTCATGCCCACGGCGATGTTGTCGAGACCCCCCGGCGGCAGGCCGTGCACCCGCTCCACCTCCCGCTTCACCTCATCAAACCGCAGGGGCGGCGTGAGGTTCGCCAGACGTGTGGCGTCCAGGTTGTAGCCATAGGAGGCGATGAGCACACCGGGCTGGGCTGCCAGCTCCCGCTGGTTGGCCGGCGCTTCCAGCCGGTGATAGGGCATGGCGCCGCAGGGGCATTCCACCTGCTGGCGGCAAAGGGACGCATGGTCCGAGGGGTACCAGACGGAGGTGATGGGCAGATCGGTGTAGGAGCCGCCGCCGATAATCCGCTCGTCGGGGCCGCCCTCCTCCCAAAAGCGGCGGTTGCACCGCAGCAGCGTCTTTTGGGCAGGGATGTAGTTGACCTCGCGGATGGCCTGCATCTTCCCGCCGGAGAAGAGCGGGTCGATCTCCACCGTCCGCAGGGTGGAGAATGGGATGGCGCAGACCACCCCGTCAAAGCTCTGGCGCACGGCACCGGCACGGGTCAGGATGGTGAGCACCACCCGGCCGTTGCCGTCCCGCCCGATGCCGGTGACCCATGCGCCCATGTGCACCTGGGCAGGCCCCAACTGCCGCACCGGAATGTCGCCGTACTCGCCGCCGCCGTCGCCCACGACCGAGCGGTACAGGGCGTTGGGCAGGGTGGACATGCCGCCGACGATCTCGTAAACGAACGCCAGGTTGGCTGCATAGTTGACTTGGGCGATGTCCACATAACTGGCGTAGAGGTTCTGCCCCTGCAGCGGGGCGAGGTTCGCGAGCATGTCGATGGCCCCCGGACTCAACCCCTGCCGATCCAGCATCCGGCGGTTGTCGGTGGCGTCCCAGTCGGTGACGGCCGGGCCGTAGCCGGGCAGCACCTGGAGCAGCTCAGCGCGTTCGGCGGCGCTGGCGGCAAAGAGCGGAGCATTCTGCCCGTGGAACAGCAGCTCCTGCCAGGGCGTGGCCCGTTCGGCGTCCGTCAGCGGGTATTTGGGGTAGATGTGTTCCATCACGCCCCGGCCAGTGGGGTCATTGCGTACCCGGGTGCCTTGGAGGTATAGAAATGCATTGGGGTTGTTCTGTATAAAGGGCCGGGTACGCAGTTTCAAAAGGGCGATGTAGTGCCACACGGCGTTGTGACTGGTAGGGATGCGCATGGCCCCCAGCTCGCCATAGAGGTCTGGCTGCCGCCCGAAGCGGTAGGTGTACACCCGGCCGCCCACACGCTGCTCGTCAGCCTCCAGCACGGTCACATCGGCGCCGGTCTTGCGCAGCTCAAAGGCGGCAGCCAAACCCGCCAGCCCCGCGCCGATGACTGCCAGCCGCACGCCCTGCAAGCTCCCCGGCGGCGCGATGGCGCCGATGTCCTCCGCCGGGGCGGTCAGCGTCTCGATGGCTGGCAAGTCCCCTGGCCGGCCCTGCTCCTGCAGGGCATAGGCGGTCAACCGCCGGCGGTCCTGCGGCGTCGGGCAATCCGGCTGCGGCGGGATCTCCCTGCGTTCCATATCCATCCCTTCACCCCCACATAAAGACGGCCGCGCCCGGCCGGACGCGGCACGTTCACCTATTTCTATGTGGGATGCATAGGAAACCTTCCTATGGGTTTATGGGTGGAAAGCAGGAATTCCCGCTTCCTATTTCCTCCAGAAGGTGGAGCAATCCGCCTTCTCCAGCAGATTGAATGCGATCAGTCTCTCCAGCAGGGAATAATCAACCGGCCCGTCCCAGCGGATGCGGATCAACTCCTTGGTGTGGTCATAGCCGGCTTGTTGGATCTCTTGGGAGAAACGCTCAATCCCCGCTCGCTCCGGCGCAACGGCCAAATGCTGCTTCGCTGCGCTGAACCCGATGATGAACGTTCCATGGTCGGTGAACATCGGCTGGTTCCAAGCAATCTTGGGCACCAGCTGCGGGAAAGTCGCCATGACCCATCGGAAAATTTCCTCCGTACGGGCGCGGCGCTGCGGGTCGTCAATTTTTGCCAGAAACTCTGCAAAGACGTCCATGTTGCTTCCTCCGTTCGTCCGCGTGTGATGGGGGATGAATGCGTGGAACGACCACGCTTGTCCGACAAATCCAGCATAACAGAAAGAAGGGGGTGCCACAACGACACCCTTCGATTTATGGATTTGACACGCGAGAGAATAAAGCAAAGGACCACTGCCCACTGTTGTGGAAATCTCAAATCCGGCTGCAGGGGCCGATGTTCAGGTAGTCAAAGGGGTTGCTGCTCATCACATGGCGGATGCAGCCATCCTCCACCGCCACCTTTACGCCGTTCCAGGTCATCGTGGGCACCTGGGCCGGTTCCTGCTCCAGCGGGTTGCGCTCAATGAGCTGCCGGGGCACCACGCTGTACATCATGAAGGTTTCGCCTCCCCCTGTTCCTGGCCCTGCCCCTGGCGCTGGGCCACCAGGCCCTTCAGGCACGAAAGTGCCCGCTCCAGCGTGCCCATCTCGTTGATGAGCCCGCACTCCACCGCTTCGTTGCCGATGAGGATGGTTCCCACGTCGTTGGCGAGCTCGCCGGTCGCCGTCATCAGCTGCATGAACTTCTCCCGGGTGATGTGGCTGTGGCTGGTGACAAAACTGACCACTCGGTCCTGCATCTTGTTGAGGTAGTCAAAGGTCTGGGGCACACTGATGATGAGACCATTCAAACGCACGGGGTGGATGGTCATGGTAGCCGTGGGGGCAATGAATGAGTGGGTGGTGCTGACGGCCAGCGGTACGCCGATGCTGTGGCCGCCGCCCAGCACGATGGACACCGACGGCTTGGACATGCCGGCGATCATCTCCGCAATGGCAAGGCCGGCCTCCACATCGCCGCCCACGGTGTTGAGGATGACGAGGAATCCCTGAATGTCCGGGCTCTCCTCAATGGCCACGAGCATGGGGATGATGTGCTCGTATTTGGTTGTCTTGTTGTGGCTGGGCAGCACCATGTGGCCCTCAACCTGCCCGACGATCGTCAGGCAGTGTATGGGGCTCTTGGGGGCCAGCGGTGCAATTTGCTCCGGCATGCCGTAGTTGATCGTCGTCTCCGGCGGCGTGGGAGTGGGCGGCGCGGGCGCGGGTTCGGCCGGCACCGGCGTCACGGTGTCCTGCTTGGGAGGCATATGGTCCACATCCTTTCGGTTTGACAATAGTCTTACCCGGGTGTGGACGGTTTATGAAAAGGAAGGAATCAGGCCGTCGGCGGCAACTGAATTTCCATACAAACAGATTGGGGTAAATCGCGGTATGGGCCGTAATTCTCAATGAGAGCAAATCCCTCGGCCTGATAGAGAGTACAGGCTGCTGTGAACGTCCGGCCGGTCTCCAGCACCATGCGTTGGAAGCCGGCGGCAGCGGCCCGCGCAAGGAGCAGGCGCACCACCTGCCGGCCCAGGCCGCGGCGACGGGCCTGGGGGCGCACAAAGACACGTTTCATCTCAACGGTGTGCTCGTCCAGCTGCTTGAAGCTGCCGCAGGCCAGCGCAATGCCATCCTCCGCCAGCAGTACCACATCGTGGATGTTCACGGTGGAGTTGAACGCATTGTAGTGGGCGCGCTGGGACGCACCGCCCACGGCGTCGTTGAGGTGCTCGTCCAACTCCGCGCAAAGTGCCTGAAAGCGCTCGTCGGCGCCGTCGGTCCAGATGATTTCCATGGCGTTCCCTCCCTCTGTATGCGGGTTTCGCTCCCGCCGTCGTCCTCCCCCACTCCAAGGGGCACCCGATCGTGCGAGGTGCTACGATGATCTTTTTGTCAGACTCCGCCAGCTACCATACATCGTATCTGACTTAGTTCAGTCTCCACCATGGGTGGCGTTGGGTGGTCCTCATCATGGACTCCCTCGGCCCAGTGCAACATCAGGCCGCGCCTACCATGCAGCTCGCATAGCACGATATCCCCCATCATAGCAGACCGCCCGCCCCATCGCAACGGACGGAGCGGGCGGCAGACAGTCAATTCGTATCAGGCATCCAGCCCATAGGCCTGGCGGTAGAGGGTGACGAGCTCGCTCACCAGCGGCAGGCGCGGGTTGGCGGTGGTGCACTGGTCCTCAAAAGCACGGTCCGCGAGCTCCGGCAGGGCAGCGAGGTAGGTGGCTTCGTCCACACCGCAGGCCGCCACGGTGGCGGGCACGTTGAGCTCGTCCATGAGCTTGCGAATGGCCCCGATGAGAGAGCGCACGCCTTCCTCGGTCGTCGCCGCCGGCAGACCCAAGGCACGGGCGATCTCGGCGTACTTACGGTCGGCCACAAACTCACCGTACTTGGGGAAGGACGCGAACTTCGTGGGTTTGGCGGCGTTGTAGGCGATGACGATGGGCAGCAGGATGGCGTTGGCCCGCCCGTGGGGGATATGGAACTCGCCGCCCAGCTTGTGGGCCAGGCTGTGGTTCACGCCCAGGAAGGCATTGGTGAACGCCATGCCGGCAATCGTCGAGGCGTTGTGCATCTTCTCGCGAGCCAGGGCGTCGTCGCCGTCGCGGTAGGCGCGGGGCAGGTACTCAAACACCAGCTGGATGGCCTTGATGGCCAGACCGTCGGTGTAGTCACTGGCCATCACCGACACGTAGGCCTCGATGGCGTGGGTCAGCACGTCCATGCCGGTGTCGGCGGTGATGGCCGGGGGCACGGTCATCACGTACTGCGGGTCCACAATGGCGACGTCCGGGGTCAGTTCATAGTCCGCCAGCGGGTACTTGACGCCGCGCTCCTTGTCGGTGATGACGGCGAAGGAGGTGACCTCCGACCCGGTGCCCGACGTGGTGGGGATGGCGACCATGCGCGCCTTGTTGCCCAGCTTCGGGAACTTGAACACGCGCTTGCGGATATCCAAAAACCGCAGCCGCAGGGCGTCAAAGTCGGTGTCGGGGTGCTCGTAGAAGAGCCACATGCCCTTGGCCGCGTCGATGGCCGAGCCACCGCCCAGCGCGATGATGACGTCGGGCTGGAACTTCTCCATCATGGCCACGCCGCGCTGGATCGTCTCCACCGACGGGTCGGGCTCCACATCGGCAAAGATCTCGCAGTGTACATACTCCTGGCGCTTGCGCAGGTAGTAGAGCACACGGTCCACGTAGCCGGTCTTGGCCATGAAGGGGTCGGTCACGATGAACGCGCGGTGGATGTCGGGCATTTTCTCCAGATACTGGGTGGAGCCGTGCTCAAAGAAAATTTTCTCCGGAATCTTGAACCACTGCATGTTGACCCTCCGCTTCGCCACCCGCTTCTTGTTGATGAGGTTGACCGTCGTCACGTTGGACGAGGTCGAGTTGCGGCCGTAAGAACCGCAGCCCAGCGTCAGCGAAGGAAGGATGGCGTTGTAGATATCGCCGATGGCGCCGTGGGAGGACGGAGAGTTGACGATGAGACGGCTGGTCTTCATCCGTGCGGCGAAGGTGTCGATGGTGGCCTTGTCGTTGGAGTGAATGACCGCCGTGTGGCCCATTCCGCCGTACTCCACCATTTGTTCGGCCCGGGTGATGCCTTCCTCGGCGTTGTCGACGATGTAGTAAGCGAGGATCGGGCTGAGTTTCTCCTGCGAGAGGGGGTAGTCGTCGCCGACGCCGCCCTGCTTGGCCAGCAGAATCTTGGTATCAACCGGCACGTCGATGCCTGCCAGCGCGGCGATCTCATGAGCGCTGTGGCCCACGATGGCCGGGTTAATGCTGCCCTTGCCCTCCACAATCACAGCCTTGATGAGCTTGGCGGTGTCCTCCTTGCCCAGGAACACGCAGCCGTTCTCCTTCAGAAAGGCCTCAAAGTCCTTGGCAATCGCCTTATCCACAATGACGGCCTGCTCGCTGGCGCAGATCATGCCGTTGTCAAAGGTCTTGGAGAGCATGAGGTCGGTGGCCGCCCGGTTGAGGTCTGCGGTCTTCTCAATGTAGCAGGGCACGTTGCCGGGGCCCACACCCAGGGCCGGCTTACCGGTGCTGTACGCCGCGCGCACCATGCCAGCGCCGCCGGTGGCCAGCACCGTGGCGATGCCCTCGTGGTTCATCAGGTACTGGGTCGCCTCGATGGACGGATGCTCGATCCACTGGACACAGTGTGCCGGTGCACCGGCGGCGATGGCGGCGTCGCGAACCACACGGGCAGACTCGGCGCTGCACTGCTGGGCCGATGGATGGAACGCAAACACGATGGGGTTGCGGGTCTTGATGGCGATGAGCGCCTTAAACATCGTCGTCGACGTGGGGTTGGTCGTCGGCGTCACCGCGCACACCACGCCAACCGGCTCGGCCACTTCGTAGTAGTCCTCCTGGGTATTCTCATCGATGATGCCGACCGTCTTGTCGTACTTGATGCTGTGGTAGATGTATTCGGTGGCGAAGAGGTTCTTGGTGATCTTGTCCTCATAAACGCCGCGGCCCGTTTCCTCCACTGCCAGCTTGGCCAGGCGCATGTGCTGGTCCACCCCGGCAAGCGCCATGGCCCGCACGATGTTATCCACCTTGTCTTGGTCAAAGGTCATGAATTCGTCGAGTGCGCGCCGTCCGTTGGCCACCAGGGTATCGATGGCCTGCCGAACCGTGTCCTGGGTGTTTTCGGGTTTATTGGTTTCTTTGCCTGCCATGGTTGTTCCCTCCAAATTGTCTCGCCGCTGTCCGGTGAAGGTGTTACGCGGCGTTATTTGTTATTTATTTCACAATCTCAGTGTACTTGTTCGTTAAAATTTTGTCAATATCGTTTGGTTGCGATTCGTTGCCAAAGATACATTGACAAATTTGTAACATTCTACGACAACTTCCGGTGGACGTCCAACGCCCCAGCGAGCCCCGCGCTGCCCTCCTCCATCATTAAATTCGGTTTTCTTCCCTGCCCCATTGCGGTATACTATGGAAAGCTTTCCAGACAGAAAGGGGATTGCCATGCCCATCTGCATTGACGAGACAAAGAGAGTATTCCACCTGCAAGCGGGCGATATGAGCTACATTCTGCAGGTACGGCCCTCTGGCCACCTGTGCCATGTGCACTGGGGTCAGCGCATCGCGGCGCTGCACCTCACCGACGTGGTGCGGCCCACCGACCGCGCCTTCTCCCCCATGCCGGACCTGCAGGACAAAACGTACTCGCTGGACACGCTGCCGCTGGAATACCCGGCTTACGGCAACTCGGACTTCCGCGCACCGGCCTACCAGGTGCAGCTTGCCAACGGCACCACGGTGACCGATCTGCGTTATGAAAGCCACCGGGTGCTGCCCGGCAAGCCCGCCCTGCCGGGCCTGCCCGCCACCTATGTGGAGGCCGACAGCGAGGCGGACACGCTGGAGATCACCCTGCGGGATGGCCTGACCGGCCTCAGGGCGGTACTGCTCTACACGGCATATGCCGACCGCCCCATCGTGACCCGCTCCGTACGACTGGAGAACGGCGGCAGCGCACCTCTGCGTGTGCTGCGGGCGCTCTCCATGAGCGTGGACCTGCCCACGGCAGACTACGAGATGCTGCACCTCTCCGGCGCGTGGGCGCGGGAGCGCCACGTCGTGCGCCGGCCCCTCACCCCCGGTACCCACAGCATTGAGAGCCGCCGCGGGGCCAGCTCCCACCAGCAGAACCCGTTTGTGGCGCTGCTCTCCCCCGGCGCGACTGAGACAACCGGTGAAGTACGGGCCGTCAACCTCGTGTACAGCGGCAACTTCCTCGCGCAGGCCGAGGTCGATCAGTTTGCCACCACGCGGCTCTCCATCGGCATCAATCCCTTTGATTTCTCCTGGCTGCTGGAGCCGGGTGAGACCTTCCAGACCCCCGAGGCGGTGCTGGCCTACTCGGCCAATGGCATGGGCGGGCTCTCCCGCGCGCTGCACGGGCTGTATCGCAGCCGACTCTGCCGCGGGCGCTTCCGTGATGGCGGCCGTCCCATCCTCATCAACAACTGGGAGGCCACCTACTTCCAGTTCACCCCGGCCAAGATTCTGGAGCTCGCCAAGGCAGCCGCCGGCTGCGGCATCGAGCTGCTGGTGCTGGATGACGGGTGGTTCGGCCACCGCGATGACGACAAGACCTCGCTGGGCGACTGGTTTGTGCACAAAACAAAGCTGCCCGACGGCCTCAAGAGCCTGGCCGAGGGCGTCAACGCCGCCGGGTTGAAGTTCGGCCTGTGGTTCGAGCCGGAGATGGTCTCGGTGGACAGCGAACTCTACCGCGCCCACCCGGACTGGTGCCTCCACGTGCCCGACCGCACCCGTAGCGAGGGCCGCAACCAGCTGGTGCTCGATCTCTCCCGCGCTGAGGTGCGGGACGCCGTGGTCGCCATGCTGACCGAGATCCTCTCGGGCGCACCCATCGGCTACGTCAAGTGGGATATGAACCGCCACATGAGCGAGGTGGGTTCGGCCGCCCTTCCGGCCGAGCGGCAGCGAGAGACAGCCCACCGGTATCTGCTGGGGGTCTATGACATCATGGAGCGGTTGACGACGGCCTTCCCGGACGTGCTCTTTGAGAGCTGCTCCGGCGGCGGCGGGCGGTTTGACCCGGGCCTGCTCTACTACATGCCCCAAGCCTGGACCAGCGACGACACCGACGCCATCGAGCGCCTGCACATCCAGTGGGGCACCAGCATGGCCTACCCGGCGGTGGCCATGGGTTCCCACGTGTCGGCCTCGCCCAATCATCAGATCGGCCGGGTCACGCCCATCTCCACCCGCGGCGCGGTGGCCATGAGCGGCAACCTGGGGTATGAACTCGATTTGACGGCACTGCCCCAGAGCGACCTCGATGCCATCGCGGCCCAGGTGGCCTACTACAAGGGCATCCGCGACGTGGTACAGTTTGGTGACTTCTACCGACTGCTAAGCCCCGAGGACGGCAAGGAATGCGCGTGGATGTTTGTGTCCCCCGACCGCAAGCGGGCGTTCGTGGTCTACGTGCGGGCGCTGGCCATCCCCCATGGGACTCTGCAGCGCCTGCGGCTTGATGGCCTGGACGCCGGGTTCCTCTACCGCACCGAGGACGGAACGGCGGCCGCCGGCGATGAACTCATGGCCATCGGTCTTGCCATCCCCGAGCTGCATGGCGACAGCCAGGCCGTCACCTGGCTGCTGACGGCGGAATAACCGCAACATAGCTCTTCGCGGCTGCCGCTGTGGCGACAGCCGCGAGTCAGAGTGCTTGTTCCTATTTCGTCGAATCGTTCGCCGCACATGTCGCCGAACGATCATAAACTATAGCTTTCATGCGGTTTTCTAAGGATGCGTTGGGCCTGTGGGCGGGATTTTTTCTGGTTAGCACCGATCTTGCTGTTCCTCCCGCCGAATGAAGCGGTGTTACCCCCACCCTGCGGCAGACGATTCGTCAGAATCGTTGAGAGCAGGGTGAGCAATCCAAGGCGCTGGATGCGCCTAAGGCCGGCGGCACCGGGTCACAATCTGCAGGGTTGTGACCAGCCCGCACGATGCGGGCGAGGTGCCGGAAAGACACAACGTGTTGCGATGGGGTGTTACCCCCGCGTCACGGCAGACGATTCGTCAGAATCGTTGAGAGTGACGCGAGCAACACAACGTGTTGCGATGGGGCGGGAGGTTCTTTTCTCTTTCGCCCTTAAGAGGTTTATTGACAGTCTGACCGCCCGCTACAACATTGTGGCGGGCGGTGTCCCTTTATGTCCCCAAAAGCCGGAACTTACACGCGGATGGACTTCCACCGGCCCTGCCGCACCCGCCAGATGTACAGGCCCGTGCGGATGAGGAAATCGGCCAGCAGCATCCAAATGACACCGATGACACCGACCTGCCAGGAACGGTGAAGTCCCCAGCTCATGGCGATGCGAATGATCCAGATGCCAAGAATGGTGGAATACATGACGAACTTGATGTCACCGCCGGTGCGCAGCGTGGCCGAGAGGATCGTGACCGCCGCCATGAACGGCGCACCCAGCGCCAGCACCCGGATGCACTGCACCGAAAGCGCCAACACGTCAGCTTCATCGGTATACGCCCCGGCAATGGGCTGGGCAAACAGCGCCAGAGCACCGCTGATGACGATCATCATGGCGATGGCAAGGGCAGTGGAGCAGGTATTGATGCGCTCGGCACGATGTGGGTCACCCGCCCCCAGGCTGTGGCCCACCAGTGTGGCGGTAGCCATGCCCAGACCGAAGCTTGGCATGAAGGAGATGGAATTGATGTTCATGACAATGGGATAGGTGACCTTATCCACAGCGGCCATGGTGTAGATGAGGATGTTGAGCACCAAAAAACCGCCCTGCATGACCATCTGCTCCATCGCCGCGGGCAGGCCGATGTTGAGGATGCGTTTGACCATACCGAGCTCCAGCCGGAAGCCGTCGTGTCGGCTAAGGCTGATGCGCCCCCTCCCCCGGTAAAGCGCCACGACCATGATGAGCCCGCCCAGGAACCGCGCGGCCACCGCCGCCCAGGCCGCCCCGGCAATGCCCATGTGCATCACGTTAATAAGGAAGATGCCGATGATGAGATAGGCCACGTTGACGATGAGCGACACCACCAGCGGCAGCACCATGTTGCCCACGCCACGGTAGATGCCTGAGATCACGATGTTGATCGTCAGCGGCGGCAGGCTGAGGAGAAGGATGCGAAACAGGATAGCCCCCTGCTCGTAATACTCCGGTTGGGTGGCCCGGGGGATGAACAGATTGAGGAGCGGCTGGTAGAACACCAAACAAAGCACCGTCAGCACAACCGAGCAATACACCACCAGGATGAGGCTTTGCAGGGCAGCTTTGCGCACGCCCACGCCGTCGCCTTCCCCTGTCAGGCGAGAGATGATGACCGTGGCCCCGGTGGAGAGAGCCGCAAAAGCGGCCTGCAGAAAGAAGAACAGCGAGTTGACCATGCCGGAGGCCGCCAGCGCCACCGCGCTGATGCCGCCCACGAGTATCGTCATGAACACGCCGATCATCATGGCCAGCACCTGTTCCAGAATGGACGGCCAGCCCAGCTTCAAAATATCGGCGGTAATCCCCCGCCAGGCAGCCAGCTTTCCATCCGGCGCGTGTGTCTGCATCAGTGTCTCCCCCGTCGAATTCTACCACCGGCCCCATCGCCGCAGTTACTCCATCATAGCCGAACCGGCCCCCACTGGCAAGAATAAACCGGCTCATTGGCGCATTCTGCACAGGAACAGCACGCAATTCCTGACGTTTCCCACATTGTGCCGGCATTTTACATTTGTTATAATGGTTTTGTCAAAGACTGTGGGAGATGGAGATGACGTGGGTTGGCAGTGCTAGCCCGGCATTTTATCTGTGCGCTGCAAATAAAGGAGTGTACCCATGTCCGAGCGAAATTACAGTTCAATCGCCAAGCAAGTCATCCGGTTGGAAGGCAGCGCCGTCGCGCGGTTGGCCGACACGCTGGACGGTGACACCTTTGACGCGCTGGTGGCCCTTCTGCTCAAGTGCAAGGCTGCTGGCGGACGCATCATCGTGACTGGCAAGGGCAACTCCGGCATGGTCGCCCGTAAGATCAGCTACAGCCTGTGCTGTGTGGACATCCCTGCGGTGTTCCTGGCCTCCGGCGAGGGGGTACATGCCACCACCGGCCTCATTCAGCCCGGCGACATCCTCATTGCCGTCTCCCGCGGGGGCGACTCGGAGGAAGTGGTGGAACTGATGAAAATCGCCCGGCAGCGCAGTGCGCGCATTGTGGTCGTCACAGCTAACCCGGCGTCACCTATGGCGCTCTTAAGCGACCTGATGCTGCGGGTATCCATCGACCGAGACGCCGAAGCACACGACTACCTGGCCACCTCCAGTATGCTGGCGATGATTGCAGTGTTTGACGCAGTGGCGCTGTCCATTCAGCCAAGCAAGCGCTTGCAGCAACTGGCTGACAAATAAAACCAAAACATTCGCTGCCCCATAATGGGGCAGCGTTTTTAACTCCACCGCGAAAGCAGAAAGGAGCACTCCATTGATTTCACCGGCTCTGCATTTCCCCGGTACCTGCGGGGAGGCAATCGCCCTCTACGAGCGGGTGTTTGCCGCCACCGATAAGCAAATCGAGTACTACCGCGATGCCCCGCCTAACCCTGGCTTCGACGTGACGGAAGACATGAGAGACCAGGTGATGCACGCCAGTCTCACCATCTGCGGTACACCGGTCAACTTCAGTGACAGCGCCGATCCCGTCTCCGCCGGCAACATGATCTGTCTTAACGTGTTCCTCGACTCAGCGGACGGCGTACGCCGCGCCTGGGAGGGTCTCAAAGAAGGCGGTACGGTTGTGGTGGAGCTGGGGCCTCAGTTCTTCAGCCCATTGTATGCCGCCGTGGTGGACCGTTTCGGCATCAAGTGGCAATTGATCTCCTGAGCGATCGAAACTCATAGTAAAACGAAACCCGTCAGCACAGATGGGTTTCTTTTCATTTGCTCGCAAACCCAGAAGCTAGGCAGATGATTTGCCAGTAACCATTCAAGATTACCCGCGGATGTTCAGAATCTCATTCGCATGATGAACAGCAGAAAGAGGATAACCAGCAAGCCGATGATGGACAGCACGGTGATGGTGGCCCGTAACTTTCTCTCATCACGCAGCAGAAACGTCAGGAACTGATACCCGGCAATGCCAATCCATCCGCCCAGACAATTGAGTATGATATCATCAACATCGGATACCCCGATGCCTAAAAGGCCCTGAATGACTTCGACACACAGACTCACCAGAAATACAGTCAGCAGACTGGTTTCTGCTCTTTTGTGCTCTTTGAAGAATAGCAGATAGAAGCCCAATGGCAGAAACAGGACAACATTACCAGCCACATTGCCCAGAGCAAACACCTTCGAAGAACTCCCGAATGTGAACTCCATGATGCTATGGAAAGGGATGAGGTTGATGGATCTCACGATTACCCTTTGACTGTTAAACAGCTCCAGCAGCGTGATTCTTGAAAAGAACAGCATGTTGAGCAGTAATAGGATGTAACAGACGAAAACAACTGTTACGAAGCGTGTCTGCCATCGCTTCTGTCCATTCCCATTGCCAGCATTTCTCATCCCATCCCCCTCTTCATGCCTCTCTGCCGTACCCAATCAATCCCCACTACCTCAACCGGACGACCCGAACCGACTTCTCTGTTCCCTGAGCAAGGCAGGTGGATGGCCCCTCCTCAGGCCTTCGGCTCCACCTTGGCGGCCTTGGCACGGGCGGGCCGGGTCAGCCTGGCATAGTAACCGCACCAGGGCCGCACCGGGCACAGCTCGCACTCGGGCTTGCGGGCGTGGCAGATGATCCGACCATGGCGGATGAGCCAGTGATGAGCCCGGCTCCATTTCTCTTGTGGGATGGCCCCCATCAGCTGTTTTTCGGTCTCCTGGGGCGTTTTGGCATGGGCCAGGCCAATGCGGTTGGACACACGGAACACATGGGTATCCACGGCGATGGCATCCTGCCCAAAGGCATTGGACAGCACAACGTTGGCGGTCTTGCGCCCCACCCCCGGCAAGGCGGAGAGTTCCTCCATGTTATCCGGCACCTGGCCGCCATGCCGCTCCAGAATGGCGCGGCTCGTCAATAGAATGTTCTTGGCCTTGGTGTGGTAGAATCCGCAGCTCTTGACCCAAGGTTCCAGTTCCTGCTGGGTCAGTGCGGCAAAGTCCTCCGGCGTGTGATAGTGCGGGAAAAGTTCCGCCGTCACCTTGTTCACCTGCCGGTCGGTGCACTGGGCAGAGAGAATCGTAGCCACCAGCAATTCAAAGGGTGTATGGAACTCCAGCGCACAAACGGCCTCAAAATGTGCGGCCTCCAGCGCTTCCAGCACCTGGGCCACGTCCTTTTTTCTCATTGGTTGCTCCCCTCCAGGTTTGTGCCGCTCCCATACGGCGGCACATTCAGTATACGTCGGGGGCAAGGTGCGTTCAAGTGCAGGTGCGGCACGGCACGGC
>JAEYRA010000059.1 GCA_023409755.1 Bacillota bacterium
TGCACCAGCACAAAGAGTCCAAACCCCAGGAAGTACCCAAACACAATCTCGTAACGCCGGATGGGGGTGGTCAACAGACGCTCCAGCGTGCCGCTGATCCGCTCCCGCAGGAAGGCCACCCCCGCCAGCAGAAAGACAAAAAAGAAGATGAAGAAACCCATCATCAGCGGCGCAATGCTGTCAAAGGTCGTCATGTCGTCGGCACCATTGAGGAAGCTGTACTCGACCGACGTCAGGCTAAGGCTTGGCGCTTGCGCGGAGATGTCAATCTCCGGCACTGTGATGACATTGGCACCATTGGCTTTGAGTGCCTGCATCAATTGCTGGCGCACCTGCAGCAGAATGCTCTGTTGGAGGGTCAGCACCTTCTCCTCCAGGCTCTCCTGCGCATGCTGTTTGGAGTAGCTGGCAATGGCCGTGGCAAGCGCCTTTTTCACCGATGCCGTCACCATGCTCTGGGAGCCTTCCACATACACGGTGACCGTCGGCTCATCGTAAACAACAACACCGTCGGTGCGGTTGTAGCGCAGTTCTTCCAGCGCGGCGTCGAGGTCGTCAATCGGTGTGACGTCGGCTTCCTCGACGATAGCGCTCTGCATCGGCTCCGGCAGAGACAGGGTGAGCACCTGGGGTCGGAACGCGTCGATGCTCAAGATCTCATGGAGCAGAAAAATGGCCATCAACGGCGCGACGAGGAGCAGCGCCAGCGTGCGCCGGTCCTTCACGATCTGCCGCACAACCCTGCCAGCAACCACAAAACTATTCATGTTCCTTCCCCTGCCCTTCCGTAACCCCGCTGAACCGCAAGAACGCTTCCTCGATGTCCGCCGTTCCCGTCTGGGCCAGCAGGTCGCTCAATGTCCCATTGGCAATGATCTGCCCTTCCCGCATCAACACGATTCGGTCGCAACGGGACGCCTCGTCCATCACATGGGTGGTGGCGAGGATGGTGCAACCCTGGGCTTTGAGGGTTTCAAACTCCCCCCAGAACTTCCGGCGAAGCACCGGGTCCATCCCTACGGTTGGCTCATCCAGAAGGAGCAGGCGCGGGTGATTGATGAGCGCGATCGCCAAAGAGAGCCTGCGCTTCATGCCGCCGGAGAATTGGCGGACCGGTTTCTTCCGGTGTTCGGCCAGGTCCACAAACTCCATCAGTTCCCCCGCACGGCGCTTTGCCTCCGCCCTCCGAATGCCCAGCACCCTGCCGAAGAAGAGCAGGTTTTCCATGGCAGTCAGGTCCTCATAAAGCGCGTCATTCTGGGCCATGTACCCAATGGCCGCCATGGACGCCAGCGAGGGCACTTGGTTTTGAAAGACGGTGATGGAGCCGACTTGAAACGGAACCGCACCGCATACGGACTTAACAAGCGTCGTCTTGCCCGAGCCTGAAGGGCCCAGGAGCCCCACAATCTGACCCGCAGGGATGGAGACACTCAACTGCGGCAGCACGATCTGACTGCCAAATTGCACCCGAAGCCCCTCAATGTGTATAGCAACCTTTTCGTCCATGGCACTCCCCTCCACACAAACGGTAATACTATCAGAACCCTTACGGTTCTTTCGGTTCTCATTATAGTATGCGGAGGATCGACGTCAAGCGGACATTTATTCTCCAAACCCTATCCGGCAACGACAAAACCCCCTGTCAATACCGCATTGACAGGGGGTTGAGGAAACCGCTCCATTCCGGTCACAAGCGCCTTGCCAGGCGCACACGCTGAAACACGTAGAGGATTTATTTCTTCGCCACGATGACGCCGGGGCAGCCATTGCGCGGGATGAGCGCAGCGTTGGCTTCGTCGGTGTCCACATGCATGGCCAGGGCAAACTTGGGGCTGACGCGCACCACGACGTCGCCGAAGGTCAGCGCACGCTCGGTCTCCACCCGCACTTCCACGATCTGCTTGTCCTGCACGCCGAGCTTCTCAGCATCCTCAGGGCGCATGTGGATGTGCCGCTTGGCGGCGATCAGGCCTTCTTTGACCTCCACCGTGCCGCAGGGGCCGCTGAGGGTGAAAGCAGGGGTGCCATCCACATCGCCGGACTCCCGCACGACGGTGGGGATGCCCAGGGTAAAGCTGTCAGTCACCGAGACTTCCACCTGGGTGGCGGGGCGCTCAGGGCCCAGGATGGCGACGTTCTTGAAGGTGCTCTTGGGGCCTATCACATCAACGCGCTCCTCCGACAGGAACTGACCGGGCTGGGAGAGATCGCGCTTGAAGGTCAGCGTCTTGCCAGGGCCGAAGAGGGCTTCCACATCGGCCTTGCACAGGTGCACATGGCGGGCGGATACTTCCACCAGAAATTCATTGTCTTGCATGGGTGTACTCCTTTGTGTTTATTAAAGATAAAAGGCGATGGCCACGACGATGCCCAGCAGGCTGCCGGCCAGCACCTCCCTTGGCTGATGCCCCAATAGTTCCTTGAGTTTGACCTGATTGATGTAGTGCTCGGAGAAGAACGTCTCCACGATGTCATTGAGAAGCGTCGCCTGGGAGCCGGCAGCCCGCCGCACGCCGGCAGCGTCGTACATCACCACCAGTGCGAACACCGTGGCGATACCGAAAGCGACCGAGTCAAACCCGGCGACCAACCCAGCCGTGACGGCCGCGCAGGTGACCGACGACGAGTGGGCGCTGGGCATGCCGCCCGCGCCAAAGAGCCGCACCCAATCCCACCGCTTCTGAAAGATCAGCGTCAGGATGAGCTTAATGACCTGCGCTGTGAGCCATGCGGTGATGGCCGGCAGAAAGATTGGATTGTGAACGATCTGGTCGAAATACTTCATAGGACCCCTTAGCTTTTTCTATCCAATATATACTGGGCCAAGCGGCGGAAAAAGTCAACGTTTTCCCACCCCTCCAGGGCATCCTTGGCGCGCTGGCACTCCTCTCGTGCCAAGGTGCGCGCGCCGCTCAGCCCATGCAGGGTGACATAGGTCGTCTTGTGGGCCAGGTCGTCCTTGCCGATGGACTTGCCAAGGGTCTGTTCACTGCCCTCCCGGTCCAGAATGTCGTCGGTGATCTGGAAGAGCATGCCCAAATGGCGGCCATACCGCTCCATGTCGGAGAGGAAGCCCTCCTCCACCCCGCCCAAGCGCAAGCCCGCGCCGATGGCGGCCAGCAGCAAGGCACCGGTCTTCTTCTCATGCATGCGGCGCAGTGCCTGTCCATCGGCAAAGCTGCCGGTGGCGGCCAGGTCCAGTGTCTGCCCGCCCACCATGCCGGTGCCGCCCGCCGCCTGGGCGATGCACCGTGCAGCCGCCACGGCACGCTCCCCCTGCTGGGCACAGGCGTCCAGCATCTCCTCAAAAGCCAGATTGAGCAGACCATCGCCAGCCAGGATGGCGTTGGCCTCGCCATAGACGACATGGTTGGTGGGCTTGCCGCGGCGCAGTATGTCGTTGTCCATAGCGGGAAGGTCGTCGTGGATGAGCGAATAGGCGTGAATCATCTCCAGCGCCCGGGCGAAGGGCATGGCATCGCCACGGGCACGCCCGGCCCGCTGGGCCGCCGCCAGCAGAAGCGCCCCGCGGATGCGTTTGCCGCCAGCCAGCAGGCTATAGGCCATGGCTTCGGCCAGCGGCTCGGGCACGTCGTCCAGGGCCTCCATCCGCTCCCGCAGGGAACGGTCGATGGCCGTGGCGTAGCCCTTGAGTTCATTCTCCACCAAGGTCATCGTCCTCCGCTGTGTCAAACGCTACCTCTCGCATCGCATCGCCCTCACCGGTGAGCTTCATCACCTTCGCCCGCACCTGTTCGAGCTTCCCACGGCAGAGCTTGGTGAGCGCCAGCCCTTCCTCATAGAGGGCGGCTGTTTCATCCAGGGAGAGTTTGCCCGTTTCCATGCGCCGTACAATCTCTTCCAGGCGCGTCAACGCCTCTTCAAAGGCCGGTTGTTGTTTCTTTGCCATTCGTTTCACCATCCTCTGCTATGACAGCCTCGCGGCTGCCGTCGGCCATACGAAGCACCACCGGGTCGTTGGGGTTGAGTTCCGCCACGCCGGTGGCGTAGCTGCCCCGCTGCGGCATCCACACCGCCGCGTAACCCCGCTGCAGCACCAGCGCGGGGTTCATGCCCACAAGCCGGCTGCCCATGTGCTCCACCTGGGTCTGGGCGGTCTCCATCCGGCGTGCCATGGCGCCGTCCAGCCGCTCCCGCAGGCTGTCGAGCCGCAGCAGGCCATCGGTGGCGCGGTTCATCGGGCTTTGCATGGCCACCGTTCGCTCCAGTAGGCGGAGTTCATTCTCTCGCAGGGCCAGCTGACCCAACATGGACTGCCGCAGCCGGGCCGAGAGTTCAGTCACCTGCCGCAGACGCTGCTGGGTGTCGGGCACCGCAAGCTCGGCAGCTTCCGAAGGAGTGGCTGCCCGCACGTCGGCGGCGAAGTCCGCCAGTGAAAAATCTGTCTCGTGCCCCACGGCGCTGATGACCGGAAGGGCGCTTTCGACGACCGCCCGCACCACCTGCTCGTCGTTGAACTCCCACAGGTCCTCAAAGGAGCCGCCGCCCCGGCCGACGATGAGCACATCGACGTTCCCCCGGGCGTTGAAGGCGCGGATGCCGGCGGCAATCTCTGCAGCGGCACCCTCCCCCTGCACGCGCACGGGGTACAGCACGACCTGCGTGCGGGGGCTGCGGCGGCCGATGATACGGATGATATCCCGTATGACGGCACCGGTGGGCGAGGTAACGACGCCGATGCGCTCCGGCATGGGCGGCAGGGGGCGCTTGCGCTCCGCATCGAAGTACCCCAACGCCTGGAACCGCGCCTTGCGCTGCTCAAAAAGCAGGAACAAGTCGCCAACGCCATCGGCCTTGACGCGCTTGACGTAGTAATTGATCTGCCCCTGCTCGGCATAGTAGGAGAGCCGCCCTGTCACCGTGACGCGCTGGCCTTCGGCAATCTTCTGGCCGAATGCCTGGTCCTGCCGGAAGTAGACGCACCGCAGCAGCGATCGTTCGTCCTTCAGGGCAAAGTACATGTGCCCCGTCGCTGACCGTCGCAGGTCAGAGATCTCGCCTCGTACCTGCAGGTTCTGGAGCATGGGCTGGCTGTCAAAGGTACGCTTGACAAACTCCCCCACCTCCGAGACGGTAAAGACCCAATCAGCCATGGGTACGGGCGGCCTCCAGCGTGTTTTCCAGCAGCATGGCGCGGGTCATGGGGCCCACGCCGCCGGGCACCGGGGTGATGTAGCTCGCCACTGCCGCGGCGGAATCATAGTCCACATCGCCGACCAGCACGTCGTTTACCCGGTTGATGCCCACATCGATGACGACGGCCCCGGGCTTGACCATGTCCCCGGTGACAAAACCCGGCTTGCCGATGGCCGCCACCAGAATGTCGGCCTGCCGGGTCATCTCCGACAGGTTTTGGGTGCGGGAGTGGCAGATCGTCACCGTGGCGTTGGCAGCCAGCAGCAGGTTGGCCATGGGCTTGCCCACGATGTTGCTGCGCCCTAGCACCACCGCGTGCTTGCCAGCCACCTCGATGCCGGCGTTCTGCAGCATCCACATCACGCCTTTGGGCGTGCAGGGGGCCAGTGTCTTGCCGCCGGTCACCAGCAGCCCCACGTTGATGAGGTGGAATCCATCCACGTCCTTCTTCGGGTCGATGCGCTCGATGACCGCCGCTTCATCTAGGTGCTTGGGCAGAGGCAGCTGTACCAGCATACCGTGGATACGGCTGTCGGCGTTCAGCCGGTCGATGAGCGTCAAAAGAGTCTCCATCGTCGTGTCAGCGGGCAGGCGATAGACCTCCGAGTGGAACCCCACCAGCCCGCAGTCCCGCTCCTTGCTGTTTACATAAGCCTGGGAAGCCGGGTCATCGCCCACCAGCACCACCGCAAGCCCGGGCTGCAGCCCGCGCTCGGCCTGCAGCTGTGCTGCTTCCGCCTTGATACGCCGCCGAATTTCCTTCGCCGCGGCCTTGCCGTCCAATACCGTCGCTGCCATGGAAGTCACCTCTATCGTAAAAATTGTTGGCCGAGAAATGCCACGCCCACCGCGTTGTCTGACGACAGGCGCGGCGGAGCAAAACAGGCCCGCAGACCTGCCGCTGTCAAACTCTCCATCATCCGCGCCCGCAACAGGCGGTTGGATGCCACGCCGCCAATGAAGCACACGGTCATAAGCCCCTCCTGCCGGGCGGCGTGGGTGGCCATGGCCGCGAACGTCCCCGCCAGGCAGACCAGCAGCTCATGGGCCACATCGGCACGGTCGGCACCGCCGGCCAGCAGCCGCTGGGCCGCAGCCTCCGCGCCGGAGAGGTTGCACTGGGTACCAATCACCTTGGCCTTGATGGCACCGGAGATGCGACCGGAGGACGCATGCGCAATCTCCTCCAGCGCGGGGCCGGCCGGGAACCCCAACCCCATAGCCACGCCCACACGGTCGACGAGCTGACCAGCGTGCAAATCCAGCGTGCCGCCCACAAGATCCAGGGCATAGCCCCGCTCCCCCGGCACGGCCCGAATGAGCTCCGTGGTGCCGCCGGATAGGTGGAACGCCAAAAAAGGTTCGTCGGCGGGGAGGTCGTCCGTGGTGAACGCCGCCGCGGCGATGTGCCCTTCCTGGTGGGTTGTCTCAAACAGCGGCAGGCCAAGGGCCGCCGCCAGGGACCGGGCCAGTCCATGGCCCGCGGTGAACACCGGCATGTAGGAACCGTCCACTGGCCGGGGCCGGGTGCTGACGGCAATGGCCTGCCACCCACGATGGTGGGCGTCCACCCGCTCCATCAACTCCGGCAGGTTTTGTACATGCTGAAACAGGGCCTTCGACTGCTGAAGACCCCGTTCGCCCTGCGGCACACGTAGAACGATGCGGCAATCGTCCAGCACCTCAGGCCCATCCACCACCGCGATCGAGGTGGTGTAACAGCTGGTGTCTAGTCCGAGGACGGACATGGCGCGGTACCGTGCTGCTTCAATATCGTGGAGAGAACCCCGTTGAGGAAGGTGCCCGAATGGTCGGTGGAGTATTGCTTTGCCAGCTCCACACATTCGTTGATCGTCACAGCACCCGGGATGTCCTCCCGGCAGTCAATCTCATAGACGCCAAGGCGCAGGAGGGCACGATCGACCCGCGGGATGCGAGTGACCTTCCAGCCGACGGCCGCCTCTTCGATGGTGGCGTCAATGTCGGCCTGATGCTCGCAAACCCCATCCAGCACGGCGTCGATGTACTGGTTGTCGTCGTCGTTCAGGTCGGCACGCGACAGGATCTCATTGTCCAATATGGTTTCATCTAGGGTCATGGCGTTGCCGTCGCTGTCGCAGTCCATCATGTCCCAGCGGTACAGCAGCATAAACGCCGATTCCCGGGCTTTCTTTCTACTCATTCATCGTCCTCATCGTTCGCTTTTGGGCATTAGCTTTCCCATCATATCCAGAAATGCTTCCCGGTCATCCACCAGCATGCCAACGGCAAAGCCCACACCGACGCATACCAGAATGAGGAGCGTGCGGAAGAAGCCCAGCGTCAGAAAGAGAATCGCTACGGTAAGGCCAGCGGCCGAGCCGCCGATGCGCCCGCCAAACCGGCGCAGAACATCCTTCACAGCGTCCCACATGGTCTATTCCTTCCCGGAATAACTGTTCCGGTTGTTGTCCACCAGTACGCCGATTTCCTTCACCGGCACGCCGGTCACCGTCGTCAAGTGGGCTTTGAGGTCGGCCTGCAGGGCCGTCGTCAGCGCAGGCAGGGCAACGCCTTCCTTGGGGCAGACGCGCAGCCGCAGCGAAAGGCCGTCGGCCTGGGGCAGGACGGCGGAGGAACTGGCAGCGATGTCCGGGTTAGTGGCCACGAAGGCAGCCACAATCTGCTTGATGGTGGGAATCGAAATGGCGACCTCACCATGCTCGGTCTGGGCCAGCCGCACATGCACATAACGGCTCGCCTTGCGGAAGGCAGCGAAAAACAGCCGGATGACCAGCACAAAGAGCACCAGCGCCACCGCGCCGATGAGCATGGCATTACCAACCCAAAGACCGGTCAGGCTGTTGAGATAGGCCGCCACGCCCGTGATGGGCACCACCGACAGCGCCACGCAACCCAAAAAGACCGACAGTGCCAGAAGCGCCAACAGGGCGACGACCAACAGCAACTTATCCACAATCTTCATTGGTACAGCTCCTTACACACAGAGTTGAGGCAGGCCGCTGGGCCTGCCCCGCGGTTATTCCACCGTTGCGTCCTGCTCCACAGGTAGGGGGTCCTTGGTAAACTGGACGCCCAGAACGTTGACGTTGACGCGCTCCACCGTGAGCCCCGTCATCGTCTCCAACGCCTTCACGACGTTAGCCTGTACATTGCGAGACACCTCGTGCAGCTTGTGGCCGTAGGTAACGATGAGGTTGATGTCCACCGTTACCTGCCGGTCGTTGACGGTGACCTTGATGCCCTTGGCCAGGTTCTTGCGGCCAAGAAGCTCCGCGATACCGCCGGCGATGCCGCCGGACATGCCCGCCACCCCTTCAATCTCCGTCGCCGCAAGGCCGGCGATGATTGCTAATACATCATTGGCGAAGGATACCGTGCCAATTTCGCTCTGCATGGCGTCGGTGTTCTTAATCTCAGACACACGTATCACCTCCTGTGTACCGCCAATTATACCAAACAGCGGCATCGTTGCAAACAACTATTTCACAGGGATGATCTTGATGTTCTGGGCCGACTCGCCCGTTTCCGCGCGCGCCACATCCAGAATCTGCGCCACCTGTGCGTCTGTCAGCTCCGATGCACCGACGACAACGTTGACCGACCCGGTGTGGTAGAGCACGGCCACCTTATCGAAATTCTTGGCCTTCAGCAGGTTCTCGATCGTCATCTCCACCTCCATGGATTTGGCGATGGCGGTCTTCTGCTCCTGGGCGGTCTTCTTGGTGGCCGCGTCGGTGTCCTTGTCGTTGATGACCGAATCGAGGTACGAGAGTTCATCGGTGCGCTGGGTTTCCCGTTCGGTCACATAATCGGTGAAGAAATTGCCGGTGGTGACCGAGTCGCTGCCTGTCTGCACCGACTGGGTCGCCGTCGCCTTTGGCGAGGCCGTCGCTGCCTTGTCGGCTGCTGAGTTGAACTTGTAGTTGAGGATGGGCGCGGCAATGAGCAGCACCGCCAGACCGGACAACACGATGATTCTTTGCTTTGCGGTAGACATTCAGGGATCCTCCTTCATTTTGATGTGCTCATCGGAAGCACTTCGATGCGATCGGCGGATATCTGCAGGGCGGTCTTCACCGCGTCCATCAGCTTGATCCGCACATCGATGTTGGAAGCGCCCTCCGCAACCACCAAGACACCAAGCACCACTGGCTCCTTCTCCACCAATACCAGCGGTTCACTGCCGCTCTCCCCCTGCACCACCACGGGCTCCTGGTTCTCCGTTTTGGATTGGGTGGTGGTGGAGCTGCCGTCAGCCCCGCCGGAGGACGCGTTCTCCTGCGTGCTGACGCTGAGCGCCGGCACGATCTCCGGCCCGGTCTCGTAGGTAACCATCACCCGCACCTGGCCGGCGTTCTCCACCTGGGAGAGGATGGCTTCCAGCCGTCCCTCCAGGTCTGTACCCTCCGCCGTCGTCTGGGTGGGCACGGCGGTCTGCACCGTCTCCCGGGTCTTTGCTGACCGTACCAGCTCCGACCCGAACACGAAGGTCAGGAGGCCAAGAGCCGCCACGATGGCGATGGCAATCTGAAGGTTGTTCTCCTTCTTCAGGAAGCGAACGCAGGCTTGCAGCCAACCGGATTCCTTCACGTTGTCCTCCTCCACCCTGTCTTGATATAGACCTATGCGGGTCTGTCCGGCGCTATTCCCGGTGGGAGTCGATGAGTTTGCGCAGGTATTCCTCATAGGGGTTGCCAGCCGCCTGCGCCGTGGGCACGGCCGCCACCGCTGGCGAGACGGCCTGCCGCAGAGCGTCGAAATCGAGTGCGCCGGGCCGTGTGAAAAGCCCCACCGTAGCCAACACCACGACCACCCCGATGAGGAAGGATACATAGCGGCGCATGTTTCCCTCGGGCAGCACGGCTTCCACCAGCATCTGGCCAAAGGCCAACACCACCAGCGTCACGCACAGGCTCGTCAATACCGTTGCCATCCCGTCACCTCATCGCCAGAATGCTGTTGCCGGCCCCAATGGTCACGGTGAGCATCAGGAACATGAGCACGAACGTCATGAGCAGAATGACGACCAGAAGCATCACGACTTTGCCCGACTCCCCCATGACCGTACACAACCCGTCGGCATCGAAGGATGCCGCCAGCGCACCTGCCAACCGGTAGGCCAGGTAGATGCCCAAGGCGCTCAGCACCGGCGGAATGACCGCCGCCAAGAGCGCCAGCAGCCCCGCCACCCCCACGGCGTTGCGCACCAGCAGGGAGCATCCCACCAGCGTATCCGCCAGGTCGGAGAACATACCCCCCACATAGGGCACCATGCTGTCCACGGCATATTTGGCGGTGCGGAAGGAGATGCCGTCGTAGGACACGGCCGCCGAACCCTGGATGGCCGTGAGCGCCACAAACACCGTCATGACCGCCCCGGCCACCCACACGCCTGTGCTGCGCAGCAGGGAGCCAAACTCCTTCAAAAGGCTCTTCTGCGTGACGCTGCCCGCCACGCTCAGCACCCCGCCGCACAGCGCCGCCGGCAGCAGCAGGTCACGCACCAACCAGGAGGCCGTCTGCGCCGCCACGGCAAAGGCCGGCTGCAGCACAGCCGTGGACGCGAACCCGCCGCTGGCCGCCAGCAGTGCCGTCAGCACCGGGAACACCGCCTGCGTCACATTGAGCAGCGTCGTAATGCTGGTACGCGCGCCATCCACCGCCTGCCACAGCCCGCGCAGGATGAGCACCGCCGCCACCCCGTAGACAAGGAGGGACGCGATCTTCGCCGCCCCGCCGCCGGTCAGGGCCCGCGTCATCTGGGCCAGCACGCCGGACACCGCTGCCAGCAGCAAGAGCTCGGCAAAGAGCGCCACCGCCTGTGTCAGCGGCTCCTTGGCGCTGTTCAGCATATAGTCCAGGAAAGTCTGCCCCAGGTAGGTGAACTGCCCCTGTGCCAATTGGGCCACCAGCTGATCGGCGTTCCGCAGGTCATCCGGCGGGTTTTGCAGCCCATCGAGAGCTGTCTGCAGGTTTTGCAGGTCCAACTCCCCCAGAATACGCTGCACTTCCTGCTGCACCTGTTGGTCCACGGTGTCCTGCTGGGGGTCGGCCGCCCGCACCGGAGTGGCCCCGACCAGCAGCATCGCCCCCAGCAACAGCCCGGCCACCAGACGGATCACTGCCCCAGGATGGCCAGCATCTGCTCCATTAGCGCCACCAGCACCGGTAGCGCCAGGAAGAGGATCAGCACCTTGCCGCCCAGCTCCACCTTCTGGGCGATGCCCTGCTCGTTGGCGTCGCGGCAGGCCTGGCCGGCAAACTCGGCAATGAACGCGATGCCCGTCGCCTTTACAATGACCAAAAAATACTCCGGCAGCAGGCCCGCACGGTCGAAGAGCGAGCGCACCACCGTGATGACGCCCGAGAGCTGGGCCGCCAGGAACAGGAACACCACCACACCCAGCGCCAGGGAGATCTGCATTGCCAGCTCCGGCCGATACTGGCGAATGACCAACGCCAGCACCGCCGCCAGAATGCCCAGCGCGGCGATTCGCACAATCTCCATGCTCACGCTCCCTTCTCATTGGAACTGGAACACGCTGCGGACGTTCTGAAAGAGGTCGGAAATCATGTTAATGACCATGAAGAGCACGATGACAAGCCCGGCGAGCGTGGTCATCATGGCCATTTCCTCCCGCCCGGAACGCACCAGCACCTGGTTGAGAATGGTGACGAGAATGCCGACCGCAGCGATCTTGAAGACGATGTCGATGCTCATCCTTCGTTCCTCCTTAAGCAATGACGATGGCAGCCGCCAGGCCTGTCAACGCCCCGATGGTGCGGTAAAGCCGTCCTTTGGTGTGGCAGTCGGCTCGCGCGGCGTCAATGCCGTCCTGCAGCTGCCGGGTCAGGAAGGTGTAGTTGTCGGCGATGGTACGCAGGTCCGATTTGCTCAGTTGGTCACCAAAGAGGCCGATCGTCTGACGGTCTTCGCCGGTCAGGGCAGCCGCTTCCTCCCGCTCGGTTGCCAAGGCCGCCAGCGTCTCCCCCCAAAGCCCCAGCCCCGGCCGACCCTGGCCATACCCCTGCGCCAAGGCATGGGCGTACTGCCCGGTCCAGCGGCCCGCAAACCGCGTGGCACAGCGGCCCAGCGCCTGCGGAATGGGCAGCCGGTGCACGCGGATGAGCACCTCGAGATGTCGGACAAACGTCAAAAACTCCTGCAGTGCATTGGCCCGCCGGGTGAGGCACGACGCTTTGCGTGCCCCCAGCAGTGAACAGAGCCCCAGCAGCGCCCCGGCCAGTACCAGGCGAAACACCGTCATGGGCGGATCCCCCCCTCCTGCACGGCGCTGATGACACCCACGCCCTGCTTGCCATCCAACACCACAAAGAGCCGAAAAAGGTTCTCGTGCAAAAGTTCCCGCAGCGTGGGGCGCAGGCGCAGGTCATCGATGGAGGCACCATGGGCAGACGCCACCACCGCCACGCCGCAATTCACGGCTTCCCGCAGGGCCTCGCCATCCTCAATGGTCCCGATCTCGTCGGTCACCAGCACCTGGGGGTTCAGGCTGCGCAGCGCCAGCATCATGCCCTGAGCCTTGGGGAAGCCCTCCAACACGTCGGTCTTCCACCCTACGTCGAAACGATCCGGACCTGTGCCGCCGGCCAGCTCGCTGCGTTCATCCACGACACAGACCCGCAGCGCCGGCTGCCCCGGCCGGTCACTGGCAAGGAGCCGTGCCACATCGCGCAGCAGCGTGGTCTTGCCCATGCCGGGCGGCGATACGACCAGGGTGTTCTGAACGGCGTTCCCCCGGCGCAAACGGCCATAGACCGGCTCGGCCACCCCCGGCACCGCGTGTGGAATGCGCACACAGAACGACCGGTAGGCGCTGTACCCGCTGACGAGCCCTGCCTGCAGCACAGCCTTACCGGCCAACCCCACGCGGTAGCCGCCACGCAACGTGAGGAACCCGCAGCGCAGCGCGTCCTCAAAGGCGTATTCGGAGTACATGGTGAAGCGGTCAACGAGATGGGCGCACTCCTCTTCCGTCAGGTAGAGCCCGTCCGCCGGTCGGTTGGTCACCGTACCGGCGGGTGTCAGGCAATAATCCCGGCTGCGATCCACCGCCAGCAGCGGCCGGTCGCAGCCCAGGTGCAGCTCGGTGACGCCGACGGCCACGCCCAGTGGCAGCCCCAGCAGTGCCTGCGCCGCCCGCTGCGGCAGCAAGCCCAGCAGATCCTCCTGCCAGCGACACCGTGTTCTCTCTGCAATCATCTGTTCATCACCTGTCAATACCTATGCAGAGGCCCGCGGCAACATGACGGACGAACTGGAAACGGAGAACGCAACAGCGGCGCAACCCGGAACCGACAACGCTGGGGGATGGCGAGCACATGCCAAAATACACATTCGGTATCGTCTCTTTGTTCGTTTTCATCGATTTTATTTTCCTAAATATGCTGCGTTCGCTTCCCACCCGTCGGGAATTTGTTATACTGTGAAGCAAGGAATGGAGACGGAGGGACAAACATGAAACTGGACGAAATTGCACAAGAGCTGAGCGACAAAGGCTTGCGATTCACCAGCAAACCCATCCTCATTGGCGGCAACGCGATGGAATACTATGGCCTGCGTAAGGCTGGCGCGGACATCGACCTGGTCATTTGCGACGATGACTATCAGGACTTGGCCCGTCGCTTCCCCGCCGAGCGGAAGGACCTCTACGGTGACCTCGGTGTGGTGCTGTGGCCGTTTGAGATCTGGCGAAGCATCGCTCTGCTGGGGTATGATTTCTTTGAGCAGGACGCCATCGAGCACACCGCACTGCGGGTGGTGTCGCTGGAGCGACTGCTGTTCACCAGGGTCATCGCCCGCAGTGTGGAGAAATACAACAACGACCTGCAGATGCTTGTCAACTTTTACTATGACCGGTATCGTACCCCAGCCTTCCTTGCCGAAGCGGAAACGCACACGCCATCGTACCAAAAACACAACGGCGCGGTCTTTGGGGGGCAATACGACGATTGACCCACGGAACCTGTGAAACGCAAAAGAGGACGGCAATTGCCGTCCTCAGACTGTCGACAAAGTCGACAGCCTTTTGCATCTGGCTGGTCGCGTGCAACGCACGCTGCTCGCCCATGCAGCCTGGCCGCTGTGGCAACAGCCGCGATTCAAACAACTTGTTCTCGTTATGGCCAGATCGGTCGCCGCACATGTCGCCGACCGATCACTATTTGCGGCTCTCATGCGACTTCTAAGGATACGCTGCGCCTTCGGGCGGGTTTACTCTTCTGCTCGTACTAACCCTGTCCTTCCTCCCGCCAAATAAATCGGTGCCCATTCTAGAGGTTTGCAGAGACTCAGAAAGAGGACGGCAACTGCCGTCCTCTTTGGGTACAAACGATTATCAGCCAGCGGCCAATGACACGGAGAGACGCTCAGGCACGCTCCATGTACTCGCCGGTGCGGGTATCCACACGGATGCGCTCGCCCTCGTTGATGAACAGCGGCACCGACACGGTGTAGCCGGTCTCGAGCTTGGCGGGCTTCATGGTGTTGGTGGCGGTGTCGCCTTTGAAACCGGGCTCGGTCTCCACCACGGTCAACTCCACAAAGTTCGGCGGTTGCACCGAGAAGGGCTTGCCCTTGAAGAACTTGATCTCCACATTCATGTTCTCCGTAAGGAACGGCAGCGCCTCCTCCACCTGCTCCTGGGTCAGCGGCAGCTGCTCGAAGTTCTCATTGTCCATGAAGTGGTAGAACTCTCCATCGTTGTAGAGGTACTGCATGTCCTTGGTCTCAATGATGGCGCGGGGCATCTTGTCGGTGGGGTTGAAGGTGCGCTCCAGCACGGCCCCGGTGATGACGTTCTTGATCTTGGTGCGCACAAAGGCCGCGCCCTTGCCCGGCTTGACATGCAGGAAATCGACAATCACGAAGACGTTGCTGTCAATCTCGATCGTGACTCCCTTTCGAAAGTCGCTGGCGTTAATCATGGGTGTCCCTCCATACTGCTTATAGTATAACTAAGTTTTTGTTGGCTTTGAAAATACTCTGCGCGCCGTCGGCGGTGATGATGTAGGTGTCCTCAATGCGGACACCACCGATGCCCGGCAGGTAGATGCCCGGCTCCACGGTGACGACCATTCCCTCAGCGAGGACGGCATCGCTCAGTTGACTCAGGCGAGGCGCTTCGTGGATCATCAGACCCACACCATGGCCGGTGCCATGACCGAACCGGTCGCCATAGCCATGCTCCCGGATGTAATCACGGGCGATGCTGTCAATGGCGCGGCAGGCGACGCCGGGCTTCAGGGCTGCGCTGGCCCGAAGCTGGGCTTCCAGAACGATGGCGTAGACCTCGGCCATCTGGGCGGAGGGCTGGCCCACCGCGAAGGTGCGCGTCATATCGGCCTTGTATCCCTTGTACTCGGCGCCGAAGTCGATGGTGACGAGGTCGCCGGTGGCAATGGCACGGTGGCTGGGGATGGCGTGGGGCATGGAACCATTGGGGCCCGCCGCCACAATGTAGGCAAAGGCAGACTTGGCTTTGTGGCGGCTGGCCATGTAGTAATCCAGCTCAGCCACCAGCTCGAGCTCAGTCATGCCGGGTTTGGTGATTTTCCAGGCGTGCTCAATGATATCGTCGGTGATGCGGCCGGCCTCCAACAGGCAAGCCACCTCTTCGGCATCCTTGATGAGCCGCAACCGCTCAGGCAGCCCCGCAAAGGACACGAGAGCCGTGTCGGGCAGTGCGCTCTTCAGCTCATTCCAATCAGCCACCGACACCACACCGTCCTCAAAGGCCACGGTGTGTGCGCCGAAGCGAGTCAATTGCTCGCGCAGGGTGGGGAGAAACTTGTCAAACGAGCGTTCCAACACTTCAAAGCCGGGGGATTGGTTCAGCGCCTGCTCGGTGTAGCGGGAATCGGTGATGAGCACCGCGCCCGCCTGGTGCAGGAGTACCAGACCCTCACCAGTGAAGCCGCTGAAATAGCGTATATTCTCGGCACTGTGGAAGAGCCCTGCCTCCGCTCCTATGGTGGCAAGCTCCGCTGTCAGGTTGGAAATCCGCTGTTTCATGCCCTACCTCCCGAACTCCATGCCCTACAGTATAGCATAGTTCGCCATGGCTCTACAACGCTCTTTCGTAAAGTGCCCGCATGGCCAACGCGTCTTCGGCCATGGTACCGGCTGACTCGCAGATGACGACCGGAACATAACGGCGCTGGGCCAGTACCAAGGCCAGCGGCTCAAAGAAGGGGCCCCAACGGTTGTCCTCAAAGGTCAGGTGGCGAATCTCGCCGGCTCTGCCATACTCGATGCGGCTGAAGTGGATGTGTGCCTGGGCAGCGGCATCGGCGCCCAACCGGGCCTCCGTCGCGTCAAAGACGGCGGCGAAGTCTGCCGGCGTGCGCAGCACGCCCTGCCCCCGGGCATTGATGTGCCCGAAGTCAAAGGTGGGCAGCAGGCGGGCCCGGTCAAGCTCACACAGCGACAGAATCTCCTCCACCGTACCCAGCTGGCTCGCCTTCCCCATCGTCTCCGGGCAGAAGAGGATGGAGCGCAGCTCATCGGTGTCCGTTTCAGCCAGCACCTTGCCAAGCTCGTCCTGCGCGCGGCGCAGGGCATCCTCCCGGCTTTGTTTGCTGGCGGAACCGGGGTGGAACACCACCCGCCCCGCCCCCAACAAGGCGGCGGCCCGCAGGGTCTCCGTCAAGTACCAGCGGGACTTGAGGCGCGCTTCGTCCTTGTCGCTGCAAAAGTTGATGTAATAGGGTGCGTGCACCGATAGAGCGATGTCCTGCCCGGCCATTTCCCCGGCTAGGCTCCGCCAAAGCGGTTCCTTGCCCCGGATGCCATGGCCAAAGGAGTATTCAAACGCATCGAGCCCCTGCCCCCGCAGCCACAGCGGCGCTTCCAGCGTTCCTTTGTGGCCTTGGTCATAAAAGCTGCGGGAATTGCCGGCGGGACCAAAGCGAATTCGGTCGTTCACGGCTCCTCCGTCCGGGTATCAAAACTGCGGCCGGCAAGCCTGCGCTCCAACACCCGCATCCACCGCGTCCATCGGTGCTCCTGGTGCGATAGGGGCCGCACAAGAACCGTGCGCATCCCAAGCAGCTTTGCCCCCAAGATGTCGGTGAAGAGCTGGTCGCCCACCAGCACAGTGCGCTTTGGCGTGGTGCGGCACACCCGCAGCGCCCGCAGGAAACCGCTGAGAAAGGGCTTGCGCGCCCCCCACACCCCCAGCACCCTCAGCATACCGGCCAGCTTCTCAATGCGCCAGCGGCGGTTGTTGGAAAGGATGCACAGCGTGAAGCCCATTGCCTTTGCCTGTGTAAACCAGGCGGAGGTCGCCTCGTCCACGTCGAAGGTATGCCAGGGCACAACGGTGTTGTCCATATCCAGGAGCACGGTCTCCACACCCAGCTGCCGCAGCAGCTCCAGGTCAATTTGCGGCACACGGTCGAGCGCCATCCAGGGGGTAAACAGCTTCATGGGGTCTCCGTTTCTTTGGTTCGGCGCGGCGCGCCGTCGTTTTGCATCATACGATCGTTTCGTCGTTCATGTCAACCGCTCCCTGCCGCCAGAAGGCACGCACCGCCCGGTCGATTGCGGCAGGACTGTGCGCGCGGGCCACCGGCTGCCACCAGGGCGGTGTCAGCTCACGGTAGCGGTTCCAGCCGAAACGCCGGTCGGCCAGCAGCACCACGCCACGGTCTTTCTCGCCGCGGATGAGCCGTCCCACCGCCTGCATGACCCGGTTGAAGCCGGGGATGGTGTAGGCGTACTCGTAGCCCGGCTCCTCCAGTTCATCGTGGTACTGCTGCATGAGGTTGCGTTCCAGGCACACCTGCGGCAAACCCACGCCCACGATGGCCACGCCGATGACCCGCTCGCCAGCCAGGTCAATCCCCTCGCCAAAGATACCGCCCATGACGGCAAAAGCCGCCATGCCACCGGGGTGAGTTTCCTCAAAGGCCGCCAGGAACGCAGCGCGGTCGCCCTCCCCCATGCCCGGTGCCTGCATGGGGCTGTAAATATCAGGGTACCCCGCCGAAAACAGGCTATGTGCGTCGTTCATGTACTGGTAGGACGGGAAGAAAAAGAGGTAGTTGCCCCGCCGCCCGCCGGCAAAGGCACCCAGCGCCTCCACCAAACTCTCAATCGACCCCGCCCGCTTGGCCCAGGTCGTGTCCACATGGAGGTTCAGCACCTTCAAATGTTCCGGTGGGAAGGGCGAGGGCAGCTGCAGGCAACTGGGATCCTCGGCTCCGAGGAGCCTCGTATAGTAGGAGAACGGCGTCAGGGTGGCTGAAAAGAACACCGCACCGTTCACGTTCTTCAGGCTTTCGCGAAGACGCCTGGCCGGGTCGATGCACCGGAGACGCAACGTCAGTGTGCCGCCCGCGCGGCCAAGCAAAATGCGGTATTCCTCCCCCAGTTCCTCCTGGGTGGACTGAAAGAGCCGCACCATGAAGTAGAGATCCAGTAGGGTTTCCTCCACGTCCTGCGGCTGGTGGTCAAGGAGCGGCGCGGTGCGGTCCGCCAGTTCATCCAGGGCGTCGGTGAGCTCACCCGGTACGGCCTCCAGCAGCGTTTCGCCATCGCCCGGGGGCAGGTCATCCCCCAGGCGGGTGAGGGTGTCCAGCACGGCGACGGCGGCGGTCTGGGCCTCAGCCCGCTCGCCGGTGAGGGCCGTAAGAGGCAGATCCATGAGCCAGGCGCGCAGCACCGTCTCTTCCAGCACGGCGGAGTACATGTCCCGCGCGCGGTCCACGAGGTTGTGGGCCTCGTCCACCAGCAGGTGGTACTCCCCGCCCCGGTCGAAGAACCGGCGCACCCGCACCCGGGGGTCAAAGACGTTGTTGTAGTCACACACCACGACGTCACAGACCTCGGCAATGCACAGCTCCAGCTCGTGGGGGCACAGGGTGTGGCGGCGGGCCAGGGCAAGCACCTCCCGCCGGCCCAGATGGGCGTAGGGCGGCAGTTCATCGAGCGCCTGGGGCAGGCGGTCAAAGAACCCCGCTGCCCGGGGGCAATACTCGGGGTGGCAGGGTGTGCCGTCGGGCATGGGGCACAGGGCGTCCTTGGCCGTGAGCGTAACCCCCCGCAACGCGAAGCCGCTGGAGATGAGGGTGCGGACACTCTCCTCCGCCACGGCCTTCACCGGGTTACGGGCCGTGAGATAGAAAAGCTTCCGGCAGGCTCCCTCGGCCATGGCACGCACCGCCGGGTACAGGGTGCCCATCGTCTTGCCAATGCCGGTGGGGGCGGAGACGAAGAGGGTCGCGCCTTGGGCCACATGCTGTTGAACGGCGTCAATCATCTGGCGCTGCCCCTCCCGCATGCGGCCAAAGGGGAAATCTAGCCCCCGGTTGGCCGCGCCGCTCTGCTGAATACGACGCTCCTCCTGCTCCACCTGGGCGAGATACCGCGCGCAGAGGTCCTGCAGCCAGTCCATGAGGTCATGCGCCTCATGGTACCGGTCGAAGTGCCGCTGTTCCTCGCTCTGGCTGTGGATGTAGATGAGCCGCACCATCATGCCGGGCAGGTCATTGTCGCGGCAGTAGATGGCGGCATAGGCCATGGCCTGGGCCCAGTGCACCGGCTCCCCCGCGAAGCCCGCTGCCAGTGTGTGCCGGTGGGATTTGATTTCCTCCAGTACCGGAGGGTCACCGGGCAGCAGGCCGTCGATGCGGCCGGTAATGCGCAGGGTGAGAAGCTCGCCCTCCTGCTCGTAACGCAGCGGCACCTCCGCGCGGTACGTCCCCTCCCGGCCGGACTGGATCGCCTGATGCAGGCGCATGCCCACCTGAGCGCTTAAGAGCGACGACGAAACGGGCAGCAAATCGCTGCCCGGGAACATCGTTTCCACCAGTTCGCGGATGGCAAGGGAGCGGATGGGTTTGGTCAAACTGGAACCCCCGGTGTGTTTGTTACCAGTATAGCACAAACACCACAGGCCCGTGGGCCTATTCGGCGCTGCGCACCGGGCGGCAGGCGGCCTTTTGACGGCGGCAGGCCAAATCCAACGCACCGGAGACGACTCGGCGCACCTGGGCGGCCTCCCCATGCACGCGGGCACTGGCGATGAGCCGGAAGTCGCCCGTCCGGTCGTTGGGGGTGGAGAAGCGAACCGTGCCGCTGTCGTCGGTCATGCTGGCTTTCAGGCCATCCTGGCCATCCAGCGCCACAAACTTGACATGGGCCACGTCTCGGTTGGGGAACTGCATGGCAATCTGACGGCCGGTCTCCTGCAGGAGCTTGCGCAGCGACCGCACGCCAGTCACCTCATAGGTCAGGCCGAACCAGCCCAGTTCCCGCTCAGCCTGCTTGTGCTGGGCGAGGTCGAGCGGCAGCGTCCAGCTGGCCCAGTCCCGTCGGTTGAGCGCAGCCAGCAGCTCCTCCACCCCCGCGCCCCGCGCCGCTGAGCCGGTCAGCAACTCTTTGCCCGGCAGAGCCTCGACCAAGGCCGCCGTAAGGGCGACGGCTTCCTCCTGCCGGAGGGAGTCGGTCTTGTTGAGAAACAGCACATCGGCCTGCTCCATTTGTTTTTTAAACACATAGTCCAGGTGTGTCGCCCCGTCGGTGCCGCGGCGGCGGAGCCAGTTGCCAAGCCGCACCGGGTCCACCACGACCGCCAGCGGAGCAATCGCCATGCCTTCGGGGAAGGCTTGCGCTATGCCGCCCAGCAACT
>JAEYRA010000100.1 GCA_023409755.1 Bacillota bacterium
ACTACATCTATGTGAAGGACCGTCGCAAGGGCAAGGACGGCAAGGTGTCCCGGCTCAAAAACCGCAAAAACGGTGTGCCGAAGCTCAAGCTCGACGGCAACACCCTCATCTGGATGGAGCATGTGGATAAGAAGACTGACAAGCTCTACATGATGGACTTGGACACCCAGGAAAACATGGAGCTTTTCACATTTAACGATGTGGCGACCTATGGCGTGTCCGCCCCCACCATCTACGACGACACCGTGGTGTGGGCCGGGCCGGATTCCAAGCAGACTTCCGCCGAGGCCAAGGAAGAAGGAGAACATAGCACGATCTTCTGGCTGAAGCTCGATGAAAACGCCATCGGTGCTGATAACAAGCTGAACACCAAGTCCTTCTCCCCCGGCACCTACGTGCACGAGCCGCTCTACAACGGCAAGGTGTTTGTGTGGATCGACGGTAACAAGTCACCCAACTCAAAGCTCTACCTGAGCGAGCCCAGCGGCACACCCAAGATCATTGCAGAGGGCGTGACGACCTACGGCCTGGGCGACGGCGTGGTCGTGTTCGGCCAATCCCAGCAGATCTGGGCCTATGTCATTGAAACCGGTGAGATCTGCCGCTTGACCGGCAGCAACGAACGCGGGATGCTACCCTGTGTCAACGGCCGCACCGCAGTGTGGTACAACCTCTCCAGCGACAGCAGCAAGGATGCGCTGAAGTACAAGATTCTGACCGACGAGGATCTGGGCCTCACCGGGTCTGCGGCCGAAGCCGCTTCTACCCCGTCCGCCTCACCCACCGCATCTGCCGAGGCGACACATTCCCCTGAGCCCACTGCCAAATGAGCAGCACGAAGACGGTCTTCCTGTGCAGCGAGTGCGGGGCGGAGAGCCGAAAGTGGGTCGGGCGGTGTCCGGGTTGCGGCGCGTGGAACACCATGATGGAAGAGGTGGCCGAAAAAGCTCCCTCCACCGCCCCGGCCGCACCCCTGGCCGGGGCTGACCCCCTTGCCCTGCCCGATGTGCCCATGGAGGACTTCCACCGTACCCTGACCGGCTTTGGCGAGCTGGACCGGGTGCTGGGCGGCGGCCTGGTGCAGGGCTCCCTGGTGTTGGTGGGCGGCGACCCGGGGATCGGCAAGTCCACCCTTCTGCTGCAAGCCACCGAGCACATCGCCCAACAGGGGCATCTTGTGCTCTACGTGTCCGGTGAGGAGTCGCTGCGGCAGATCGCCCTGCGGGCACGGCGATTGGGTGCGTCCAGCCGCAACCTGCGGCTGCTGGCTGAGACGAGCGTGGAGCGCATCCTGCTGCAGATTGACCGGGTGCAGCCCGCCGTCATCGTCATCGACTCCATCCAGACCATGTACCGCACCGGCATGAGCTCCTCGGCCGGCTCGGTCACCCAGGTGCGGGAATCTGCCGCCAGCTTCATGCAGCTGGCCAAGGAACGGGGCATCCCGGTGCTGCTGGTGGGCCATGTCACCAAGGCGGGCACGCTGGCCGGGCCCCGGGTGCTGGAGCACATGGTAGATACGGTGCTGAGCTTTGAGGGCGACAACATGCACGCCTACCGGATGCTGCGCGCCGTGAAGAACCGCTATGGTTCCACAAATGAGATTGGACTTTTTGAAATGCAGGAGACCGGTATGGTCGAGATCACCAACCCTTCGCAGCTCCTGTTGAGCGAGCGGGCCAACAGCGCCGGCTCCATCGTGGTGGCCAGCGTAGAGGGTACCCGTCCGGTGCTGGTGGAGCTGCAGGCACTCGTCAGCAGCACATCCTTTGGCACACCACGCCGCATGGCCACCGGCGTCGATTACAACCGGATGGCACTGCTCATCGCGGTGTTGGAGAAACGGGCGGGCCTGCGGCTCTACGACCAGGATGCCTACGTGAATGTGGCTGGCGGGCTGAAGCTCGATGAGCCGGCCATCGACCTGGGCATTGCGTTGGCACTGGCCTCCAGCCTGCGGGGACACGCCCTTCCCGACGGCGTTGCTGTCTTCGGCGAGGTCGGCCTGACCGGCGAGGTACGGCCCGTGGGCCGGGCGGACCTGCGGGTGGCCGAGTGCGTCAAGTCGGGCTTCACCACCATTGTTCTCCCCCGGCGCAACCTCAAAGGGCTCGCTGCCCCTGACGGCACTGAGCTTGTCGGGGTGGACACCGTATCCATGGCTCTGGGCCTGCTGGCCTGAACAACCCCAACACAAACACAGGAGGGACCACATGCCTCTTTACTATTCCACTTTCGCATCAGGGTTTGAACCCGCCATCGACGGCCTCATGCAGCGCGACCTGCCAGGAACACAGGTAATGCGGGTGCTGGAAGGCGCGGTGGAATACCGCCGCACCGGCGCGCCCATTAAGCACTTCCCCCGCTGGTTCAACAACTCCTTTCTGTGCCTGACGACCTTCCCCCGGGCCAACCGCGACCCGCTGCAGGAGATGGTGCGCCTGGCCACACAGCGCGGGGTGGACAGCGATACACTGATGGCCCACCTGCCAGCCAAGGCTACTGGCTTCCGTGCCATGTTCATGATTGAGGGCACCCTGGCCCACGCCGGGCTCAAGACCATGGCCAAGGCCGAGGAGTTCCTTGCCCTTTCCTCCGGTCTGACGCCGGAGCGGGCCCGGCCGGATGTGGAGTTTTGGTTCCTCTACCGGCGGGAGGGCATTGGGTTCTTGCTGATGCGCCTGACCCAACACAGGGACACGGCCAAGGAACTGAACCAGGGCGAGCTGCGCCCGGACATCGCCCAAATGCTCTGCCGCCTCTCCAACCCCAAGCCCACCGACGTATTCCTCGATCCCTTCGCCGGGTATGGCGGCATCGTGAAGGCACGGCAGGCTGTGCCGGCCGCGTCCATCGTGGCTGGCGACATCCGTCCGACGGCCCAGTTGCAGGCATTGGCCAGTGGAACCACCCGGGTACTGGCGATGGATGCGCGGGAGATGGGTGACAAGGTGCCCTCCGGCAGCGTGGACGTCATAGTGACTGACCCGCCGTGGGGTCAATTTGAGCAGTTGGAGAACCCCGGTGCCTTCTACGGCAGGTTCCTGGCTGAAGCGCGTCGTGTGTTACGCCGCGGCGGCCGTCTGGTGCTGTTGACAGCCCTCAAAAAGGAAGCCGAAAACGCACTCAAGCTCGGTTTTGCCATCGACGAGCGATTGGATGTGCTGGTCAGCGGAAAAAAGGCAGCGGTCTTTGTTTGCCGAAATGTCAAATAATATTTACAATCCCTCTGGGCCACCGTGCTATAATGAGGGAACCTGAGCATACGACCGAGGAGGATGCTATGCGTAAGATATTGCGGGTCATCTTGACCCTGATTGGCGCATCGGTGGGCGCGGCGCTGGTTGCTTTTGCCCTGCATGCGCTCACCGAGCTCAACGTTGTGACCGACACGCAACCGATGCCCTTCTGGCTCACCCTGCTCTCATACATTCTGTTTTCTCTGGCGGGTGCGGTGTCATTCTTCCTGTTCTCCCCCATGGCAACCCAGCTCTTTGACCGCACGGAGGAGTTCCTGCGCACGCGGCCCATGGCTGATATTGTTGCGGGCTTGCTGGGGCTCTTCGCCGGACTCGTCATCGCTTTCCTGCTGGGGCAGCTCATCACGCTCATCCCCTTCCGGTGGCTGGCTGTGACGCTCTCCATCCTGGTCTATGTGGTGCTGGGCTACTATGGCATGACGCTGGCCGTTCACCGGCGTGAAGAATTCAACCTGCTGGCACTGCTGCGCCGCACGACCGGACGTGACGGCAAAGGTTCCCTGCCCACCGGCGACGCGGAGGAACTCTCACGAAAATTGCTGGACACTTCGGTCATCATCGACGGCCGGGTCTATGAGATCTGCAAGGCCGGCTTCCTGGAAGGACGGCTCATTGTACCAGGCTTCGTGCTTGATGAACTGCGGGCGGTGTCCGACTCCGAAGACGACCTCAAACGCTCCCGTGGGCGCCGGGGGCTCGACATTCTGGCGCGACTGCAAAATGAGCTGGCCCGGCCAGTGGAGGTCATGAGCCGTGACTATCCCGAGTTGACCGACGTGGACAGTAAGCTTCTCAAGATGGCTGCTGAGATTGACGCGAAAGTCATCACCAACGACTACAACCTCAACAAGGTTGCCAAGGTGCAGAACATCAGCGTGCTCAACATCAACGAACTCTCGAACGCCGTCAAGCCCATCGCCCTGCCCGGGGAGTATATGACCGTCAAGATCGTCAAGCCCGGTAAGGAACAGGGTCAGGGCGTCGCCTACCTGGAGGATGGCACGATGATCGTGGTGGAGGGCGGCTCCCGCTGCATCGACGAGGCCGTGCAGATCACCGTAACGAGTTCGCTGCAAACTTCCGCCGGGCGGATGATCTTCGGCAAGATGGTGTAGCATGGATGCCCTCGCCCATCTGACGGAATACTACCAGACCCACGACGAGCAAGGCCGGCTCGCCTCCCGTCATGGGCAGGTAGAATACTTGACCACCATGCGCTATCTGGAGAAGTACCTCGTACCTGGCATGCAGGTGTTGGAGGTAGGAGCCGGTACGGGGCGCTATTCCCACGCGCTGGCGCAAATGGGCTATACAGTCGACGCGGTGGAGCTCATTGAGCACAACATTGACCTCTTCAACGCCACAACCATGCCCGGGGAAACCGTCCGCATCCGGCAGGGCAACGCAACCGACCTCTCCTGCTTTGCCGATGAAACCTTTGATTGCACACTGGTGCTCGGTCCCATGTACCATCTGTTCACCGAGGCGGACCAGAGGCAGGTGCTGGCCGAAGCACTGCGGGTGACCAAGCGGAACGGGTTGCTCTTCGTTGCCTACTGCATCAGTGACCCATCGATCATCAGCTATGGATTTCAAGCCGGGCATATCTTTGAATTGATCGAGAAAGGGTTGCTCGATACCGATGGATTTAAGGCCCTCTCTACGCCGGCGGAGCTGTTTCAGCTCTACCGCAAGGAGGATATCGATGATCTGCTCATTGGGTTGCCGGTGACACGTCTGCACTATCTGGGTACCGATCTCTTTACCCGCTACATCCGCGAGGCGGTTGACGCGATGGATGAAGAGACCTTCGCCCTGTATCTGAAGTATCATCTCGCGATCTGCGAGCGGCCGGATCTGGTGGGCATGACGAATCACAGCCTGGACATCTTAAAGAAGCTCTAACTCCCTGTATACATAAAGCACGCCTTTCGGCGTGCTTTTTCTTTGTTCCTATGTCATTTCACATGCCGCACACCTTCCCAGTACTCTGGCCGATTATTGTGCCGTGCTTTCAATGGGTATGTTGCCCTTGTCATAGAAGTATGGTCCGCAAAACTCTTCATGCGTGTGGCAATACGTCCAGCGAAACGCATCATCGAATACTAGAATATCATCGAATTGATTGATGAACTCCGATGAAAGGTGACTGGCACTGCGAATCCTGTATGCGATGCGCTCAAAGTTAAGCAAAACATAGCAGCCATCCTTCTCCGTTTGAGCAAAGCGAGAGGAGGCGGTCTCACTGCTTTCGGTAGGAAGCAGTTCAAAGGAAAAGGCATGCCAAAGATAATTGGAATAGTGTCGATTCCCCAAAATGGAGGCCTCTCGCATTTCTCGTTTAGTGGTGCTTGGCAGATAATTCATGGCCCAACACTTCATGAGTTCCTTGGTCCGTTTCTTCTCCAAGTGTTCAAAAGTCATACCTACGCGAGCAAATTCGGTCTCCAATCTGCCTTTGAGTTCGCTCCGTTCTTCTTGCTGCTGCCTTCTGAATTGATGGTGCTCCCTTATCCTGCGTATCACTTGCCACCATGCAGGCGGATACCACTCCTTTGTTTCGCACTTCTCCTCCAACAGCCAAGGAAGGTCTTCGAACCACACATTTATGCAAAGAAAGCCTTCAGGAATATCTTCCGGGATATCCTGAATGATAGCATCCGGATTCTGAAAATCAAACAGGAAGCGGCCAATCGCTATTTGCGTGTCCTCCCTGTCGTCCTCAAAATCATTCTCAACGAGTTCCTCAACGGAAATCAGCACTTCTTCAGGGCAAGCGATGTACCTGCCCGCCACAAGATAACGCGCCGAAGTGGGCAATGTCCGCTCTTTTGTCATACCGAACGATTCCGGATTGCAGCAGATTGGGTTGATACCGAAGCTTTCGAAAAACGCCGCAGCTTCGGTTGGCATGGTATCGCAATACTTCTTGTAATTTCGATAGATCTGATTCTCGTGGGAAACTCGGAACTGGTTATAGTACTCGATGGTCTTCTCACAATCGACATCAATGATCCACTTGCCATACTGCACGATAGCCATGCTGCACTCTCTCCCATATGCGCTTCGTGTGATGTTACAGAATCGTACCCCCGCCCAGGCACAGGTCGCCCTGGTAGAACACCGCCGTCTGCCCCGGCGTCACCGCGCGCTGAGGCTCCCGGAAGGTGAGGAAGGCCGTGTCGCCGTCAAGCTCCACATGAACGGCCTGGTCGGGCTGGCGGTAGCGTACCTTGGCCGCGCCGTCAAAGGACGCCGCCGGCGGGGCACCTGCGATGAAACTAAGGTCGCCCACCCGGCAGGTCGTGGTGTACAGGAGCGGACTGTCACCCTGCTGCACCACCAATGTGTTGCGCTCGAGATCCTTGGCTACCACAAACCATCGCTCCCCGGTGCCCCGCCCGCCGATGCCCAAGCCCTTGCGCTGGCCAAGCGTGTAGTACATCAGCCCGTCGTGCTGGCCGATGACCTCGCCCGATGGCGTGACCATGGGGCCGGGCTGGGCCGGCAGGTAGCGCTGCAAGAACTCCTTGAAGCGCCGCTCGCCGATGAAGCAGATGCCGGTGGAATCCTTCTTCTCCGCCACCGGGAGCTGCAGCCGCGCGGCGATGGCGCGCACCTCTGGCTTGGTCAGCTCCCCCAGTGGGAAGCGCGCCGCACCCAATGCCTCCTGCCCCAGCAGGCACAGGAAGTAGGACTGGTCCTTGTTGGCGTCCACGGCCTTGCGCAGCTCGTACCCCTGCTCCCCCTGGGTGATGCGGGCATAGTGGCCGGTCGCCAGCACATCAGCCCCCATCTTGTGGGCGAAGTCCAACAACTCCTTGAACTTAATCTCCCGGTTGCAAAGAACGTCGGGGTTGGGGGTGCGACCCTGGCGGTATTCCTCCAGGAAGTAAGCAAACACCCGGTCCCAGTATTGGCGGGTGAAATTGACGCTGTAATAGGGGATGTTCAGCCGGTCACAGCAGCGGCGCACGTCGTCGAAGTCAGCGGTGGCCGTGCACTCGCCGTCCTCCACTTCCTCCCAATTGCGCATGAAGATGCCGATGACGTCGTGCCCCTGCTCTTTTAAGAGCCACGCCGCCACAGCCGAATCGACGCCGCCGGACATACCGACCGCGATGGGCTTTGTCATGGTATCACACTCCAGAAAACCAGTATAGGCCGAACGGATGGGTTTCTCAAGGGAGTCGGGTCAGACAGGCGGTGCGTTATCGGCCAGCAGGCGGTCGGCGGCCCGTTTCAGCATGCGTTCCAGCTGCCGGGCCGTGCGTTCGTAAGTCGCCGCATCGCCGCCGTAGGGGTCGGCCACGTCCTCGCCGGTGCCAATGTACTCCCCCAGTGACAGGATGCGGTCGGAATGCTGGGGCAGCCGCCGGCGCAGTGCCTGGGCATGCCGTTCGGTCATCGTAAGCACCACCGACGCACCGGCCACCCGTGCGTCATCCAGCCGCTTGGCCGGGCGGCCCGCAATGTTGAGCCCCCGTGCGTTCATTGCTCCCACGGCGTGGCGGGAGGCATTGTCGCCGGGCAGCGCGTCCAGGCCGGCGGAGTCCACCACTATCCCGGTGGTACCGCGTGCCTCGAGCTCCCGCGCCAGCAGCGCCTGCGCCATGGGGCTGCGGCAGGTGTTGCCCGTGCACACCAGCAGGACTGTCATTGTCATGGCGCATCCTCCCCATGCAATATGCGGAACCCGGCGGCCCGCAGCAACCGGTTCATCACCGCCAGGCCCAGGCCCGATGGCTCCAGCGCCTCGGCAAAGGCGTCGGTGCGGCCATCGGTGTCCAGCCGACGCAGGGTCTCAAAGAGCGCGGCAGCCTGGTCGGCGTCGTCCTGCCCCATGGAGTACACCGCGCGGCTGCCGTAGCGCCCGGCGTTGGCTGACGCCGCCAGAATGGCCGGGTTGCCGCCGGCAGTCAGTGCGGCATCATAGAGCGCGCAGATGCGCCGCGTCTTCCCTTCCATCGGGCCATCCACCACAGTCACCCGCGCCTGCGGGGCGTAGTGGCGGTACTTCATGCCCGGGGAGGCAGCCACCGCTCCCTCGGCCAACTGGTGCAGCACGGCGTCATCCACCCGCACCGCGCCTGCCACCGCCTCAATTTGCGCGGGGGTGACGCCGCCGGGGCGCAGCACCACTGGCATCCCATCCGGAAAGCCCACGACGGTGGACTCCAACCCCACGGCGCAGGGGCCGCCATCCAGAATGAGCGGAATGCGCCCGTCCATATCCTCCAGCACCGCCTGGGCTGTGGTGGGGCTGGGCCGCCCGCTGCGGTTGGCGCTGGGCGCGGCGATGGGAAACCCGCAGGCCGCGATGAGCCGCCGGGCCCAGGGGTGAGCCGGGCACCGCACGCCGACCGTGGGCAGGCCACCCCGTGCCTCCAGCGGCACCAAGTCTCGCGCCGGCAGCACCAGCGTCAGCGGCCCGGGCCAAAAGGCCTCCGCCAACGCGCGTGCTGCCGGGGGCACCGTGTGCACCAGGGCATCGAGCCCCGTCGGGTCAGCCACGTGCTGGATGAGCGGGTTGTCGGCCGGCCGGCCCTTGGCGGCAAAGATGCCCAGTACCGCGTCACGGTCGAGCCCATTGGCCCCCAGGCCGTACACCGTCTCCGTAGGAAAAGCCACCACCGCCCCAGCTTTGAGCAGGGCGGCGGCTTCGTCAATGGCTGTTTGGTTGACTGTCCTTACCTTTGTCACACCGGAAAGCTCCCACTTTGTCTCATGGTCAGCCGCCGGACAGCATCGTCTCCATCTCCTCGAACTTCTCGTGGGTGATGAGGGCGTCCAGGTCGGTGTTGCGCAGGCGGGCGATGTAGGTCCACCGCCCGTAAGGGTACACCTCGTAGACCATGGTCAGGTTGATTATATAGGATTTGTGGCTGCGGAGGAATACATTTTTGTCAAGCCGGTCGTAGAGCTCGGTCAGGGTATCGCTGGTGACAATGCGTTTGCCGTCGGCGGTCACGATAACGGTGCTGCGCTCCTCCCGCTGGATGAGGACGATGGCGTCGGTGTCCACGAGAGAGATGCCGTCCTTATGGCGCAGCATCAGCTTCTTGACGCCTTTGGCCGGCGGGGGCTGCGCCGGGGCTTGCTGGGCCGGAATGGCATGCTCGCCGCTCAACCGTTTCAGCTTCTCCAGCGTTTCCATCACCCGCTCCACCTTGAAAGGCTTAATGAGGTAATCGAAGGCGTAGACCTCAAAGGCCTCGCGCCAGTACTTCTCGTGTGCGGTGGCAAAGAGGATCCGCACCAGCGGGTCGGTGTCGGCAATCTGCCGGGCGCAATCGATGCCCGACACCTCGCCCATCTCCACATCCAGGAAAACGACCTGAGGGCGCTCGCGCTCAAAGAGCTCCAGCGCCTCCCGGCCGTTGGTGGCCTCGGCACACACGGCAAAGCCTTCGACCCGCTCGATGATCTTGCGAAGCACCAGGCGCATACCCGGTTCATCGTCGGCAATCAATACCCGGATCAACGCCATTCCGTTCTCCTTCTGCCACCGCGGCCCTGCAGCACTTCAGCCATCACCACGGCCTGGGCCATGCCCTCGGCGGTGGAAAGAGACTGGCCGATGTGCCAGGCAGTGGGGCGCTGGCGGCGGTTGAGCTTGCGTTCGTAGGCGCGTTGGGTGTCGTAGGGCTGCTCCATCACACCCGTACCCATGGGCTGGAGTTCCCGTGCCGGAGACTGCCCGAACCGAACCGCAGCGTAGGAGGGCAGCGGCGACAGCATCTGCTGGGCCGGTGCCACCGCGGAAGGACCACCCTCGGTTTCGGATGGAAGCCCTTCCTCATCGTCACCTTGCTCGGCCATGAGGTTATCGAGCTTGGGCCACAGGCCCTGCGGGGCGTCGTTCCACTGGTAGGAACGAGGCTCCTCCTTGGGCACACGGCCTGAGAGCGTCCGGGAGCGATCCAATGTGGGTTCCCGCTCGGGTTTCTCCGCGCCTTTCTTTTGCCTCTCCCGCCACTCCAGGAACCTGACGAGAAGCGGAAGGAGGACAATCAACAGTCCAATGTATTTCATGCGGCACACTCCTACCGCCCTGCCGGTTTGTCACCGGCAGGGCGTGCGGTCATTACTTCGTGGGCGGCGGGGGGGTCTGCACCTTCTCGGCGGTCTTGCCGCCATCCCCCACAGAGGAGATGGCCTTGCGCATGGAGGTGTCAGCCACCAGGTTCTGCATGTTGTAGTAATCCATCACGCCAAGCTTGCCATCACGCAGGGCCTGGGCCATGGCCTTGGGCACCTCGGCCTCGGCTTCCACCACGCGGGCCCGCATCTCCTGCTCCAGGGCCACCATCTCCTGCTCCTGGGCCACGGCCATGGCGCGGCGCTGCTCGGCGCGGGCCTGGGCAATGCGCCGGTCGGCCTCGGCCTGGTCCATCTGCAGCTGGGCGCCAATGTTGCGGCCCACGTCCACGTCGGCAATGTCGATCGACAGAATTTCAAAGGCTGTGCCCGAATCGAGGCCCTTGTTGAGTACCGTGCGGGAGATCATGTCGGGGTTCTCCAGCACTTGCTTGTGGGAATCGGCCGAACCAACGGTGGTGACGATGCCCTCGCCCACGCGGGCGATGACCGTCTCCTCCCCCGCACCGCCGACCAGGCGGTCGATGTTGGCGCGCACGGTCACCCGGGCCTTGGCCCGCAGCTCAATACCGTCCTTGGCGATGGCGGCCACCACCGGGGTCTCAATGACCTTGGGGTTAACGCTCATCTGCACGGCGGTCAGCACATCGCGGCCGGCCAGGTCGATGGCACAGGCCTTCTCAAAGATCAGCGGGATACCAGCGCGCTCGGCGGCGATCAGTGCATTGACAACGCGGTCCACGTTACCGCCGGCCAGGTAGTGAGCCTCCAGCGAGCCGATGGTGACATCCAAACCGGCCTTCTGGGCCTTGATCATGGGCTGGATGATGCGAATGGGCGACACGCGCCGCAGCTTCATGCCCAGCAGCGAGAAGATGTTCACCCGCAGGCCCGCTGCCAGCGCGGTGATCCACAGCCCCACCGGTACCAGGCTGAAGAAGATCGCCAATACGACGATTATGACGACAATGATGATGAACAAGCCAATGATCGGATCCATTCTTTCTCCTCCTCGTCAGATGTCTTTGAGCTCTGCGCGTACCTCGCGCACCACGATGCGGCGGCCTTCCACCGCGGTAATCTCGATGGGGCGGCCACGCTCCACCACCTGGCCGTCGGCCACCACATCCAGCCGCACGCCGTCAAACTCACCGGTGCCGGCGGGCCGCAGCATGGAGCTGGCCTGACCCTGGCGTCCAATGAGGTAACGCATGTCGTCAGCGCTGAGATACCCCTCCGTCCGGCTTTGCTGGGCTTTCAGCACCAAGGGCGAGCGGTAGAGCCGGCCACGAGAGGCCGAGAGCACAGCCGCGATGAATGCGATGATGAGCAGCACCAGGATGATGGCCAGCAGCAGCACCGCGTCAAAGAGCGACTTAGCGCCCAAGACCATGCCCAACACTACCAACAACAGGCCAGTTAAGCCAGGCGCGTGGAAGCCGGGGGTGAAGATCTCAAAGATGAGCAAACCCACGCCCGCCAGCAAGAAGATCGCTGCCAGCGGGTTGATGTTTTGAAACAACAGTACCGTGTCCTGCCAGAGATGACTCATGTCAGTCCCTCCTTTCCGATGGTTCCAGTATAAGCATTGGCGCAAGTAAAAAAAGAGATGGTGCGCACAACATACAAAATGTTGCCCCAGTTGTCCGGCAAAGGTGCCGAGACCGGCTCTCAGGCGTGCGCTACACTGCTCAGCGGCACCGACCCGGTGAACCGCGTCCAGGCCCCATTGTGTACGGCCTGCACCGCACCGCCATATTGGGCCAGCGTCTCCTGCACGATGTGAAGACCCAAGCCCTGCCCATTGTCACCCTTGGTGGTAAAGCCCGGTTCAAAGATGCGGTTGATGATGCCCTCGGCAATGGCAGGGCCGTTGTTCTCCACAGCGAAGTTGAAGGAACCCAGCTCCTCCCACAGCAGCACACGCACACAGGGGTTGTCCGCGCCTTCCAGGGCATCCAACGCGTTGTCGATGATGTTGCCGAGAATACCGCAAAACTCCCAGGGTTCCATGGGCAGGTTGCTGACGCGGGAGCGAATGTCAAACTCCATCTTCACCTGCCGGTGTTCGGCGTCCATGGCCTTGGCTGACAGGAGCGCATTGACCGCAGCGTTGTCGGTGCGCAACAGCTTGGAGACGCTCTGGATGTCCCGATACACACGATCCATGTAGGAGAGTGCCTCTTGGTTCTCCCCCAACTCCAGCAGGGAATAAACGACCTGCAGGTGGTTCATGAAGTCGTGCCGCTGGGCGCGGAGCTTCCGGTTGAGATCGTTGGCACTGTCGAGAGTGGCTTCCATCTCAGCCAGTGCTCGTTCGGCGTTGAGGTACGCCAGTGCCCGGCGCATGACGATGTAATTAGTAAAGAGGATGAGCACCAGCAGCAGGCACAGCAGAAACGTCGTTGCCATGCGGTTGTGGGCGAAGAACAGCAATGCCGCCAGGGCGCAGACCAGAATCTGCGCCCAGCCGACGACCAGAAGAATGGTCACCGCCTTGCGGATGTTGATGACGGACAGGCGTTGGCCCGCCTTGGCCGGCGTCTGCTGCACAGTTTGTTACCTCTCGTAATCCAAAATGATGGTTCGCCCGTCGTATTGGCCGGGTACCACCTCCAGCATGCTGGTGCGGGCATTCTCCGCCCCGGTCAGTGCCGCAAATGGCTCCACCGTGGCAATGGGCGCATTGCCCACCCCGGTCTGGAAGTGCATGGGGATGGTGAGTGCCGGTTGCAGAGCCTGCTGCACGGCCCATGCCTCCTGGTGGTCGATGGTGTAATAGCCACCCACAGGGAGCAGCAGAACATCGGGCCGGGCCAGCGCCTGCTGCAGCGAAGGGGACAACGGATGCCCCAGGTCGCCCAGGTGGCAGACCCGCAGACCATCCATCTCCACCAGGAAGATGGTGTTGGGGCCGCGTTTGGCACCGCTCACGTCGTCGTGAAAGCTGGCAAAGCCATGGGCGCGAACGCCATGGGCCTCCTGGCTGCCGACACCGCGCCACACAGCGGGGGTACCCTCCACCCAATCCAGACAATTGTGGTCGTGGTGTTCGTGGCTGATGGTGACCACATCCGCCCGCACCCGCCGGGGCGGGAATCCCATGTTGCTGTCGTAGGGGTCGCACAGGACCGTCGTGCCATCGGCAGCCTGCAACACAAAACAAGCCTGTCCCAGCCAAGTGATGCGCATGGCGTCCCTCCTATTGCAGTCGTTCGCTGCCCTTCCGCCGGTAGCTGATGGAGAGCAGGTTCTCGCCAATGTAGTTGCCACCCAGCTCCAGTTCATACTCCAGGTGAATCTCGCCGCTCTCCTCCTGCAGGTTCGTTTCCATGGTCAAAGGCAGCACGGCCATCTCCATGGCGCCCACCGGCGTCTGGTAGATGTTGTAGCTCTTCTTCCCCTGGCTGAACACCATGTGGCTGGTCTGTGCCCCGCGGCGCAGCACCGAAACAATGTCGCCGGAGACCATGACCGTGGTGGTGGAGTCCCCCAGGCCGGCGGATTCACTCTCCTCGTATTCCAGGCAAACGGCGTCCTGCTGGTGGAAGAACCGCCCCTCGGTCACCATTTCCATCCGATTCGTCTCTCCCGTCGGCATCTGCTGCTCGGCGGTAATGTTGAGCATAATGTTGTTATCCAAACGTTCTCTCCCCCAAGGAAGCAGCGGCAGTCCGCAGCTTCTCCATTCATCCATTCATTCCTATCAAGTATAGCACAGGCGCACAAAAGCACCAACAACCAAGTTCCACAAGGTAGGAGCGGCAGTTTTGGTGACCCTTCCTCCCAAGACAAAAACCGGGCCAGCAGCGCCGGCCCGGTGATGAAAGTCTCTCTCAGCGTTTGAAGTTTTCCTGCACGATGTAGACCTTGACGTTGCGGCGGCGCCCCCATTTGAAGCACTGCTTTTCGGTGTTCATGAACACGTCACCGATACGCACGCCATTGCTGGTGTCCACGCCAGTGTCCTCGGCCACGCAGTAGCCATACCCGGTGACATACAGCAGCGTGCCATAGGGGATGAACCCAGGGTCGACGGCGATGGTGCCGGGCTTTTCCAGCGTACGGGTGTATTGGGGCCAGTTGCCGGTGGCCGTCTTCCGCCCGGTGTGGGTGTAGGCAGTGATCGTCATTTTCACCGTACTCAGAAAGCTGCTGGGGATGGAGGGAATCTTCAGATCCTCGTCCTTCACGTCGTCATAGACCGAGTTGTTGGGCGGCTTGGTCTTCGTGGGAGACTTGGTGGAGGTTGGGGTCTTGGTGCTGCCGGGTCGCTTGGTGGAACCGGAGGATGAACCGGAGGAAGACGCAGTGGGCCGCTTAATCTCCACCTTTGTGCCCTGCAGCACGATGCGATCCTTGGGTTCCTTCGTTACGGTATTGGAAAGCTCCACCCGGCTAATCTCCACACCATCCTTGTAGGTGATCTGAATCTGCCGGGTACGAATGCCGTCCGACCCGCTTTGCCCGATGGCGTATTTGCCCTTGAGAATGCTGTCGCTGTCACGGTAGACCGTTTCGTGTGAAATGGTGTGTTTCTCCGAGACGATGACGCTCTCCACCCCCACATGGCGGATACGCAAGCCAGCTGACAGACGTGTGGTGGCCGCAGGGGTGACCTCGTCATCCTGGTCGTAGTCTATGCCCGCCTTGGCCAACGCGTCGTCCACGGTGCCGCCGGTCATATAGACCTGCTGCATCTGGCCGGAACTGGTGACAAAGACGATCATCGCGCGGTCCACCGTCACCACCATACCGTCAGTCAGACGGGTCTGGCCGGCGGGGGTCACCTCGTCGTTGGGGCCAAGGGTGATGTTGTTCTGCTCCAACAGTTCATCCACCGTACTGGCGGTGGTAACCATTTCACTGGTAAAAATGCCGTTCTCAATACGGACGCTTAACTCCTTGGACTTCGCGTAGGCATTGGCACCCAGCAGCACGCCCAGCGACATGACGACCAGCAGCGCAGCTACCAGAGCCATACGCCCCAGTGGCAACCGTGCCGCGGCGTCCCGTGCCATCAACATCAGCTCCGACGGAACGCGCATCCCTCTGCTGCGTACGCGCAACCGCTGCGCCACGCCTGAGCGTTGGCGCAGGGTCATACCCGGGTCCCGCAGCACGGTCAAACCGTTGGTGCTGCGGTTCCGGCCCAATCTCTGATGCTGTCCGGATCTCGTCAGACTCAATCAAAAACTCCTATCCAGTTGTGGAATATTGCAGTTTGATTATATCTCAATCCATCTTGCACTGTCAAATCGGCGTGCCATCCCCTGTCAGCATACCCAATCATTGGCCAGGATATCCCTGTACACACAAAAAAACAGAGGCGCACACGTCGCCCCTGTGCTGCCTCCCATCGCCGTTACTCGATCCGGTTGGTGGAGGACAGACTCTTGCTGAGCATGAGGATGATCTTCAACAGCACCGCGTCATCGAAGGTGCGCAGGTCAAGACCCGTTGCCTTCTGGATCTTGTCCAGGCGGTAAATGAGGGTGTTGCGGTGGATGTAGAGCTTGCGCGAAGCCTCACTGAGGTTCAGGTTGTTCTCAAAGAACTTGGCAATGGTCTCGATGATCTCATCGGTCATCACCTTCTTGATGCTCTCGGTGTAGGCCAGCTCGTAAAAACGGCGGCGAATGTCCCGCGGGACTTCCTGCAGGAAACGCTCCAACATCAGCTGGTGGAACATGTATACACGGCCGTTGGACTGCTGCATCAGGCCCAGGTTGATGGCCTCCTGCGCCTCGGTGAACGAATCGCGCACGCCAATGAGCCCACGCTTGATGCCGCCCACACCCAAGCAGGCCTTGAAGTTCACTTCGTTGGACAGGGTGTCGTCCATCGCCTGCACCAGCTGGATGATGTCCTCCATCTCGTCCTCATCCTCCAACTGGCGGACAAGAGCCACGACATAACGGTTGAGCGCCACCACCACATCGCCCTTGGCACGAGGAAACACCTTCATCAGCGTGTCGTACAGCAACGACGCGTCGCCCTCAAAGGTCTGCACCAGAATGACGCAGCGCTTGGCGTTGGCATCCAGCTTAAAATCGCGGACGGCTTCCTGCACTTCCAACGGGTCGGCCTTGTCCATGAGCAGAGCCTTGAAGATCTCCTCCCGGCCTGGCTTGCGAATGGATGTTTTGAGAATCTCTGCCAGCAAGGAGGACAGCAGATAACCGGAGCTGCCCACCTCCTGCATCGCGCCGTCAATGACCAGCACCAGCGGCTTGTAGTTGTCGCTGGGCAGCTGGAAATAGCACCGGTTAGCTTCTGCCACCTCGGCCCGACCTTCGGTAAACGCAGCCTGTTCCAGCCAGCTGTCCACCGTTCCCACCGCGGACGCCTCGCTCGAATAGAGCACATCTCCCATTTCGTCCAAAAGGCTGATCTGCAGGCCAAGATGCTCGGAGGCTTCCTGTAGGGCCTTCATCAATTTCCCATCCAGATGCATGGGTGTCTCCTTCATTTGGATTTACAATCCAATCCCAACCGTTGTAGAAAGGCAGAGCATAACCTTCGATCATGCTCTGCCTTCTAACACATCCTTTGTTCGCGAACTGCGTCAGTTCTTAACGATGGTCATTTCCGTCTCTTTGTCGAAGAGATGGACGTTGTACAGATCGAACGCGACCTTGATCTGATCGTTCGTTCTGGAAAGGCTGCGGGCATCAACCACTGCGGTAACGGTGCTGTCCTTGCCCTCGAAGAGCAGGTACAGGTTGGTCTCGGCGCCCATCAATTCTACCACGTCCACCTTGGCCGACGCAACAGCGGCGCTGAAGGTCTCAATGCTCTCCTGGTCGTCCTTGATGTCTTCCGGACGGACGCCCATGATGACTTCCTTGCCAACGTACGCGGTGTCAATCTGCGCGGCGCGGGCTTCGGGAATCTTCAGCTTGTGGGGCCCGAAGGTCACGAACAGGTCGCTGCCTTCCTTCACCAGGGTCACGTCGAAGAAGTTCATGGGCGGGGTGCCGATGAAGCCAGCGACGAAGAGGTTGACCGGCTTGTTGTAGAGGTTCTGCGGGTTGTCCACCTGCTGGATCAGGCCGTCCTTCATGACGACAATGCGCGTGCCCATCGTCATGGCTTCGGTCTGGTCGTGGGTGACGTAGATGAACGTGGTGTTCAGGCGCTGGTGGAGACGAATGATCTCCGCGCGCATCTGAACGCGCAGCTTGGCGTCCAGGTTGGACAGCGGCTCGTCCATCAGGAAGACCTTCGGCTCACGCACGATGGCGCGGCCCAGGGCGACGCGCTGGCGCTGGCCACCGGAGAGGGCCTTCGGGCGACGGGTCAGGAGGTGATCGATGCTCAGCGTCTTGGCAGCTTCCTTCACGCGGCGGTCGATCTCAGCCTTGGGCATACGGCGCAGCTTCAGGCCGAACGCCATGTTGTCATACACCGTCATGTGCGGGTACAGGGCGTAGTTCTGGAACACCATCGCGATGTCGCGATCCTTCGGTGCTACGTCGTTCATCAGCTTGTCGCCGATGTACAGTTCGCCGTCGGTGATTTCCTCCAGACCGGCGACCATGCGCAGGGTGGTGGTTTTGCCGCAGCCGGACGGACCGACGAGAACGATGAACTCACGGTCTTCAATGTCCAGATTGAAGTTGCTGACCGCCTGAACACCGCCGGCATAAATCTTGTAGATGTTCTTCAAAGAGACGTTCGCCATGCTTCTACCTCCTAATACCGCGCAGCCGCGGCACATCCTGTATGCGAGTATTATAATAAATACCCACGCGAAATACTATGTACATGCTGCACAAATAATGATCAGTAAAAATAGGATAGTCTGCCTATTGATTTGTGAAGTTTATACGAAATTGATGTTTTGCAATATACCCGACACAACTGTTGAAAATCCCACTGTAAAGCCAAATTCCGTGATATGAGGTACAAAAAACGACGCTTATTTACAAGTAATCCCAATCACTTTACTTGGTATTTACATTCGATTGAATGCAATGTTTTGTGCAACCTGACCAAAGGTTTCCAGGGAGGCATTCAGTATACCTCCCCCAGCGCTTCGGCGCAACCATCAGTCGGACCGCAGCGCAACCACCGGCAGCAACAGTGCAGCGCGCCGTGCCGGGGCGATGCCAAACACCAGCCCCACCAACATGGAGAAGCCAACGCCAACGATTGGGGCAGTCGGCGGGATGATGAGCGGAATGCCGGCGATGCCGCTGCCCGCCCAAGCCAGCAGCACCCCGCAGCCGATGCCGATGATGCCGCCCCCCACCGAGAGGAACAGCGCCTCCAGTAGGAACTGAAGCAGGATATGACTCTGCTGGGCGCCCAGAGCCTTCCGGATACCAATCTCCCGCACCCGCTCGTTGACGGACATGAACATCATATTCATGATGCCAATGCCCCCCACAAGAAGCGCCACGCCGGCCACGCACAGGATGACGTTCTTAAAGATGCCCAGTACGTTGTCGGCCGCTTCGGTCTCTCCCTCAAGCGTCACCACCTTCACTGCACCAATGCGGGATTTCAGCAGCTGCACAGCCTGAATACTCATTGGCTGCAGCGCGTCGGACGACTGCGCCGCCACCGAAATCTGCTCCACCGTGCGTGCCGCAAACCACCGATTGTACAAGGTGATGGGCAGATACACCACGCCGTCCTCCGAGAACATGCTGTTTTTGCTAACGACGCCCACCACTGTGCACTGCTGCCCGCCCACCAGAATGGCGCGGCCCAACGGGCTCTGCCCGGCGAAGAGTGCCTCGGCCAAGTTGTTGTCAAGCACCGCCGAGGGTTGAGCGTTTTCCTCCTCCCACTGGGTGAAGAACCGCCCCGAATCAAAATCCAGGCTCTCCATGCTGGGCAGCAGAGACTCACAGCCAATGACCTGGGCGCTTGCCTGGGCCGATCCGCAGCTCACATCGGCATACACGTCAGACTGAGCGGCCACCATGGCACCGCTTAACCGTTCGGCCAGCCACTTGCCATCCTCCACCCGCAGGCCCCGGGTGGCGTCCTTGTCGGCATAGAGCCAGGCGCGGTTGATGCCGATGGCGTTGAGTTCACTCTGCACCCGCACTTCCCCGCCCCGGCCAATGGCCAGCACCGCCATTACCGCCGCCACGCCAAAGCTGACGCCCAACACCGACAGCACAGTCTTTAACCGCGCCGCACGCAGGGTACGCAGCACGCTGTGCACAATCTCCCAATAGAGGTTAGCGCACATTGTCCCGCACCCGCTGGCCGCTCTTTAATGCCGACGGCTCCAATGCCACGCGATCCCCCACCGCCACGCCGGAAAGAACCTCGGCCGATGTATCGTTGAGACGGCCCACCTGCACCGGGGTGCGCAAGGCTCTGCCATTCACCACGCGGTACACATACAGCCCCGTCGAACCCTGCTCCAGCGCTTCCAGCGGAACAGCGACAGCCTGGGAGTTAGCCGTAATGATCTTCACATCCACTGACGCACCCAAGCGGGAGAAAAGACCGCGCTTCATGGGCACGATACTCACCACCGCCGCGCTGCGGCTGCCGGACTGGGTTTGCTGGGTCTGGGCCAGGGGCTTGATGGCCCGCACGACACCGGTACTCCTCTCATCCCCCAGGCAACCGCCGCTCAACTCCACCGCCATGCCCGGCTGGATACCAACGACGTCCAGGTCCGCCACCACAGCATCAATCGTCAGTTCATCCATAGCGGCCACAGTTGCCGCGGCCATGCCCGCCGTGGCATACTGCCCCGCACGCACCTTAACCTCCAGCACCTCGCCCGCCAGTGCGCTGCGAACGCTGGCATTCTCCATCTGCTCCCGGGCCTTGCTGACCTTCAAGCGCGCCAGCTCAATTTGGGAATCGGCACTTTCTTCCGTCGCCTTGGTCTGCCGGACGGCGTCAGTCACGTCCTCCGCATCCGCCGACACCGTCTGAGCCGCCGCCACGGCTTGGCGCAGTTCACCCTGGCTGGCATCAGTTCTTCGCGCCGCTCGCTTGGCAGCGTTCAGGGACGTCAACGCCTCATCCAGCTGCAGGGCCAGCAGGTTGTCATCCATACGCGCCACCTCGTCGCCCACCGCGATGGTCTGCCCCTCCTCCACCGCCACCCGTGCCACTTTGCCAGCCATCGGCAGCAGCACCGCCTGGGTAGGCGCGGCCACCGTGCCATCGCAATCAATGGTGGTGGCAAACGACTGCAGCGACGCCGTCGTTGTTGTTGCCGACGTCGGCCGCACCACCAGCAACGTCACCACAGCCGCGGCGGCCACTAGTACCGTCGTTCCCAACAGGACCTTCTTCCCCATGTCCACCCTCCGCACAAAACTTCTTTTAGTGTTGCGAGTGGGGGGCAGGTTATGTATGAAGAATGATGGAACGGTAGCGAAAAGCGCCATCGACGTCACTCGTAAAAGTTGCCCGTACCCCCGCCGCTTTCATCATTGGATCAGCTGAATGGATACCAGGAACGTTGCTATGGGACAAAAAACTACTGATGGAGAATCCTGCAGCACGCAGACCTTCGACAAGTCTTTACTGCCTACAATCCCATCCTTTCATAGAGAGCGCTGCGCTTCTCCGCCTTCATGTCCAATATGATGTCCCCATCCTCCGCACCTCTCTGCCGGAGGAGGGTGATGACGTCGCGCAGGAATTCATCGCTCCCCACAACGTAATAGAGGGGGTGATTGAGGAAATCCAGGCGCTCTATTTCCTCAGCCAGCTCCGCACGGTGGCGCAGGTGGTGCAGCGAAAGGCCTGGAGCATCCAGCGCCTGCAGCTCCTCCTGAAAGGGGTAGGTCTGCCTGCTGTTGACGGTGATGCTGCGCAGGGACGCGATCCCCCGGCGGTTCTGCGCATAGCACAACGAAAGGGGCCGCACGGCAGACATGGCGACCCCCATGGAGAACACCACAAGGGGGCGTTCCTCCCGCCGCAGGGTGAGCCGGGAGCCGGACTTGAAGAGATACAGCGGATCCCCCACCCGATGGCGAGACAACGCTCGCTTGTACACCGAATCGCTGCTGTCGAGCCGAGTGGTGAAGCCCAGACGCCCTTCCTCCGGCAGTGTGGTGATGGACATGTGGCGCACCAGTTCTTTGTTCCGGACGTCACCCTCATTGAACCCCTCCAGCGCGACGTGAATGTGAGCGCCTTCCTCCCAGTGAAAGTCATCGGGGACAGGGAAGTAAAAGCTATTGATGCGCTCCCCTTCCGCTTTGATCTGGTTTATGGCAACCTGATGGATCTCCATACAGTCTCCTTTCCATATCGGCCATATACTTTGTATACAATTATCTTTTACCATATTCCATGTAATTGTCAAGCAGAAAAGACGAACTCTCTGAAAAAACATTTCACTGAGTAAAAAAGCGGATGGGGACGGTAATGGACAGTCACCCATACCCGACGGCCCGAAAGCACACCAAATGGCTCCACACTTGTAACCCAGAACCCCAACCGACGGTGCCGAGCGAGGGCACAGAGAACAAAAGCGCCACCCCGGCAAGGCCGGTGGTGACGCTTCGATCCAGAGGGACGGGCCAAACGTTCCGGTTGGCGCGTGGGTTCCACCCACGGCACCGCAGAACGCCTCAGACCATGAGAGGATCGGCCGGTTCGAGGGGCATGTGCCCGCCGTCGATGGCGGCCTGCAGGATGTCCCGGTAGACGATGGAGTACATGCCCAAATGCATGGGGGTCACCCAAAGGACGATGGCCGCGAATATGCCAATGATCAAACAGCAGATGGCAAGCCCCGAAGCCAAACCATACAGGAACAGGATACAATCAATGCCGAAGAGCCGGCCTTTGTACCCGCGCGTCATGTTTTGGGAGATGCGCAGCGCGTCCCGCGGGGTCATGTCGGGGTAACGCAGCACCAGCATGGGCGCCATGCGGTATTCATACCACTTGACGATGCCCGGTACGATGAACAGCAGACCCCACAGGAATGTCCACAGCGTAATCCAGCCATAAACGGCCATGTACCGCTTCCAGTTGGCGGCAAACCGGGCCCACTCCCGCTGGAAGGAGGGCTTCTGCCCATCCATCAGCTGCAGCGTGGCGTTGTAGGTGCCCAGCATCGCCGCTTCCGTCACAATCTCCGACAGGACACTCACCGCCATGAGCAGAAGATACAGACCACCGAACAAACCGATGACAGGCACCAGCAGCGTCAGTATGCGCTCCATGCTCTGCCCTATGTGGCTATCCAGCAGGCTTAAGGGCAGCACCGACGCCTGCATGGCGATTTGCAGCGGCACCGACACCACCGAGATGATCGTGCCCACCACCATGCCGATGCCAAGAACGATGAGTGAGATGACCCACAGTACCTTATAGTTGTCCCTTAGCAACTGGTAAGACTCGCTATGCACGATGCCAACGGTCTTTTTGCCTCCCATACTTCATTCCTCCACATTTTCATTACAATGGTATCATATCCTGCGGCCCGCCGCACCGCAAGAGGGACTGTCCCAAACCCCCATTGAGGTGTGCCAAGACCGCATTTTGCACGCCGAACGCCTTTCTTGCCAGCCACCGCCGGCTGGGTTATGATGGTAGCAACGAGACAGGAGAACGGAATGCAACCCTGGTTTTCGGTGGAGCAAATAGACCCGGCGACCTTTGCCATCAGCGAATACGGCCACTGGGAACAGCCCCACAGCTACCTGGCGGTGGGCGAGCGCAGCGCCGTGCTCATTGACACGGGGCTGGGCGTGGTGAACATCGGCGCGGTGGTGCATTCCCTTACCAGCCTGCCCGTCGAGGTGGTGCTGACCCACGCCCACTGGGATCACATTGGCGGCTGCCGGCAGTATGAGCGCATTGCCGTCCACCGGGCCGAGGCACCCTGGCTGGCCGGGGCCTTCCCCCTGCCCGAAGCAGTGGTGCGCCAACAGCTGACCCGGGATCCCTGCGTCTTTCCCAAGGGGTTTGACCCGGCAGGATACACGATTTACCGGGGCGGCGCCACCCGGCTGCTGACGGACGGCGACGTGCTTGACCTGGGCGGGCGGCGCTTGACCGTGCTGCACACGCCGGGGCACTCCCCCGGTCACCTGTGCCTGTGGGAGGAAGCCCGTGGCCTGCTCTTCTCGGGTGATCTCCTTTACCATGGTACGCTGGACGCCTGGTACCCCAGCACCGACCCGGTGGCCTTTGCCCGGTCGGTGGGGCGGCTGTGCGGCCTGTCGGTGCGCCGGCTGTTGCCGGGTCACTTCGCACTGGATGTGCTGCCAACGCTGGCGGGCCAGGTCGCCGACGCTTTCGCCGGGTTGGAGCGCAAGGGACTGCTGCACCATGGTGCCGGCATGTATACTTTTGATGACTTTTCCATCCACCTGTGAGAGAACGGGCCTGTGCCCGATGAGAAAGAAGGGTGACGCATGAAACACAAGACAACCGACCACAGCGCCTTTGCACAGCGGGCAGACGCGCTGGTGTCACAGATGACACTGGAGGAAAAGGTCAGCCAGACGCTGTTCGCTTCCTCCGCCATCCCACGGCTGGGCATCCCAGAGTACAACTGGTGGAACGAAGGGCTGCACGGCGTGGCGCGTGCCGGGGTGGCTACCATGTTCCCCCAGGCCATCGGTATGGCCGCGTCCTTCGACGACACCCTGATGGGCGAAGTGGCCACGGCCATCGCCGACGAGGCGCGGGCCAAGCACCACGAGGCCGCCCGCCACGAAGACCGGGAAATCTACAAGGGCCTCACCATTTGGAGCCCCAACATCAATCTTTTCCGTGACCCGCGCTGGGGCCGGGGCCACGAGACCTACGGCGAGGACCCTGTGCTGACGGCAAGGATGGGCAAGGCCTTTGTGCGGGGGCTGCAGGGTGACGACGACCGGTACCTCAAGACCGTGGCCACCGTCAAGCACTTCGCCGTGCACAGCGGGCCTGAGGCGCTGCGCCACGAGTTCAACGCCGAGGTGAGCGAAAAGGACCTGCGCGAGACCTACCTGCCGGCCTTCAAGGAGTGCGTGAAGGAAGCAGGTGTGTACTCGGTGATGGGGGCATACAACCGTACCAACGGCGAGCTGTGTTGCGCCAGCCCCACCCTCATCGGCAAGATTCTGCGGGAGGAATGGGGCTTCGAGGGCGTCTACGTCAGCGACTGCGGCGCCACTGACGACTTCCACATGTTCCACAAGGTGACTGCCGACGAAGCCGAGTCAGCGGCGCTGGCGGTGAAGAACGGTTGCGACCTCAACTGCGGCAAGACCTTTGAGCGTCTGCTGGACGCCGTGAAACGCGGGCTCATCACCGAGGAGGAGATCACCGTCTCCGCCCGGCGGGCGCTGCTCACGCGTATGAAACTCGGCATGTTTGACCCGCCGGAGAACGTGCCCTTCGCGAGCATCCCCTACGAGACCGTGGGGTGTGAGAAGCACCAGAACCTCTCCCGCCAGATGGCACGGGAAAGCCTGGTGCTGCTGAAGAACAACGGCATTCTGCCGCTGGACCCTTCGTCGCTGCGGTCGGTGGCCGTCATCGGCCCCAACGCCAACAGCCGCCGTGCGCTGTGGGGGAACTACTACGGTACCGCTTATCCAGAATATACCATTGCCGACGGCTTCCGCACCCTGCTGCCCCAGGCCAAGATTTGGTATGCCCAGGGCAGCACGGTGCTGGGCGACGCCCCCGAGGGCGGCTGGGGGGAGAAGCCCGGCTGGGGTCTGGCCGAAGCCATGGCTGCCGCCGAGCGAGCCGACGCCGTGGTGCTGGTGTTGGGGCTGGACGAGCGTTTTGAGGGCGAGGAAGGGCCGATGGGCGGCGACAAACGCAGCCTGGCCCTGCCGGAGATGCAGGCCACCCTCTTCGATGCGGTGCACTCGGTGGGCAAGCCCGTCATCGTGGTGATGATGACTGGCAGCCCCGTGGACATGAGCCCCTATGCCGACCGGGCCGCGGCCATCCTGCAGGCCTGGTACCCCGGGCAGTTCGGCGGCCTGGCCGTGGCCGAGACGCTGCTGGGCCAGCACAACCCCTCGGGCCGTCTGCCGGTCACCTTCTACGCTGGGGACGGCGACCTTCCGCCCTTTGAGAGCTACGCCATGGAGGGCCGCACCTACCGGTTCTTGAAAACCGAACCGGCCTATCCCTTCGGCTATGGCCTGTCCTACACCGCCTTCGGGTACAGCGGGCTCCAGCTGGAGAGCGACAGCCTGACGGCCGGCGAAGACGTGCGCTTCACCGTGCGGGTGAAGAACACCGGGCGAGTGGCTGGGGGCGAAGTGGTACAGGTCTACCTCAAGGACTTGGAAGCCAGCACCCGCATGCCGCACTGGTCGCTCGTCGACCTCCGCCGGGTGGAGCTGGCCCCCGGTGAGGAGACCACGGTTTCCTTCACCGTGCCAGCCCGGCGGCTCTGCGTCATCACTGACGACGGCCGTGCCGTGCTGGAGCCGGGTGCGTTCCGTCTTTTTGTGGGCGGCAGCCAGCCTGACCCACTCTCAGAGCAGCTGATGGGCCGCGCACCGCTGTCGGCGGAGTTTATCGTCACCGGCAACGCGGTGGAGATGGAATACTGAGGACATCCAATAAAAGGCACCCGTATGCGGGTGCCTTTTTGCGTGTGCGCCAAAAGGAAAGCGGGGGCCAAACGGCGAATGAACGAGCAGCACCTTTTGGCACGAGTAAGAGAAGAAAGTTGCAATGGGAACCTGTCCATCTCTAACTGCTATAACATTTCCATCGATGAGCAACCTGCAGACTTCCCCCTGCTGCTGGTGATGGAACACTCCCGCTACCGGGAGCCGCGTGATTTCCTTGCGGCGGCCTATAGGAAGGTGCGGGGCTATCCACCGCCCTTGCATAGCAATCAGCACACAATGAACGGAGGAGACTAATATGCACCGCTACGCCCACACCAACCTCATCGCCCGCGACGGCCAGCGGCTCATCCGCTTCTACAAAGACGCGCTGGGTTGCCGCAGCATCGGTGAGCAGCGTGATCTGCGCGGCCCGTGGCTCGAGGCCATGACCGGTATCCCCAACGCCCACATCGTGGGCGAGCACCTTTGCTTGCCGGGTTATGGCGACGACCACCCTACGCTGGAGATTTTTACCTACGACAACATCGTGGAGCAAGAAGCGCTGCCCGTCAACACACGCGGCTTCACCCACCTGGCCTTCGAGGTGGACGACGTGGCGGAGACGCTGCAGCGGGTGCTGAAGGCCGGCGGCGGGCAGGTGGGCGAGGTCGTGACTGCCGACTACCCCGGCCGCCAGGCGGTGTGCGTCTACGCCCGGGACCCGGAGGGCAACATCCTCGAATTGCAGAGCTGGCGGCCAAAGCCCGAGCAATAGGAGCTGCATTAGCGGTTGACATTTGAGCCCATTGCGGTATGCTGGTGGCAAAACCTGCCACCAAAGACCGAAAGGAAGGATTTCGATGATTCAAGGTATTGCATTGGGTGATGTTTTGCTGGATTGCGCCGACGAGCAGAAGCTGGCGCGTTTCTACGCCGATTTGCTTGGCTGGGAACTGACAGAGCTCTACGACCACGCGGCAGTGCGCCGCGCTGATGGTCTGGTGTTCCTCTTCGTGCAGGAGGAGGATTATGTCCCGCCCGTCTGGCCGGAGGAACCAGGCAAACAGCAGAAGCAGATGCACTTTGACTTCCAGGTGCCGGACGTGGCCAGCGCCGTGCGTGAAGCCGAAGCGCTGGGCGCGACGCGCACCGCCCAGCAGTTCGGTGGCCCCTATTTTGTGACGATGCTCGACCCCGCCGGCCATCCCTTCTGCCTGTGCCAGGCAGACTGACGACGCAACCATCCCGAGGCCCCGCAACGCGGGGCCTCGGTCGTTCCCGTGGTTCCATCAAACAAACACAAAAAGGAAGTCCCCAATGTCCACCCACATCATTGCCGTCGGCGGCTTTGTGACACGGAGCAACGGCGACGTGCTGCTGGTATGCCACCCTCGTCGCGGCTGGGAGTTCCCCGGCGGCATGGTGGAACCGGGCGAGAGCCTGCCCCAGGCCCTGCGACGCGAGATTCGGGAGGAGAGCGGCATTGAGGTGACCGTAACTGGATTTGCCGGCATGACTCTCAACGTGCAGAACAGCATCCTGAACCTTGATTTCCGCTGCGCGTACCAAAGCGGGGAATGCGCCACCAGCGAAGAAAGCCTGGAAGTCGGCTGGTTTTTGGTGGAGGATGCCACGCATTTGGTGGCCCACCCACTGCTGCGCCACCGCCTGGGGCGGATGCTGTCGACCGATGGCTTGGCGGCCTGCGACGCCTTTCAAAAGGAGCCTTTTGCCCTGTTGGAATGCTGGCTGTTGCATTCCTTATCCACCCCATCAAACCACAGTGAAATCGACGTTGGTTGAGTTTACTATTTCTGAATGTAATGTTTACTAATAGTAAAAAAAACTGTTGACAGCGAAACATGACAATCGTATGATATCCATCGTTATGCTGACTGAATGGGAGGGTGATATCGGCTAGGAATGGCAAAAAAGAGCAACTATTTTGATTTGAGATCCAGCTTGACGCTGGATGCAGTTTGCCCCACATTACACACCACACCGCCGATGGGTGGCACGGCCCGCATGGGCTCATTGATTTGGCATTCCCACAGCAACCCCACAGTACCGGAGACGGCGAACACAGTTCGCCGGGCACTGCCGTGTGCTGGGTTGGAAGGGAGGTCCGCCGCATGAACAAGCACAAAAAAACACCTCTTTATACGGCGCTGGAAACCTATGCCGCACGGGACACGGTGCATTTTGACGTGCCCGGCCACAAGAAGCGGCTGCCACTGGGCGGCATGCTCAACACCAAGCTCCTACGTTACGACGCCAACTCCACCCGGGAGCTCGACATGCTGAGCAATCCCACAGGGGTGATTGCCGAAGCCGAGGAACTGCTGGCCGACGCCTATGGGGCCGACGCGGCCTACATGCTTGTGGGTGGGTCAACCTTCGGCGTGCAGGCGATGATTATGACAGCCTGCGGCCCCCGTGATAAGATCCTCATGCCCCGCAACGTCCACAAGTCGGCCATCGGCGGCACGATTCTGACGGGTGCGATGCCGGTGTTCATCGAGCCGGAGCTCAACCAGGAGTTCGGCATTGTCAACGGCGTAACTTACCAGAGCGTGCTGGCGGCCATCCGCGATAACCCCGACGCCAAGGCGCTGCTGCTGGTGAACCCGACCTATTTCGGCGCGACCAGTGACCTCCGCTCCATCATCCGCCTGTGCCGCCGCAAGCGCATCGCGGTGCTGGTGGACGAGGCCCACGGGGCTCACTTCCCCTTCCACGATGAGCTGCCGGACAGCGCCATCGCCATGGGAGCCGACATGGCCACCACCAGCATGCACAAGACCGTGGGGTCGCTGACCCAAAGCTCGGTGCTGCTCTTGAACGAGCGCACCTTCACCCGCCAGCAGGTGCGCGCGTCCATCAACCTCATGCAGACGACCAGTGCCAACTACCTGCTGATGGCCAGCATGGACCTGGCCCGCAAGCGCCTGGTGCTGGAGGGCGAAGCTATCTACGAGGAACTCATCACCCATGTGGAGGCTGCCAAGGCACGCATCGCCAAGATCCCCGGTCTGCGGATACTGACCTGGGACGACACCAACGGCGCGGGCATCTACGACTATGACGAGACGAAGTTCGTCATCAAGGTCAATGACCTTGGCTTGACGGGGTTTGAAGCCTATGACATCCTGAAGCGGGATTATGGCATCCAGATGGAATTGGCCGAGGCTTATGTGGTGCTGGCGGTGGCCGGTATCGGTGACGACGAGAGCACGCTCAACCGCCTGGTGGACGCGCTGGAGGATTTGAGCCGGCGCTTTTATGGCCAGCGGGAGCCGCTGGAGCTTTCCATGACCGGGTTCTTTGACAAACCCAACGCCGTTATTCCGCCCCGGGACGCCTACTATTCCCCCAAGAAGAGTGTGCCCATCGACGATGCCCTCAACGAAGTCTGCGGTGAATCGTTAATGATCTACCCGCCGGGCATCCCGCTGGCCATCCCGGGGGAGCGCATCACCGAGACGGTGCTGGAGCACTACAAGTTCTACATCCGCAACCGGTGCACCGTATTGAACGACGACGTGGACGCGCAGACGATCACGATTCTGGGGACCTGACGAAGGAGGGCAAGGCATGGTGCCGATGAAGGACTGGCGATTCCTTGGCTGCACGGCGCAATACGCTGCGGCGGACGTGGCGCTCTTCGGTGCGCCGTTTGACGGCACGGTGACCTACCGGCCCGGCACGCGCTTTGCCCCGGCGGCCATGCGGGCCGAGTCCTTCGGCATCGAAACCTACAGCCCCTACTGGGAACGCGATCTGGAGGATTGCGCCATCTGCGACCTCGGGGACATCGACATCCCCATCGGCAACACGGCGCTGTCCCTCCAGTGGATTGGCGAGCTGGCCGCTTCCATCCTGGCGGACGGCAAAAAGCCGCTGATGGTGGGCGGCGAACACCTGGTGTCCGTGCCGGCCATCGGGGCCGCCGCCGCACACCACCCGGGGTTGACCATCGTACACTTTGACGCCCACGCCGACCTACGGCAGGATTACCTGGGCGAACAGCTCTCCCACTCCACGGCACTGCGGCGGGCTCACGAGTGTGTGGGCGACGGCTCCATCTGGCAATTTGGCATCCGCTCGGGCACGGCGGAGGAGTTTTCCTGGGCCGCCGCGCACACCCACCTGCACCCATTCGGCCTCCATGGCGTAGCCGAAGCCGCCCGCGCCATCGGGGACCGGCCGGTCTATCTGACGGTCGACCTCGACGTGTTTGATTCCTCCCTTCTGCCCGGCACCGGCACCCCCGAGGCCGGCGGCGTGTTCTACCCGGAGTTCATTTCGGCGCTGCGGGCCTTGCAAGGCTTGAACCTCATCGGGGCCGACGTGGTGGAGCTGTCGCCCCACTACGACCCGTCAGGAGCCTCCACCGCCCTGGCGTGCAAGGCGCTCCGAGATGTGGCTTTGCTGCTGGCATAAGACTGTCGTGTCCGTCGCTGTTGCGGCGTCCACGATTCAGACAGCTTGTTCTCATCATTTCCAAATCGGTCGCCGCACATGTCGCCGACCGATTACAAACGAAGACCCTCATGCGGATTTCTAAGGATACACTGGGCCTGCGGGGGAGCTTTTTCTGCTCACGCTGGCCTTTCCTTGCCTCCCGCCGAATGAATCGGCGGGAGGTTCGTTCCATATGCTCTTCTTAATGTTTTGTAAACTCACTGAGCGGACGGCAGAAAAGTTGTTCACCTGCCGTCCGTTCCTTGAAAAATCAAGCACTCATGCGCTTCGACCACTTTGTCGTCTTCCTGCACTTCCATGCTCCTTGAATCCATAGATTGGAAGTTTCAACATGAACCAACGGGTAACCGGCTGGGTAATGCATGATTCATGAAAAATGAAATCGCAAAGTTCCGGGGCCATTTGTAAAAGAACAACAACGGAAGCCCCCAAAAACAAACAGATGCCCATTGTGCCAAAAGAAAAACACTCCTGAAGTTGATTCAGAAGTGTCTTTGTTGCTTTTTGATTGGCGCTGCCGGGCCTGCGGCCAGCAATGGAATGCTTACAGAGCTTTATCGATCATCTCCGCCAGCTTGGGCTTGGGCATGGCACCGATGGTTTTCGCCACAACCTCACCACCCTTGATGACGACGAGAGTGGGGATGCTCATGACGCCAAACTGCCGGGCGATGTCGGGGTTCTCGTCCACATCCACCTTGCCCACCTTGGCACGGCCATCATACTCCGTGGCAAGCTGCTCCACAGCCGGTGCGATCATGCGGCACGGGCCGCACCAGGTCGCCCAAAAGTCCACAAGTACCGGCTTGTCACTCTGAAGAACTTCCTCGTTGAAGTTTTCCGTTGTAAAATGCTGGGCTGCCATATGAAATTGCTCCTTTCAGTTGCTACGGCCTTATCTTACCACCGTTTGGGCCAGCTTAATGTAATATCGGTCACATTCTCAAAAATTACAACGCGGCGACGTCCTCCAATGCCTGACGGCGCAAAATACGCACCGAACCACGCTTGAGTTCCACAATGCCCTTGTTCTCCAGCTCCTTCAGCAGGCGGCTTACCACCTCGCGCGCGGTACCGATGTCGCCAGCCAGCTCCTCGTGGGTCACCAGCAGCATCTCCTGGGGGCACTGCAGCAGACGGGAGGCCAGACGTGCGTCCATCCGGCGGAAGGCCACCTCGTCGAGCACCGTCAGGATATCTACCATGGAGGCGGCCATGGAGGCGAACAGGAACCGCTGCCAGGGTTCGCTGCAGGCCATGGCAGCCCGCACCACATCCACCGGCAGCATGGCGACCTCCGCTTCCTCCTCCACCTCGGCAATCACCGGGTAGTCCACCCCGCCCAACAGGCAAGAGATGGCCAGCACGCAGGTCTCCCCCGCGCCAACGCGGTAGAGCGTAATCTCCCGCCCCTCGGCTGAGAGCTTGAACACCCGGATGGTTCCGCTCAGGATGAGTGCCGCCCCCCGGCAGCGCCGTCCCTGCTCAATCATCACCGTGCCTTCTGGGTAGACGCCCACGGTCATCGCGTCCAGTTGGGCGTTGCGTTCCTCCTCCGGCAGCTCCAACAGGAAGGGAAACTGCTTCAACACCCGCTGTCGTTCGTTCGCCATTGGTTCCTCCTTCGCTTCACCGGTCAGGAAAGCTTCGCCTCCGCCGGGCCACTGGCCTCGGTGTTCTGCTGGGCCGTCAGACGAATCTGCTGGTTGCGCCCATCGAGCACACGGGTCAGATACCGCGCCACACCGTGGTGGAAGTCCATCAGCCGTGCCAGATTGGGGCGTCCCCGTTCGTTAATGATCCCCATACTCTCCAGCGCCGCGGCCCTTGTCAGCATGTCGGCGTTCAGGCCGTCGCGCGTCACCCGCAGGGCATAGAGCCCCTCAGCCAGGGCGAGCCAGTCCCGCAACTCTTGCGGGGCGGTATAGGTGAGGAACTCCCCCGCCAAACGGGAGGAGACCCATCGCCCCCCCGCGGGGTTGATGCGAAAAGCGCGTGTTTCACAGTTGGTGGCGCAGGGGCCCAACCCCGCATACCGGCCAGAGAGCCGGCCCGCCCACCGGTCAAAACCGGCGGCCTGCTTGGCCCACAGCCAAGCCGTGCGCTGGGCGTAGCCGGCGTCGTGGGCCACCAGGGTGATCTGATCGAGCATGGCGTTGTCATAAAGGCTCCCCAGCCGGTCGTCATAGAGACAGACGGCGCTGGGTGCCGCCTCGAAGAGCGTTGCAACGGTGTTCTTAAGGTCGCGGCCCTCCAGGAAGCCATCGAGCCGCAGCTCCACCGACACATAGGCACCCAGTGCCCTGGCTCGGCGCACGGTGTCCGCCAGCGTCTCACACGGGGCGAAGAGCTGCAGGCAAAAGCGGTCGATGCCTACCGAACGGTAGCGCGCCACATCCCCCGGCACCAGACGGGCAGGGTTGATGTCTATGCCGAAGTGGCACTTGCCGCCGGGGCTGATGGCCAGCATCATCTCCCGCAGCAAATCGGTGGGCAGGTCGGCCAGCGAATCCCCTTCCAGGTGCACATCCTTGGGGTCACGCTCGCCAAAAAAGGCGCGTCCCTCGGCATAGAGGGCCGTGAGATAATCCGCCGAGAGGGCAAGACCGTCCTGCGGTACGGCGACAAACGCACCGGTCGGCACAGGGTTACGAACGGGGCGTTCGGGGCTGGGCAGGAACTGCTTCCACTGCAGTCCATTCTCAAACTCCTTGAGCAAGGAGTGGCTTTTCAAAAAATACAACGTGTGCCTCCGGTACTGAGCAAAACTGCCCTTCCATTATATAGCAAAACCCACCGCGTTCAAAGCCCATTTGACAGGCGGCAACCGGAAGGCGTCAATGAGAGGCAAACGGCGCGGGTCGGACGGGCAGCAACCCAGCCACCAAGGTTGATGCGCCATGGCGCAGAATGCCGTCCACCAACATTTCCTCATGCAGAATGCCCAGCGGTCGGCAGTCATCGTCCACCACGGTGACGATGTGGTAGAACCCCGGCGTCAACCGGTGGGCCAGTGCAGCCAGCGTCATATCCTGGCGCACCACAAGCTGCCGCACCGGCAGCGCTGACCGGTCACTGAGACGCCCCCGCTGGCCCGCCAACCCGCGGTAGAGCAGGGTTGGAGCCATGCGGTACTCCCGCCAGGCTGCCAGCAGCAGGAAAATCGCCATCAGCAGCACCGACAGATTCAACGTGCCGTGCAGCGCCATCCACAGGAAGAGGAGCGCCAGCACCCCCGCCGCCGCCATGCCAAACGCCGCCGCCAGCCGCGTCACGCGGATGACGTCAAAGCGCCGCGCCAGCAGCCCCCGCACCATCCGCCCGCCATCAAGCGGCAGCACCGGCAGGAGGTTCAGCGCGGCCATGCCCAGGTTCACATCCACAAAGAGGCGCACACGCTCGGGCGGCAGGGGGAGGAAGCGGTCGAGGGAAAGGGCTGTCATGGCCAGCACCAGGTTGCAGGCCGGGCCGGCGGCGGCAATGGCGAGCTCAGCATCGGGGTTCGCGTCATATAATCCATCGATGCGGGCCACGCCCCCAAAGGGCAGCAGTTCAATTTCCCTCGCACGGAAACCATAGGCATTGGCCACCACAGCGTGGCTGCCCTCGTGCAGCAGCACCAGGGCAAAGGACAGCAGAAACACGCCAAGGTAGCCGCTGAGCGCCGCCAGCAGCAACACTACAACGAAGAGCCAATGCACCCGAATCTGACAGCCGCCGATGACTGCGACCACCATCGTCAGCCGCCGTCCCGCTTCTCAAAGTAGGGTCTCGGGTCCACCAGTGTGCCATCGAGGTACACCATAAAACGGAACTCCGTGCCGCTACCTGCCACACCGATACGCTCGCCAGCCAGCAGCGTCCGGCCGGTCTTCACTTCCGGCGTCAGGCCCGCGTACACCGTTTCATACCCGTTCTGGTGGCGGATGCGTACAATTTGGCCGTATTCGTTGCTGCCCCCGACGTAATAGACCTGCCCATCGGCCGCCGCCAGCACCGGCGTGTCCTCCTCCACATCCACCGTCATCACGTACTGGCCGGTGGCGCCCGCCTCCATCGTCAGGTCCTCCACCGGCAGCACCATCCCAGTTTCGGCGGGGTTGAACACCGATTCGCTGCTATCGAAGAGGTCCGTCACAAACCGCAGCTTGCCAATGGCCTTGTCCATGTCGGAATCACTGGTCAGTGCCGCGTTGAAGTCTGCAAAGGCCTCCCGGCTCTGGGGAACGTCCAGTGCCTTGACGACGAGAATGCCCACGAGAATGACGGCGCAAATGCCCGCCTGCACGGTGATGGTGGGCAAGGGGTCCCCTCCCTCACGACGTGCGCCGCGCCGCCCGGTTGCCCCTGCCCGCTCGCGCAAGAACCTCCGTGCGTCCCAGCTGGCCCGGGCTCCGCGTCGCCTTGTGCCATTCACCACCCGGGTCTGCCCCATGTTGAGCCGGGGGAGATCCTCTCTGTTTCGCCCGCTGTCCACTCCAATCCCCTCCTCGTCGGTATGCAGTGGTTTATCTATATTCGCAGACGCCCCCAGTCAGAAGGAGAATGAACAGCGACGCCAAAGAAAGACACCGCCAACAACTGCGGGCACAAAAAAGCAGCGCCCCCGGAGGAGCGCCGCGTAAACACAGAAATACCTGTCAGCCCAGCCATCACGGCCCGTACAGGAACTCGTGAAGGATCTTGGTGTTTTCCTCGAAGTCGACGGCCAGAATCGCCATCTTCTTGTAATATTTACCGGTGTAGGTACCCTTGGCCGGCAGAGAAACCTGATCCATGTCCCCGCTCATGCCAATGACGTCGGTCGCCAGGGAGACCATCTCGTTGGTGCTGATGTTCGTCATTACCTGGGGCAGCAGCTTGTTCATGAGGTCGAGGGCCTTCACCAGGCCCATCTTCCGCACGCTCTTGAGCGCTGCCTCCACCACATTGCGCTGGCGCTGGGTACGGCCAAAATCGCTGTCAAGGTGGCGGATGCGGGCGTAATACAACGCTTCCTCACCACTCAGGTGCTTCTCCCCCGCGCCCCTGCTGACGCCGTTGTACCCATGCTCCCGCATGTAGCTGGCTTCAGCGCTGGTCAGCTCAATGTCCACGCCGCCCACGGCATCCACGATGTCCATGATGGCAAAGAAGTCAACCTTGACATAGCGCTGAATGTCCATGTCGTAGATGCTGTTAACCGTGTTGATGGAAAGACCCGGCCCGCCAAAGAGGTAGCAGGTATTCAGGCGGTTGTAGTCGTGACCCTCAATGGGCACCAATGTGTCACGCAGCATGGAAGCCAGCTTGATCGTGTTGTTCTTT
>JAEYRA010000109.1 GCA_023409755.1 Bacillota bacterium
ACTGTACACCATGCAGTGACGCAAAGCCGGCCAATGGGCCGGCTTTTTCCTTCCAGTATTACCGGGGATTTCTCCGCATGATTCAGCGCCGCACTCCCACACTAGAGGAACATGGGACGCAGGAGGAATGGAGCATGGGAGAGTTATATGTGCGTGTGGCAGGGCAGAAAGTGGTCGTATCCCCTCAGCAGGTGGAGCGGTATGGCTTGTATCCGGGGATGCGTACACCCTTCACAGGGATGATCATAGAGGGGGTCGGCGGTGTGCCGCCCAAGCAGGAGTCCGGGGAGCGTGACAAGGAGCAGGAACACGATGCGATGGATGAGTTCGCCACGTTGGAGAATGGTCTGACCCTTTCCCAGTCGGAGATTCTGGACTTTGCCGATGGGCGGGACAATTCCCCTCAGGACAACGACGCCTGACCTCAGGGGAACAGCATGTAACGAATGTAAGCAAAAAACAGATAGAAAAGCCCGCCGGTCAGCGCGAGCGCCAGCAGGATGAGCAGGGCCACAACGCCCCCACCCGAACAGCGTCTCGGCTGTCTTTCATCGTAGGACATGTCAGGCTGAGCGGCACGGCTGTATACCACGGACGGTTGCGGCTGCTCGGGGTCCCGCAGTGTCAGGTCATAATTGCGGCGTTTCTGCGGGTCACTGAGTACCGCATAAGCCTCGTTGACCCTCTGCATCAGTTGTTGGCTGTGCAGGTCGTTGGCCGTCAGGTCAGGGTGGTATTTCTTGGCCTGCACGCGGTATGCGGCTTTGATGATGTCCGCCGACGCGTGACGATCCACACCAAGCACTTCGTAATGGTTCATCCGTTCACCTCAAGCTTGCCGCACCATAGCGGTCTCTGGTGGTATTTTAACCCAATCCCCACCAATTTCAAAGTCCTACGTATCATAGAGCATTTTGCAGCCCAAACATGTCCCTTTTTTGTTGACAGGATGTGACAAGGCGTACTTTACAGCGTCCGTTGGGAATGCTATAGTATATCCGATAGTTTCAGTTGGAAATGGAGGGGGAGGCGTGAAGTTTTCTACCCGCAGCAAATACGGTCTCAACGCCATGCTGCATCTGGCATTGTGCGGCGGCACCAGCCCTGTGTCCATCAAGGACATCTCCGAAGCCCAGAGCATTTCTGAGGCCTATTTGGAGCAGTTGTTCATCCCGCTTAAAAAGGGCGGGTTTATCCAATCGGTGCGTGGGGCTCAGGGGGGGTACACGCTGGCTGACCGCCCAGAGAACATCTCTGTGGGTGACATCATCCGCACGCTGGATGGGCCCATTGCCCCGGCGGATTGTGTGGGTGAGACCAGCGTGGGGTGCGTGCGTGGGGATGAATGCCCCGGCAAGCTCGTGTGGGAGAAACTCTCTCGCAGCATCAACGATGTGATCGACTCCTTCACTCTGGCTGATGTGCTGGAGGAATACCAAACCAAAGACAGGAAGGGACACTGATGGAAAAGCGCAACATCTATCTGGACAACGCCGCCACCACCGCCGTGCGGCCGGAGGTGCTGGAGGCCATGCTTCCCTGGTTTTCACAGGAATTCGGCAACGCCTCCAGCGTGCATTCGTGGGGCCGTCGCAGCCAGCGTATTGTGGATGAATCGCGTGAGAAGATCGCTGGGCTGCTGGGCGCGCAGGCGTCGGAGATTTACTTCACCTCCGGCGGCACGGAGGCCGACAACTGGGCAATCAAGGGGTATGCCACCCGCCACCGGGAGAAGGGACGCCACCTCATCACCAGCGCCGTGGAGCACCACGCCGTGCTGCACACCTTTGATGTGCTGAAGAAGCAGGGGTTCGAGGTGACGGTGCTGCCGGTGAACGAGGGTGGGCTTGTGGAACCCCAGTCCCTGCGGGACGCCTTGCGGCCCGACACGATCCTGGTGAGCGTGATGCTTGCCAACAACGAGGTGGGTGCCATCCAACCCATTGCGGAGTTGGCGAAGATCGCCAAGGAGGCCGGTGCGGCCTTCCACACCGATGCGGTGCAGGCCGTGGGCCACATTCCGGTGAACGTGAAGGAACTGGGTGTGGACATGCTGACGTTCTCGGCCCACAAGTTCCATGGCCCCAAGGGCATCGGTGCGCTCTACATCCGCCGTGGGGTGGCGCTCGACAACCTGATGAATGGCGGAGCCCACGAGCGCGGCCGCCGCGCCGGTACCATCAATCACCCGGCCATCGTGGGCATGGCTAAAGCGCTGGAGCTGTCGGTGGGGGAACTCCCCGATGTTGGACCCCGCATCGCCGCCCTGCGCGATCGCCTGATTGACGGCATCCTGGCCAAGGTACCCCGTTCCCGTGTCAACGGCGACCGCGTACACCGCCTGCCCGGCAACGTCAATGTCAGCTTCACCGGCATGGAGGGTGAGGCGCTGGTTCTGAGCCTGGACATGGCGGGCATCGCCGCTTCCAGCGGTTCAGCCTGCTCGTCGGGTTCGCTCGATCCCTCCCACGTGCTGCTGGCGATGAATGTGCCCATCGGCTCGGCTCAGTCGGCCCTGCGTCTCACGCTGGGCGAGGACACCACCCAGGACGATGTTGATTACACCATTGCCAAGGTCGCCGAGATCGTCGAGCGGCTGCGCGCCATGTCACCCATCGCATAAATCAGAAGGAGCGTCAACGATGTACAACGAAAAAGTGATTGAGCATTTCTCCAACCCCCATAACGTCGGGGAGATCGAAAACGCCGACGGCGTGGGTATGGTCGGGAGTGAGGCCTGTGGGGACATCATGAAGATGTTCATCAAGGTGGAGGACGGTGTCATCGTTGATTGCCGCTTCAAGACCTTTGGTTGCGGCGCGGCCATCGCCAGCAGTTCGGTGGCGACCGACCTCATCAAGGGCAAGACCATCGAGGAGGCCATGAAGCTGACCAACAAGCAGGTCATTGAGGAGCTGGGTGGTCTGCCTCCCGTCAAGATCCACTGTTCCGTCCTGGCGGAGGAGGCTCTCAAGGCCGCCCTTGAAGACTACCAGAGCAAGCAGGCCCAAGCCTGACACCGTCTGGTGTCACCCTGTGCCTTAGTATTTGCGAGCCACGCGGGATGCCGCGTGGCTCTTCATCGTCATCTGGGTAACAGTACTGGGGGATGTCCAAATTCTGCAGGATTCGCTATACTGAAGCGGATGTGGAGGGGGAGCGATGAAGGGGCCCATACGGAAGATGGTGGAGCTATACAGCAGACGGTCTCTGCTGCGCATGCACATGCCGGGGCACAAGGGACGTCTGCCGGCCTGGGATGCCGCGCTGGATGTGACCGAAGTGCCAGGTACCGACAGCCTGTATGAGCCGGCCGAGGGCATTGCCGAAGCGGAACAGCTGGCTGCCCGCCGTTGGGGCGCAAGGCGCAGCTTCCTGCTGGTCAATGGCTCCACTGCCGGCATCCAGGCCATGGTGTTCTGGGCGGTTCAGCAGGGCCGCACAGTGCTCTTGCCGCGGGATTGTCACATCTCCGCCGTGCACGCCTGCGCCCTGGCAGGGGTGCAGCCCCATTGGGTGAGCCCGGCCTGGAGCCAGGCGGAGCAGACCTTCGGCTTTGACAGCGTTGCGGCACGGTCGGCATTGTGCTCGGCCCAGCGCCCGGCCTTCCTGTCGGTCTACCCTAACTACTTTGGCTGCTGCGCCGATCTGCCGGCATTGGCGCGGGATTGCCCCGAAGCTGCCCTGCTGACCGATGAGGCCCATGGTGCACACTTCGCCTTTTCCGGGCGTCTCCCCGCCGATGCGGGAATGTTCTCGACCCTGTGGGTGGCTGGCGCACACAAGACACTACCAGCACCGACCCAGACAGCCTTCCTGCACGCTGCGGCCTCGGTGGATGGCGACGACGTCAAACGCCTGCTGCGGGCGCTGACGACGACAAGCCCTTCCTACCTTCTGATGATGGGGCTTGACGACGGACGGGACTGGATGGAGACCAACATCGCCGCGCTGGAGGCAATCATCGATGCCTGCCAGCACCTGCGGGACGAGGTCAACGCCATCCCCGGCTTGCGCTGTTGGCGGCGAGAGGATATACTGCCCCTTGGCTGGGCCACGCTGGACCCCACCCGTATTACCGTTGATGTACGGGGGCTGGGCATGACCGGCTGGCAGGCGCAGGACAAGCTGCAGGCACTGGGTGTGCAGGCTGAGATGGCTGACCTCTACCGGGTGGTGTTCATCGTGACGGCCATGGACGGCGAGAAAGAGCTGGATTCCCTGCTGAGTGCTCTGCGGCAGCTGGCGGCCCTGGAGGGTGAGGGGGTGCCAGCTGGGCTGGGGGAGTTGCCCCAACCAGAACGGCCAGCCCTTACGCTGCGTCAGGCTTGGCTGGCCCCGTCGGTTGCCGTGCCGCTGGCGCAGGCCATCGGCCGTGTGGCGGTGGAGCCTTTTGGCGCATACCCGCCTGGCATCGCCCTGTGTATGCCGGGGGAGCGCATCACCAAGGAGGCCATCGAGACCGCAAAACAAGCGCAGGCTTGCGGGGGCAGCCTGTTCGGCGTGCGGGATGGATGCATTTCGGTAGTGAAGTAGGAGGTTCCATGCGGTATCAAACGGTTCTTTTTGACCTGGACGGTACGCTGGTGGATAACAGCCGCGGTATCTTCCAAGGGTTCCGGTATGCATTGGAGCGGCTTGGCATCCCCGAGGAAGGACGGCTGGATCGCCGGGTCATTGGGCCGCCGCTGCGGCGAGGGTTCGCAGAGCGTTTTGGCGTGCCGGAGGAGGATCTGGAACGGGCCGTCGCGCTGTATCGGGAGTATTACCGGCCCACCGGCGTGCTGGAGTGCGACCTCTACCCCGGGGTGGAGGAGATGCTTCGGACACTCCACGCGAGTGGTGTCTCGCTGTGGCTGGCGACCTCCAAGGCCGAGGTGTTCGCCCGGCAGATTCTGGAGCATTTCAACCTGACCGGGCTCTTTGGCGGCATCGTTGGGAGCGAGCTTTCCGGCGGGCGTGACACGAAAGCGGAGGTCATCACCCACATTTTGCGCCAGCTTCCGGCTGACGGTTTCCCTGCCCTCATGGTGGGAGACCGCGACCAGGATGCCGCCGGCGCGCAGGATATGGGCCTGGATATGGCGGTGGTGCTGTGGGGCTTTGGCAGCCGGGCGGAGTTTGAGGGGTTCGGTTGCGTTCAAGCGTTCTTTGACACAGCGCCGGCACTGACCGATTGGATTTTGGAAGAACGGGGATGAGAGGGTTGTTCATTAGCTTTGAGGGGTCCGATGGTTCGGGGAAGAGCACGCACATCCGCCTGCTGGCGGAAAAACTGCGGGAACTGGGCCACGAGGTCGTTGTGACCCGGGAGCCCGGCGGCTGCCCCATTGCGGAGAAGATACGCGAGCTGCTGCTGGACCGGGAGAACGAGGCCATGACGCCCGTTGCCGAGGCGCTGCTGTATGCCGCCGCGCGTGCCCAACATGTGGCTGAGGTCATTCGTCCGGCCCTCGATGCCGGTTCCATTGTCATCACTGATCGTTACATCGACTCCAGCCTGGCCTACCAGGGCTTTGGCCGCGGTTTGGGGTTGGAAATGGTGCTTCGCGTTAATGAGGCCGCCGTCGATGGCCTTTGGCCTGATATTACGTTTTTCTTGTCGGTGGACACGCCGGAAGCCGTACGCCGCATCTCCCGACGGGAGATGGATCGCCTGGAGATGGCCGGCTCCTCCTTGCAGAGTGCCGTGCAGCAGGCATTCTTCCAGTTGGCCGTCCAATACCCGGAGCGCATCGTCACCATCGACACGTCGCTGCCCAAGGCGGACGTCCACCAATCCGTGGTCGATGTTGTGCTGCCCCGGCTGGTACCCCACAAACTCTAGCGATTAACCGCAACAATAAATGCAAATATTTGAAAAATGTTCGGATTTCCTATTGCTTTTTGTCTATGCCTCGGCTAGAATATCCCCATCATCAGCAGGAGGACGTCCGGTGCAGCTTCTGAAAGATCGTATTTCGCGGGACGCGCAGGTGCTGCCCGGTGGGGTCATCAAGGTCAGTTCCTTTCTCAATCATATGATTGATACCGCGTTGGCCAAGGAGATTGCCGTGGAGTTTGCCCGGCGGTTTCAGGGGACGGGTGTCACAAAGGTGCTGACCATTGAGGCTTCCGGTATTGCGTTTGCAGTGCTTGTCGGGGTGGAGCTGGGCGTTCCTGTCGTCTTTGCCAAAAAGACGGCGGGCAGCAACACCGCTGGGGATAGTGCCTGGTCGACGACTGTCCGTTCCTACACCAAGGGAACGGAGTGCACCGTGCAGGTAAGCCGGCAATATCTGACCCCGGACGATCGTGTGCTCATTGTGGATGATTTTCTGGCCTATGGCGAGGCGGTCGCCGGTTTGGGTGACCTTGTGCGTCGGAGCGGTGGTACGCTATGCGGTGCGGGCATCGTCATTGAGAAGGCCTATGAGCCGGGCGGAGCGAAGCTCCGTGAGGCCGGCATCCGGGTGGAGTCGTTAGCGCGCATTTCCTCAATTGAGGGTGGCGTTATTCGTTTCTCAGAATCGGTTTAGGAGGAGAGAGTACCCATGAAGAAGTTTCTGTCTGTCCTGTTCTCGGTCGTACTGTTGTTAGGCGTAGCGCTGACCGGCGTCGCCTGCAAGAGCACCACCCCTTCTGCCAGCGATGCTGGTGCCGCCGGCAAGACGGTTAAGGTCGGCTACATCTACGTTGGCTCCGCCAGCGACGGTGGCTATTCCTACGCACAGGATCAGGGTCGCCTTTATGTGGAGAAGGAACTGAAGGTTGAGACCAAGATGATCGAGAACGTCCCTGAAGGCGCGGACTGCAAGACCGCGATGGAAAACCTCATCAAGGACGGCTGCAACATCATCTTCGCCACCAGCTATGGCTACATGGACTATGTGGACGAACTGGCCAAGAAGTACCCCGACGTCGTGTTTGAGCATTGCTCCGGTGACAAGAAGAACGACACCAACTTCGGCAACTACTTCGGCCGTGAGTACCAGGCTCGGTACCTGGCGGGCATCGCTGCCGGCAAGGCTACCAAGAGCAACCAGATCGGCTACGTTGCCGCCATGCAGATTTCAGAGTGCATCCGTGGCATCAATGCCTTCACGCTGGGCGTGCGCTCCGTCAACCCCACCGCCACTGTGAACGTGGTGTGGACCAACACCTGGTATGACCCGCAGGTGGAGAAGCAGGCCGCTGAGAGCCTTCTGGCCCAGGGCTGCGACGTGATGGCTCAGCATCAGGACACCTCCGAGCCCGTGGCCGCCGCTGAGGCTGCCGGCGCATTCTCCACTTGCTACAACTCCTCGATGAAAGACAAGGCCCCCAAGGGCTACCTCACTGGCCCCATCTGGAACTGGGGTCCCTATATGGCCAAAATCGTGAAGTCCGTGCAGGATGGCACGTATAAGCCGGTGGCTTACTGGGGCGGGCTGGAGACCGGTACCATCGTGCTTGACGAGTATGGTCCCTCCGTCACCGACGAGACCAAGGGTCTCATCGAAGCGGCCGCTGCCAAGTTGAAGGATCACAGCTGGGACGTGTTCTATGGTCCCATCAAGGATCAGTCCGGTGCGGTTAAGATTGCCGATGGCGCCAAGCTGACCGATGCGGAGATGCTCTCCATCGATTGGTTCGTGGAAGGCGTTGTGGGTTCCACCAAATAAGTGGTATACTAAAACTGATGAGGCTGCCGCGCAGGCGGTAGCCTCATTCCGTGTTGTAAGAGACCTATGGATGCGGGAGGAAACGATGGCCGAAGCGGTAGTGGAAATGCGTGGTATTTCCAAATCCTTCCCCGGGGTGATCGCTAACGATAACGTGGATGTGACGATCAATCGCGGGGAAATCCATGCCTTTCTGGGGGAGAATGGTGCGGGCAAATCGACGCTCATGAACATTCTGGCCGGGCTCTATCGGCCAGACAGCGGTACGTTGACGATTGACGGCCAGCAGGTGGAGCTTCATTCCCCGGCGGATGCCCTTCGCCACGGCATCGGTATGATTCACCAGCACTTCAAGCTGGTGGATGCCTTCACCGTCACCGAAAACATCGTTCTGGGTGAAAAATCAACGCCTGCGCTGCTCAACATGCGCAAGCTCGATGACCGCATCCGGAAGGTGTCGCAGGACTATGGCATGGAGGTGGATCCCCGCGCTTACATCTGGCAGCTTTCAGTGGGGGAGCAGCAGAGGGTGGAAATTCTAAAAGCCCTCTATCGTAACGCGCGCATCCTCATTCTGGACGAGCCGACGGCCGTGCTGACACCGCAGGAGAGCGGCAAGCTGTTTACTGCCCTCAAGGAAATGGCACGCAAGGGCTGCGCGATTGTCATCATCACCCACAAACTGGCCGAGGTCTGCGACATCGCTGACCGTGTCACGGTGCTGCGGCGCGGGCGGGTATCCGGCGCGGCCCAGGGGGAAGAGATTAACTACGAGACACTCACCCGCATGATGGTGGGGGAGGAGATCAAGGTGGACGGTGCCATTACCCGTCGCGCGCCCGGCGAGACAGTACTGGAGGTGCGTGATCTGGTTGTGGGCGGCGCTAAGGGCGTGCGTGCGGTCGACGAAGTGACGTTCACGCTGCATCGCGGCGAAATTTTGGGAGTGGCTGGTGTGGCCGGCAACGGCCAGCGGGAACTGGCCGAGGCGCTGGCTGGTATCCAGCCCATCGAAGCGGGTTCGGCCACGCTGGACGGGCTGGACATCGCCAGTGCGGATGTACGACAGATCATCGACAGCGGCCTGGCCTTTGTGCCGGAAGATCGCCTGGGTACCGGCCTCATCGGCAACATGAACATGGCCGATAACATTATTTTGCGCACCTACTGGCACAACGACGCCGTCAAGGGCATGTTCATCGACTATGGTACTGTCGCTCCCAAGGTGAAGAAGGCCATTGAGCAGTATGAGATCGCGGTAGCTGACAGCGGGGCGCCTGTACGGCTCATGTCTGGCGGCAACCTGCAGAAGCTGTTGCTTGCGCGGGAGATCGCCCTGAACCCCAAGGCCATTGTAACAGCCTATCCGGTGCGAGGCCTGGACATCGGCGCGACTGAGATGATCTATCAGTTGCTGCTGGAGCAGCGCGACCGCGGGGCAGGGGTGTTATTCATCTCTGAGGATCTGGATGCCTTGATGAAGTACAGTGACCGCATCATGGTACTGTATCGGGGGCGTGTCATGGGCATTCTGGACAGGGAGGAAGCAAAACTCGGCCGCATCGGAATGATGATGATGGGTACGACACCGGAGGAGGTCACGCGATATGAAGCGCTTTCTCACTTTTGAGAAACGGATGGCAGGCACCACTGGCAACGTGGTGCTGATCCGGGTATTCTCGGTATTAGTGGCCATCCTGGTGACGGCCTTGTATTTGCTCACCACCGGGCGAACGCTGGAAGACGTGGGCGACATCATGCGTTCCATGTTCGTGCGAACGCTCTTTACCGCCGACGGCCTGATGGACACGATGCTCAAGGCCATTCCGCTCATCATCACCGCCATTGGCATTTCATTTGCCTTCCGCATGAAACTGTGGAACATCGGTGGGGAAGGGCAGATTGCTATGGGCGCCTTCGCGGCGGCTGGTATCGGGTTGCTCTTCCCCAACCTCCCGGGCTATTTGCTCATCCCGCTGATGATCGTTGCCTCCATGGTGGCGGGCATGCTGTGGGCGGCGGTGGCGGCGGTGCCGCGCGCCATGCTGGGCGTGAACGAGACGATCACCACCCTCATGCTCAACTACGTTGCCCTCAAGTGGGTGCAGTATCTGGTCAACGGCCCCTGGCGTGACCCGGCTACCAAGGGCTTTCCCATCACCAAGCCCATTCCGACAACATCGGAGTTCTGGACGATCCCAGGAACCGATATCCACATGGGCCTGGTGCTGGCAATTCTTGTGATGGTGCTTTATTTCGTGTTACTTAACCGCAGCCGCTGGGGGTATGAGATCCGCGTGGTGGGTGAGAGCTCCCGTGCTGCCGAGTACGCTGGTATCAAGGTCAAGCGGAAAGTCATTGCGGTGCTGATGCTGTCAGGTGCCATCGCAGGTCTTGCAGGCATGAGTGAGCTGACAGGCTTAACCCACCGGCTGGAGACAAACATTTCTGCCAACTATGGCTACACAGCCATCATCATCGCGTGGTTGGCGCGGCTCAATCCCTGGGGCATCGCGGCCATGTCCATCTTCATGGGGGCGCTGCTGGTCGGCGGCAAATACGCGCAGACGGCCGGCATCTCTGACGCGATCTCGGTCATGATTCAGGGCATTGTGCTCTTCTTTGTTCTGGGCTTTGACCTCCTCTCGCAATATCGCATTCGCTTCCACTTTGGAAAGGAGGTTATCAAGGAATGATTGCCAACATGATCATTAGTACGCTGGCCGCCATGGTGGCCGCCGGTACAGTGTTGCTGCTGGCCTCCTTGGGCGAGCTTGTCACCGAGAAAAGCGGGATTACCAACCTCGGCGTCGAGGGTGTCATTCTTGTGGGCGCGGTGTCCGGCGTCATCGGCGTGCAGGCCACCGGCAGCCTGTGGTTGGCGGTCGTCATCGCCATGGCCGCAGGCGGGCTCATGTCGCTCATCCATGCGGTGCTCACCGTTACCTTCCGCGCCAACCAGATTGTCAGCGGCCTGGCTTTGACGATCTTTGGAACGGGGCTCTCCTCATTCATTGGCAAGCCTTACGTCAACGTCACACCGGAAGCCAGCTTTCAGACCATCGCGATCCCGGGCCTTTCCAAAATCCCCGCGCTGGGTACGATTCTCTTTGACCAGAACATCATCGTCTACATCAGCTTGCTGCTGGTTCCCGCTCTGTGGTTCGTGCTCAACCGCACCCACCTGGGTATGAAAATCCGCAGTGCCGGCGAAAACCCCGCCGCCACCGATTCAGCGGGCATCAATGTCTTTGCCATCCGCTATGGCTGTACCATCTTCGGCGGCATGCTGGCGGGGCTGGGCGGTGTGTTCCTGTCACTGGGTTACAACAGCTCCTGGATGGACAACATCTCAGCCGGCCGCGGGTGGATTGCCGTGGCCCTGGTCATCTTTGCCACGTGGAACCCCTGGAAGGCGCTGCTGGGCTCCTATCTCTTCGGTCTCATCGGCATCCTGGGTTTGCGGCTGCAGGCAATTGGCATTCAGATTCCTTCGGAGCTTTTCTCGATGTTACCCTACATCCTCACGATTGTGGTACTGACGCTCATCTCCGGGCGGGTCAATAACCGCGGCGATGGTACGCCGGCGGCGCTCTCCACCGCCTACGACCGCGAGGCACGATAGCGGCGGTAATCATGTTCGCTTGGGGCCCCTCTGCCATCGCGGCGGCGGGGCCTCTTTTCTTCAGGGGGGGCGAGCGTTGGCGACGGCGCGCCTTCTGTGCTATGATGAGGACGAGGTGAACCGGAATTGGACAGAGATGAAATGGCGCGCCGGGTAGACGGTGTGCGCCAGGCAGTGGCTGAAGCCGCGCAGCGCAGCGGCCGCAGGGAACAGGACATTACGCTCGTCGCCGTCAGCAAGACGGTGGCGGCCGATCAGGTGCGCTTAGCCCACGAGCTGGGCCTGCGTCACTTTGGCGAGAACCGCGTGCAGGAGTTGGCGCGAAAACGGGCGGAGTTGGAGGGGCAACTGGACTGTACCTGGCACCTCATTGGACATCTGCAGTCCAACAAGGCGAAGGATGCGCTGCGGCTGGCGTCGCTCATCCACTCGGTGGATGGTCTGCCGCTGGCCCGGGAGTTGGACCGCCGCGCCGGCCAGCAGGGAATGGTGGCAGACATCCTGGTGCAGGTCAACATCTCCGGGGAGGAGAGCAAATCCGGCACAGCACCGGACGCGGCCATTGACCTCATCGGACAGATTGGGGAGCTTCCTCATCTGCGGGTGCGTGGGCTCATGACCATCGCCCAACCGGTGGACGACCCTGAGGATGTGCGTCCGGCGTTCCGCGCCATGCGGCAGCTCTTTAACCGGGCAGCGGGGGAACTGCGAACCGATCGGGTGACCATGGAGGTGCTATCCATGGGCATGAGCCACGATTTCGCCATCGCCATAGAAGAGGGGGCGACACTGGTTCGCGTGGGCACGGCGATCTTTGGGGCGCGCAGTTACGCTGCGGAGGTGTCGCTGGACTCTGTAAACGGGCACTAAGAAACCGAGCATTAGCGGGTTGGCTGACGAGGGTTACTTCGTGAACCAACCTCGTAGCAGAGCAAGTCAGAACATCCATTGATTTGATGACTTGGTGTGCAAATTGGAGAAACGTGCCGGGTTGGAGATACCGAGACGCTAACATCAAGGAACCCCCGCACTTATGAGTGATGACGAACTAAGATGCACATGGTTAAGAACTGGGGATAACGGTAATGTGAACGAGCGGGGAGGTGCGACATATGGAAAAGAAAGAAGTTCCACAAAAGCGTACAGTGTCTCAACCGGCGGAACCGGAGAAGGAAATGACGCCGTCAGAACGACTGGAGTTCAACCTTCGCAAAGACTGGGAAAAACAGGGACTGTCGGAAAAACAGATTCAAACACTGATCGACAACTTTCTGTAATAGAACATCACGATCCGCGATCCTTTAAGAATGCAATTTATGCGGCTAAAGAAAGTACACCGTATGGCCCATGTGTGGCACACAGCGTGTTATCTTATCAGCACAAAAAACTCTCTGTGCCCATCAAAGCCGGGGCTACCCACTCAAATCAGAGTGGCGCTACTGCCGGGAGCACAAAGAGTTCGCTTGAGTTTACATCGCACTATTAAGGCTGTCAAGCTCACTGATGTGAATTGGCCGTATAACAAAACTAAGCTCGTGTCCCTGCAAAGGCGTAAGTCTTAACCGGGTGCCGAGCACAGCCCCGAGCTTCCTCGGTAACGCTAGCTCTGCAAAAAATCTCGCATAGGACAAGGGTAAAAGCAAGGGTGGCGGACAGCGCCTCTATACACATGAAGTTATCATGGAAAAGGAACTTGATACCGTTCCAAACCGTTGTAGCTGCCCAAATGGGCGAGAATCCCGGCGGCGAAGAAGTTCCTTTGATAAGCATGCTACATCGATTGATTTCTACAGTCAACCCCGCTTATGTGTCAAAGGATATCGATGCCGAGGGGAAGCCGCAGGTGGTGTACCATGTTCAAAAATCCCAAAATGACCTCGGCAAAAGGCGTGGCTCACGACCTGCTGGTAGCGGCTATTCGCAATGGTGGCGACCGTCTGGACTGTTATAGTATTGATGCTTCCCCTTCTATATGCCAGACATGGCATGGTGCACGTTGCACAGGTAGCATTCAGCGACGATCCAGAAGTGATCCCTGCGGGGTGTAACTTCCAGCGCGACGGGAAGCCCGACATTATCTACTTCTATTACTTTGGTGACATAAACAAATACGGCTCCCGTCCGTACAAAGCAGGGAGTCTTAGCCGAGTGCAGAACTTATCTGCCCCGCGCTCCCACGGAACCGTGAGCCGTAAAAACACGGTATCACTGGACAATCCCGATGTCAAAGGACGAAATCGCTACGCGTCGCCGTGATTTACCACCGCTCTGACCAAATCCTAAAGCAGAAGACGTAGAAGATACCCGCTGCGGATATTTTCACCTCATTATAATGCGAAGAAATACATCACCAAAATTACCAAGCAGATACGGTACATTCGCAGGTGACGGTTCGGCACAGAAATCCCCAAAATTCACAAGATAAAAGCCGCGAATGGCTTCGTTCCAGAGGGGTCCAATTCCCCAAGGAGAACACTATCAGCGGCTATACCAACAATTTACTCACTGACGAGGACATTGTCAACAACCAGTATGTGTCGAAAGTTGTAGATAATTCTGGGAATCCCAAGCTGTTTTTGAAGAATGAGGCGACGGGGAACACCCTCAATCAGATGAGTTTCTATACCGAGGGAGGCGATGGACAGAACCGGGTGTTTTTAGTCGCCAAGCTCCCTTATCAGACGGCCAAACCTGTTTCGTTTGCGCAGGCCAAGACACCTTCTTTCCAACAGATGCTGCAACGCGGCGGGTATGACAGTGCCTATGTCCGGGGTGAGAATGGTGAAACGATGTTGGTGGTCTTGTCGGACAAGCAAGCACTACCGGCCCAAGACGATTCCAATAAGGGTGCTTCGTATTCGCTGCAGGAGGACAATCCTGACTATGCCCCCCGTTCTTCAACCGCTCTGAGCAAATCGTCAACCATAAGATGCCGAACCGGATGCCCGCTGCGGATATTTGGCACCTCATTATAATGCAAATTACCAAGAAGATACGGTACATTCGCAGGCGACGGTTCGGCACAGTAATACCCAAATACACGAGGTAAAAGCCGCGAATGGCTTCGTTCAAAAGGGGTACAATTCCCCAGGGAGAACACCATCAGCGGCTCTGCCATCAATATACTCACTGACGAGGCTGTTGTCAATAACCATCATGTGTCGAAAGTGGTAGTTGATGCAGTCTGATGGATAACCTTCAATGAGGTGCAGGGAACATTGGCAGGAGACTGCGATGGGTATGCGCACGAAAAAAGAAGCCCGGCTGTGAACCGGGCAGGAGTAAGGAGGATTGTAATGAAAAAGCACTGCTGCTGTCTCGATGATGCCTCATCTCTGACTGCAAGATCAGTATAACCATGCATTATGAACATTCTATGAACCTGTCGTTAAGGAAATAAAAACTTCTGTTCCCATTTTGCAAGTGAATTGGACAGAAGTTAGATTAAGTGATATTGTCCAATCTTTTCCTCAATGGAAAGGAGCCATCGGTGGATGGCTCCTTTTTGCTCCTATTTATGAATGATAGCAGAAACCAATGGCGCCTGGCCCAAGGTGGGAACCGATGACCGGACTGAGGGGTTCGACCCCCGGTTCAAGGTGGGGGAACCGTTCTCGCAGCAGCTCGCGCAGCCGTTCCACCCCTTCCGGGTTCTGAATGTGGCAGATGGTGAGACCGCGAATGCCCTCCGGCGCGGCCTGGCACAGGGCTTGCAGCGTTGCCTTTTCACCCTTCACTTTCGCGTAAGGATAGAGCTTGCCTTCTCTCAGTTGGATGATCGGTAAAATGTTCAACAGCTTCCCCACGAAGTATTGTGAGTTATTGAGCCGTCCGCCGCGCTTCAGATGGATGAGGTTGCGTACGGTCAGCATCGCTTGCATCGAGGGTCGTTGGCCTTCCACCATCCGGGCGATTGCCTGCCGGTCCGCTCCGTCCACAGCCATCTGCCAGGCATCCAGTACCAGCTTCTTCAGGTTGGCCACCGCCGTCAGTGAGTCAAGCACGGTGACACGGTCCCGCCCAACGATCTCCGCCGCTGCATGGGCCGAATTGACGGTACCGCTCAAGCCCGATGACAGTAGGATGGCCGCCACTTCACGGCCTTCCTGTATGGCCGCCTGGAACAGCTCCACAAACTGTCCGGTGGAGGGTTGTGAGGTGCTTGGAATCGTTTGGCTCGCTTCAATGGTGCGGTACAGTTCGTCATAACCGTCGGGTTGGCACTCGTCCATGACGATGCTTTGGAAATGCAGCGACAGCGGCGCGACGCGGATGCCGGTGCGCGCCAGTTCTTCCCTCGTCAGGGCAGCGGTGCTGTCAGTAATGATCTGAATGTTTCCCAATGGGTCACCTCCTGCATGGCCGGGCAATCCTACCAGACTCAGTGTTTACGGTCATGCGCCGGCCCATTCACCGGCGCCAGGTTTGCAGGGAACGCATTGCCTCCCGCAGGCGGCGGATGTTGTGAATGGCGGCCTTTTGAATCACAACGGTGCGGTGGCGTGCTTCCCGGTTGATGGCACGGGTGGTGAACTTCACTCGGACGGCCTGCTTGCTGTAAATCTCATAGGCCACTGCCAACGGTACCGAGTAATGCCGTTTGCCCTGCGCATACGCCTTCTTCTGGTCGTAGTTGGCGATGATGTTCTTGTATTCCTCATATGCCCGATCCACCACCGTCTCCCAGGAGACGTAGACGGAATCACGCGACTGCAGGCCAACCCGTACCAACAACTCAGGATTGCGGATGCAGTTCAGCAGCAGCGCAGCGTAAGCGTTTCGGTCCAGTGGTGTGGTGAAGCCGTCAAAGCCGTCGACGATCCCCTCGGCGGCGTTGGAGCCCTCAATGAGCGCTGAGGGGCAACCGCAGGAGGCCGCTTCACGCTTCACCAAACCGTCGGTGTCGTAAACCGAGGGAAAGGTAAAGAGGTCTGCTGCGGCATAGATGTTTTGCAGCAGCACCCGGTCGCGCACCGCTCCGGCGAAGCGCACCTCGTGTTGAAGCCCCAACTCGGTCACCTTTTTCCGGAAGTGGGGCATGCCCTCACCATCCCCCACAATGAGCAGGTGGAAGCGTGCCTCCCCGCGAATGAGGGCCAGCGACTCCAACAGGAATCCAATGTTCTTCTGCTCCACCACACGCCCTACAAAGAGCAGCAGCGGCACGTCCTCCAGCCCGTATTGTTGGAGGATAGCGGCACGGTTCTCCGCGCTGCGCTCGTGCGGGGCGAAGTCGCAGCCGTTGGGCATGATGGTGACGGGCCCGCGATAGCCATATTCACGAAGGGTCTCGGCTGAGGCGTGGTTGACCGTCCACACTGCGTCGGCCTGGGCAAAGAACTTTGCCGTGTAGCCAGCGGCCAGCTTGTAGGCGTTCTCAATCTTCACCCGTTGGGCAAAATCGTCGGCAAACTTGGTGTGGAATGTCGCCACCAATGGGATACCCTGTTTGCGTGCGGTCTGCAGCGCCAGCGTACCGGACATGAACGGGCAGTGGGCGTGCACCAGCGACAAAGGCAGCTCGTCCAATCGGCGGGAGGTGCGGAAGGCGATCTCCGGCAACCCCAGTTTGTAGTCTTTATCCAGGAAGAGGGGCATGGAGATAAAGCGGATGACCGGAAACTCCTCGCGATCGCGCACATTGTTGAACGCCGGCGCCACCACACAAGTTGGCGCGTGTTTTTTATTGAGCCAGTAGGCATAGTTACGGGTCGTCTGCGCCACACCGTCTGTTTGCGGTGGGAAGGAATCGTTAAACTCAGCGAAGTACATGGGAAGCCTCCTCATGTGAAATCGGAATCTATTATAGTATAGATTGTTCCGTTTGGGTACTTAGCAGTACAAACGATCGCTGCAGGATAAGAATGAAGTTGTAGTAAAAGCGATAATTGGACTCTGTGGAGCTTGGGAAACCATGTGCTGGCGAATGGAATAAGGGAACTGGAAAAAGAAATCGTCCGGCGACAAGCGCGCCGGACGATGGTTGAAACAAGGATTTAGAGTTGCGGTGGCAGACGAGGATCAGATGAACAGGTTTGTGTCAGCCTCCTCGGCGGCGGCCAGGTAGCTGGCCACGCCAGCCACTTCCACACCGTCGATGAACTCCTCTTTGTTAAGCCCCATCACGTCCATGGACATGGAGCAGGCCACCAAGCGTACCCCATTGCGCAAAGCCTGCTGTATCAGGTCCTCCAGGGCGGTCACGCTCTTCTTGGCCATCCGGCTGCGGATGAGCGCCGGTCCCATACCCGCCATGTTCATGCGTGAAAGGCCCAGCTTGCCGGTACCCCGGGGCATCATTTGGCCAAACATTGTCGCCATAAAGTCTTTCTTCACTAGCACCCTCTTCGGTTTGCGCAGGATGTTCAGCCCCCAGAAGGTGAAGAACATCGTGACCTTGCGCCCCATAGCCGCCGCGCCATTGGCGATGATGAACGACGCCAAAGCCTTGTCCAAGTCGCTGGAGAAGACCACCATCGTCTTGTCATGACTCGTCTCCAGCATGCTGGCCGGCTCGCTGCAGGGCACACCACCCTTGCGGATTGTGGCGGCAAACGCGCCATCCTTATACTCATTGCGGATGAGCGTGTTGCCGGTGCGTCGGCACCAGGAGCCGATGTCAGCAGCAAAGCCCGGCTCGGTGGCCAACACCTGCACCACCTGCCCCTCGGTCATGCCCTCCAGCGCCTGGAAGGTGGACATAATCGGCCCGGGGCACTGCAACCCGGTTGCATCCACCACCTTGTCAGCTGTGACCGCCTGATCGGCTGTATGATCTTCTCCGTCGTCATCCTTGTTCACCGGGTCGTCGGCGCCGCTGAGCAGGGGAGGCTCACTCTGCGGGGCGGTCAGCGTCGTGGTCGCTGCCCTCCAGGTCTTGTAGCCGCCGCTCAGGTTCCTCGCACGGAATCCGTTTTGCAGGAGCATCCGCGTGGCCACATGGCCGCGCAGCCCTACCTGGCAGATGACCCACAGTTCGCGGTCTTTGGGCAGCTCGTTCATGCGTTCCCGCAGTTCGTCCACCGGGATGTTCACAGCGTCGCCGATGGTGCCTGCAGCGTACTCCGATCGGGTGCGTACATCCACCAGGTAGGTGCTCTGCGGGTCGCGACCGGCAAACTCATGCCAGTGCAGGATGGGCATATCACCCCTGCGGTGGTTGGAAGCCACAAAGCCCGCCAGGTTTACCGGGTCCTTGGCCGAGGAGTAGGGCGGTGCATAGCACAGCTCCAGGTGCTCCAGGTCCTCCACAGTGAGCCCGCCCTGCATGGCGGTGGCGATCACGTCGATTCGCTTCTCCACACCCTCCATGCCGACGGCCTGCGCACCGTAGATTTTGCCCGTTTCCTTGTCAAAGAGCAGCTTCAGTGACACCTGACGTGCACCGGGGTAATAGCCAGCGTGGGAGCCGGCATGGATGTAGACCTTTTCATAGTTGACGCCGTCTGCTTTCAATTGCCGCTCATTGTTGCCGCAGAGCGCCGCGGTGAAGTCAAAGACCTTGAGCACCGACGCGCCGAGCGTGCCGCGGTA
>JAEYRA010000158.1 GCA_023409755.1 Bacillota bacterium
TCCTGGCCCAGCTGCTCTGCTCCGGCGGTAAAACCTCACCGGGCAACACCTGCTTCATGCTGGAGCGCTTGCTGGATGACTACGGCTACCAGGGCAAGGTACGTGCCCAACTGGCCGACGAAGTACGTGCTGGCGGGGATGTGCCCTACAGCCTGCGGGACCCCGGTCGCTGGGAGCGCAGGCTGGCCGGGCTCTATGAGGACTTTGTCACGCAGGACCCGACGCTTGGTCACTGGCACTTCACCTACCGCGTGCAGCTGCCATGGCCTCGTGTTTTTGAAGCTGAGTTTACCGTAACCACCTTGGAGGAACAATGAAGAGCCGATATGACGTGATTGTAGCAGGTGCAGGCCCGTCGGGTATCGCCGCGGCCATCGCCGCCGCGCGGGAAGGCGCGCGCGTGCTTCTGGTGGAGGGGAGCGGAATCCTCGGTGGAATGAACACCGCCGCACTGGTCTGCCCGCTCATGGGGTTCCATGCCGGTGAGAAACAGGTGGTGCGGGGGTTTGCGCAGGAAATTATCGACCGCTTGATGGCACGAGGCGCCAGCCGCGGGCACCTGAGTGACCCGCTGGGCGTTGCGTCTACGATTACCCCCATCGAGCCCACGGCACTCAAGCAGGTCTACTTTGAGATGGTGGCAGGTCAGCCGGGCCTCGATCTTCTTCTGCATTCCTTCCTCTGCGAGGCGCGAACCTCCCCCAAGGGCATCTCGGAGGTCGTCTGCGTCAACAAATCCGGCAGAAACGTCTTCTCGGCCAGCACCTTCATTGACGCAACCGGCGATGGGGATCTGATGGCACTGGCGGGGGCGGCTTATACCGAAGGACGGCCCGCCGACGGCCTGGCCCAGCCAATGACGCTGCTCTTCAAGCTGAGCGGTGTGGATCTTGACCGTGTGCGTGCGGAGATGAGCGGTGCACCCGAGCAGTTCATCCTGCGGAAAAGGGTTGACCTCACCGGCTATGTGGCAGTATCCGGGTTCTTCGACGCCGTCCGGTGCGCGCGGGAGGCCGGCGATTTTTCGGTGGAGCGCGACCGAGTGCTGTTCTTCCAGGGCACGCGGCCTGACGAGGTTTTTGTCAATATGACGCGAGTCACGCGCTGCCGGGGCACCAACGGTTGGGAACTCTCCCACGCCGAGCAGGAAGCGAGGGCGCAGGTTGATGAAATCCTCGCGTTCTTGCGTAAGTATGTGCCGGGCTTTGCAGGTGCTGTGCTGGCTGAAACCGGCGACTGCATCGGCGTGCGGGAATCCCGGCGCCTGAAGGGCGAATACACGTTGACCGAGCAGGACATTCTTGCCGGCCGGCGTTTTGACGACTCGGTGGCGATGTGCGCGTTTCCCATCGACATCCACGACCCCGCTGGCAAGGACCTGCGGTGGGTCAAAACCAACGAGCCCACCTGCTACGACGTGCCCTACCGCGTGATGCTGCCACAGGCGGGCAAGCCGGGCAATCTGCTGGTGACTGGCAGATGTGTCAGCGCCACCCATGAAGCGGTGGCCTCGGTGCGCATTACCCCCACGGCGATGGCGCTGGGCGAGGCCGCGGGCATCGCCGCCGCGTTGAGCCTGGGCCATGCTGGCCGCTGCGCCGATGTGGAAGTGGAGATGCTGCAGGCGAGAATCGCCAGCCACGGCGGGGTTCCGGGTCGTCGTTGGTTGGATTGATGCCTGGATGAATTTCCACACTTCATAGAGCGGAGACGCTTCGGAGAAACGCGAGGGGTTACCGTTTCATGGGGATAGGGGAGGCCTGCTATGCTTTGGGCCCGGCCCGAAAAAGAACCCCAGGAATCGGTGATTCCTGGGGTTTGGCAGTGGACTTTACTCGTCTACGGAAACTTCATTTCCAAGGAGATATCTCATGCGGATATTCCGGTCATCCCCAAGATAACAAAACCGCTCCAGCCGTTCCATTGGGGAAAGTCCATCGGTATATAAGTTGCTGTCATCGATAACCAAAGCGTTAAAGTGATACCCCTGGGCAAGGCTTCCGGTTTTGCCAAAGTACCTGCCGCCGGAGAGCGTTGCCATGTAGAAAGCCTCGGCGAAGGTGACCGCATCCCATTCGGGGCAGTACATCGCACGGATTTTGGAGTGTTGGATGGTCGTTGCAACACCCCTTGCAATGGACAGGCTCTCGCAGGAGCCGATGTCGCTTCCGATGGCCAGGTTGATGCCCATTTGCAGCAGCTTTTTCACCGGCATGATGCCGCCGGCGTTGATGTTTGCGGTGGCATCCGGGCAATGAACAGCCATACAGTTCGGATTTTGCATCAGCTCCAGAACGTCGTCGTCCATGAAAATGCAATGAGCCATCATGGTCGGCGTTTGTCCCAGCAGGTTGTTTTTGTAAAAGATCTCTGCACCATTTTTATACTGGGGGAACAGTTCCTTACACACCTTCATCTCGTTGATTGCTTCACACATATGGGAATGAACAGGCGCGTTGTATTTGACAGCGAGCGCACCCAAACCCGCCAGCAGCGGTTCGCTGCAGTTGATGGTGAATCTGGGAACGATCGACGCGTGAACATTCCCCCTGTGTTGGTGTTCCTCCATAAAACGCTCGGTCTCTGCGATGGAGTGTGCGGTATTCTCAATATAGTAATCAGGGCTGTTTTGGTCCATGTTCAGTTTCCCCGTAAAGGCGAAGATGCCCTTATCAGCCAGAACATCAAACAGAATCGCAGAGGCCTCATAATGCAATGTAGGGAAACAGTTTACATGCAGGGTGCCTTGCTTGATCAGTTCGTTTGCAAAAAGGGCATAAATCCTTTTCGCGTGTTCCGCGTCCTGAAACTTTGCTTCATTGGGGAAGGTATACGTGTTCAGCCATGTCAATAGTTCCTGATCCATCCCCACTCCTCTTTGGGAGAATTGTGGGGGATGGGTATGCATATCGCAAAACCCCGGAATGATGAGGTTGTCACCCCAGTCGATGATATTGCCAGAAGGGAACCCTTCCGGTAGAGCGGATACAACGGAAATAATCGACCCATTTTCCACCAGAACATACGATTTCTCTCGGCAGATCAGCGTATCCTTATCCTCGCTGTATAGTATATTGCCAAAATAGGCGGTGGTTTGGTTTGTCATTTCGTTCTCCTTTGCCCTCAATTGAACAACCCCTGCGCGTTTCATGCGGAAGATGAGTGGCGGCCTGGAGGGCCGTTCACTCCGTATAGAGAGGTGTATGGTGAATAAGCCTAGTCGATTGTACCCCGTCAACCATTTTTCGACAAGTTTTTTGGTTCGGGTGGCAGCTTTGTTTCTACTCGTCAGAGACTTTGTGTATACATCGGATGAAACATTATCAACAATATGGTACATTTAGATAGCCTAATTTCTCTGAAAGACGAATGAGGTTCATGAGTATGAAAAATACAACAAGTCAGGGATTTCAACTGGATGGCACAACCGGTTATTTCCAATGCATGGGCGTGGATGTTATGGCTTTCGATGACATTTACCCGGAAGGCCATCAGTCCGGCGTCAGCATTATCATGCACGGCAATCGCGTGGCGACAAACGGTGACGTCCGATTTGAGCAGACACCCGGGCAATGGCAGCCGGTACCCAAGCAGAGGAAGCGCGAGGCGGACGCTGCCGCCAATACCATCACGACTTCACTTCACTACCCGGATTCGTCCCGCCATCTCAAAGGCTTTAACCCCACAATCTATCCGGATTTTGAGTTTGACTACAAGGTGATTGTGAAGGGGGAGGGAAATTCTGTTCGGGTCACCATGGATTTGGAGCGGCCCATCCCGGAGAAGTACGTTGGCAAACTCTGCTTCAACATGGAGCTGTTCCCCGGCGCGCTGGTTGGTAAACCCTGGATTATGGACAGCAAGCAGGGGTTCTTCCCGGAGCAGCCCAATGGTCCGGTCCATTCGCAGCCGTCCAACTACTTTCATACCGGCGACTTCTGCGAGCCCGACGCCAAAGCCGATCGGAAGATTCTGACCGGCGAGAACAAGGAATACAACCCGATGATCGCTGACGACATCATTGCCGAACCTTATGCCGTTGGCAAGCGTTTTACCGTACGGCCCGATGATCCGTACAACCGCTTCACCATTGAAAGCAAGGGCGCGGACCTTAAGCTGTACGACGGACGCATGAACCACAACAACGGCTGGTTTGTCATCAGCAGCGAGGTGCCGGCGGGAGCCACCCAAACGGCCATTGAATGGGTGATCACACCCAATGTGGTGGAGAGCTGGACCTATCCGCCGGTCGTACAAACTTCGCAGGTTGGGTACCATCCCAATCAAACCAAGACTGCCATCATTGAGCTTGACAAGCGTGATGGCAAGCGGGAGAAGCCCGTCCTCTTGAAAATAACGGAGACCGGGGAGCGGGAGGTGTTCACCGCCGAGGGGCAGGAATGGGGCAAATTCCTTCGCTATCACTACCTGAAATTTGATTTTTCCAACATCAGGGAAGAGGGCCTCTATCAAATTCGGTACGGATCGTCGATGTCGTCCATTTTCCGCATCGCCGAGGACGTGTACGATCGGGGAATCTGGCAGCCGGTGCTGGAGTATTTCCTGCCCGTGCAGATGTGCCACATGCGCGTCAACGAGAAGTACCGCGTGTGGCATGGCCTTTGCCATGATGACGACGCTCGGATGGCTCCGGTGAACTACAATCACTTTGATGGGTATGTTCAAGGGCCTTCCACCCTGACCAAGTATAAGCCGGGTGACTCCGTCCCTGGGCTGAACGTCGGCGGTTGGCACGATGCCGGTGACGATGACCTTCGGGTGGAATCGCAGTCCGGCGAAGTCTACATCCTGACCCTGGCGTACGAAGCCTTCCACGTCAACTACGATGTGACGACCATCGACCAGGAGAAACGGATCACTGAGATTCACCAGCCCGATGGCAAAAACGACATCCTGCAGCAGATTGAGCATGGTGTTCTGTCTGTGGTGGCGGGGTACCGCGCACTGGGGAGGCTGTATCGGGGCATCATCTGCGGTGACCTGCGGCAGTATGTGATTTTGGGCGACACCACGAACATTACAGACAACATCAAAGGAAACGCGGACGACCGCTGGGTGTTTACCGAAAACAATCCGCCGCGTGAGTTGACGACCGCCGCCCATCTGGCCGCCGCCTCCCGCGCACTGAAGGGGTTCAACGATGAATTGAGCCAGCAGGCATTGGAAGCCGCCTGTGAGCTTTTCAAGGTGACCGATGGCAGCGGCAACGCCAGAGCGGCAAGAGTACACGCCGCCGCCGAGTTGTTCTTGGCGACCGGAGGGCAGGAATACCGAGACTTTTTGCTGTCAGAGACCGAGTTTATTGCCAGTGCAATCGACAAGGTCGGCTGGTTCCTGGGCCGGGTGGAACAGGCGGTGAACGACGCAGGCTTCTCAAAAGCCATTCGCAGTGCGCTGCCGGCTTTGCGGGAGCAGATGGCGCAGCTAAGCGCCGAAACGCCTTACGGCATCCCATACCGCCCGCATATCTGGGGGGCAGGCTGGGGCATCCAGAAGCTGGGGTTCGAGTACTACTACCTCCACAAGGCGTACCCGGATGTTTTTGGCACCGATGTCATTTTCAATTCGTTGAACTTCGTTTTGGGGTGTCACCCCGGCTCCAACACCATGTCGTTTGCGTCTGGGGTCGGCACCAAATCCGCAACGGTAGGGTATGGGTTGAATCGTGCCGACTGGTCCTTCATCCCCGGCGGAGTCATTTCCGGCACTGCCCTCATTCGTCCTGACTTCCCTGAATTGCTGGTGTTCCCCTATCTGTGGCAGCAGGTGGAGTATGTGCTGGGCGGCGGTTCCTCGCACTTCATGTTTTTGGCGTTGGCGGCGCAGCAGATCGCAGGCGATGTCCAGGACGCTTGAGGCATCCGCGGTGAGTGGGAACCGCAAGAACTGAAACTGGATGGAAGCGAGAGTGAGTTGCCCCTCTCCACTCTTTCGGCAAGTTCACCGTGATCGGTAAAAGTGAATGACAAGCTGTGGAACCCCCTTGATTTCAAGGGGGTTCCATTATAATTCTGTAGCAAGCCGAGTGAACCATTGGACGCTCTCGAATCAAAAGCTCAGGAGAGGTTTCTTCTTTGCACTGGACAGAATAAAGGCATGAGCAAAAGAGCTTCCGTTCCCGGTATGGCAGTGCGGGAAACCCTGCGGCTATTGATGCATACCCCCATGATGAAGAATGGCGGGATCTTTCGTGAGCACAAGTTGCTGTCGAACTTCCACTGGAGACCTCCTCGCGGATATCGGGTTGAGAAAATCCAAAATGGTGAGTTTCCAATGGAGATGCTTTCAAGAGGAAACAAACAGCATGACAAAGTTATCTTGCAGCTTCATGGAGGCGCATATCTGATTGCCTTGTCCGACCTATACCGCATTTTTGCGTATCGGTTTTGCAAGGCAGGCGGTGGGGCCGGTGTTTTGACCATTGATTATCGCATTGCGCCGCGCTATCAGCATCCGGCCGCACTCAACGATGCTCTTTCCGCTTGGAAGTGGTTGCGCAGCAATGGATATTTGCCCCAAAACATCATTGTCACCGGTGATTCGGCAGGCGGGAACTTAGCCTTGGCCTTGACGCTTCAGCTACGAGACTGGAAGGAGGAGCTGCCCAATTCGTTGATCCTGATGTCTCCCTGGGCGGACATGACCGGAAGTGGAGATTCACGGAAATTCAACTATGAAAAGGACCCGCTGTTTGGCAAATGCGCAGGTGATAAAACCGCTGAATCCATACGGGCTCCGGGGAATCCTTACGCGGGAAATCATGACTTGACAGACAAGTATTTGTCCCCCGTGTTTGGGGAGTATGACGGGTTTCCGCCCATGCTGATTCAAGTTGGAGGCTGGGAAATGCTGCTGAGTGAGGCGAGGACAGTCGCAGAGCATGCAAGAGCAGCCGGTGTCAATGTTACCCTGACGGAGTACCCGGGCATGTTCCACGTTTTCCAGGCGTTATGCGATTTGCTGCCAGAAAGCAGGAGGGCATGGAGGGAAATCGATGACTTCATACAAGAACAATTCGGCATCACCACTTCTTCCTAGCGTCATCCAGTGAGAGCAGGGTGACGCGGTTGTGCCTTTCGGTCGCTGCATGCGGGCATCCATTACGTACCACAATATGTACGATAGGGACACGAAGATGGCCCCGGCGGTACGGTGTACTCCTGCTTCTCCGGCGTGTTTGTATAGGGATCTGCGACTGCGTTGAGAAGCTTGCCCAGAGCACTAAAGTCGTTGTTCAAAACGGCCGATTCCAAAGCGGCTTCCACCTGATGATTGCGAGGGATGATAACAGGATTGTTATGCTGCATCAGAGCGACTGCCATTTCCTCCGTTTCTTGCTGCTGCATCAAGCGTTCTTTCCACTTCCCGCGCCATTGTATAAACTCTGTTTTGGAGAGAGGGGTGTCCTCAATCTCTTGATCGGTGAGTGCCCGGAAGGTATTTGTATAATCAGCGCCGATTTGCTTCATGATGGAAAGTAATTCGTTGATTAGTGTTTCATCCCGTTCTTCCTCGTGGAAGATGCCCAGTTTTCTTCTCATTCCCGAAAGCCAAGCGCTGTGAAATTGCTGGGGGAAACCAGACACCAAATTCTGAGCCAATTCTCGGGCTTGATTGGGATCCTCATGCAGCAGTGGAAGAAGCGTTTCGGCGAACCGCGCTAGATTCCATTGACCAATGATCGGTTGATTTTCGTAGCAATAGCGGCCTTCGGAGTCAATGGAGCTGAAGACTGTCTTCGGATCATAGGTGTCCATGAATGCGCAGGGGCCGTAGTCGATGGTCTCTCCGCTGATGGCCATGTTGTCGGTGTTCATAACCCCGTGGATGAAGCCAACCAATTGCCACTTCGCGATCAACTGTGCCTGCCGGGCAATGACCTCCTGCAGGAACCCGCAATAACAGTTCTGAGCAGGCTTCACGCCTGTGAAGTGCCTGTTGATCGTATAGTCGGCAAGCATTCTCAGATCATCACCGCTGCCCCATCTTGCCGCATATTGGAAGGTGCCCACGCGGATATGGCTTTGGGCCACGCGGGTCAGGATGGCGCCGGGCAATACCGTCTCCCGAAAGACGGGTTCCCCGGTTGATACGACGGCAAGACTGCGTGTGGTGGGTATTCCGAACCCATGCATCGCCTCACTGATGAGATATTCCCGCAGCATGGGTCCAAGTGCAGCCCGGCCGTCGCCTCCGCGGGAGTAGGGTGTTTTCCCGGCGCCCTTAAGCTGGATGTCTACCCGCTCTCCTTTCGGGGTTATCTGTTCTCCAAGCAGCAGGGCTCTTCCGTCCCCCAACATGGTAAAATATCCGAATTGGTGCCCTGCATATGCCTGGGCCAAGGTCGTCGCTCCTTCAGGAGTTTGGTTCCCCGCCAGGATTTCCACCCCGGCTGGACTCTCCAGTTCCTCCTCCGCCAACCCCAGGTCTGCAGCCAGCCGTTTGTTGAGCAGCACCAGCTGTGGCGAACGAACAGGCTCCGGGTCTTGGAGCGAAAAAAAGATGCCAGGCAGCCGGCTGTAGCTATTCTCAAAATTCCATCCAAATCTTGAACCAGGATTTTTACTCATATTACTTCCCTCATATTTACTTCACGATACATTCCGCCGCTTTTACACCGTCGCTGTCGTGCAACTCCATCGTCAGCGATCATCCGTTGACTCCTTGCAGCTGGAACTAGGTTCTCCCATTCCATTTTTCAGTATCCGATGGGCTTGTCGGGTTTGGTTTGTTCTATTTACCAAAGAGATTGGAAAGAGTCGGCGCGGCCAACGTTCACCATGTCGACTCCGCATTACGGGAAAGGGCGGGGCAGTGGGGCAGGAGGGCTTCGATTGCTGCCATCCTTCTGTTGGGTGGCTTGGCATTTCTCGCAATGACCATGTACAGGTTTGGCGGGTGGACCATTCTGAAAACACTCGTTTGCTCTTCCTCTCAATGGACAGCACTATCGGTGTGGTTTGGCCGAAAACCGCTTCCATTATGCAAATGAAGTACAGTCCGCAAATCTCTAAATTTCTGTTGACGCGTTGTTTACTTTGCGATAAAATGAACCGCGTTCATTAAGAGGGGGTTGACTATGCCGAAAATCCTGCCCGACAACATCAAGGAGCAAATCCTGACGACAACACGGCGTTTGGTGATCGAATGCGGCTATAGCAAGGTCGCGATTCGAGACATCGCCCGCGAATGTGGAATTGCCACGGGTACGTTCTACAATTATTTCCAATCCAAGCAGGAGATTCTTTCCGCTCTGTTGTCAGATGACTGGGACAAAATGCAACGCTCCATGAAGGCTCAAACCCTCAATGCGAATCTTCCACCGATATACCAGCTGGAGGTCATTTTCATCGATTTAAAGGAGATGATGCGGTCTGTTCACCAGCTATGGGCGCTTGGGTTTCCGGATGACCTGGCAACCGAGTCAAGGGACAAGATGACACAAATCAAGAAGCAGCTGCGTTCTGAGCTTGGTGAAACCATCAGTAGTATTATTCATGGGCATGCAGACCCAAGCAGAGAAACTTTTTTGGTCAGCTTCATTGTCGGTATCTTCTTCTCCTACGCTTATGATCAAAATTCGGATTTTGATGATCTTAAGTTTGTGTTGGAGAAGCTTATCAATTGAGTTTTGAATATCATGAGCAATGCTCATTCAAACTTGAAGTTTAGGAGGTCATTATGACGGCGGCTACAAACAAAAAACATTTGGGTTGGGTGATGGCGGTCTACCTGCTCGGAATCTTTATCGGCGCCATCGATACCGGAATTCTGACGCCCGCGCGTACCGTGGTGCAAAACTCGCTTGGCGTGGGCGAAAAGACGGGCATTTGGATGATTACGGCGTTTACGCTCTCATACGCCTGCGCGATGCCCATACTGGGCAAGCTGGCCGATCGCATAGGACGCAAGCCCGTCTATATGATAGCCATCGCGTTGTTTGGTACTGGCTCGCTCATATGCGGTCTGTCCAACTTTACAAACAGCTTTCCCATGCTCATCGTTGGCCGGGTGATTCAGGCCATTGGCGGCGGCGGGATCGTTCCGCTCGCGACGGCGGAGTTCGGTACCAGTTTCCCAGAGGAAAAACGCGGCATGGCGCTTGGCCTTGTCGGCGGTGTATACGGCATTGCGAACATTTTAGGCGCTACCCTTGGCAGCGCAATCCTCGACCTTGTGGGCACGCAGAACTGGCATTGGCTATTCTTCATCAACCTGCCCATCTGCCTCTTCGTGGTGCTGGTCGGCATCATCGCGCTTCCCAAAAGTGAAAAACTGCCCGCACAGCGCATTGATATCCTGGGCACGATTGTGCTGGTTGTAATGATTATGTCGCTGCTGTACGGCCTCAACAATTTGGACTTTTTCGACTTCAGCGCGTCAATCGCACAGACCAACGTGTATCCGTTCCTCATTGCGTTCGCGGTGCTTGTGCCGTTCTTCTGGTTGGTTGAGAAGCGCGCAGCTGACCCGGTGCTGAACATCGATTATTTTAAGAACGGGCAGGTTGTCATCATCTTCGTGCTGGCGATTATCGTTGGCATGTGCCTGATGGGCATGGTGTTCGTTCCTCAGTTCGCCGAAAACGCACTGAAAGCCCGTGCCGGCTCCGGCGGGTACTATGTCACAATCCTTGGCCTGTTCGCCGGCATCGGTGCCCCCATGAGCGGCCGCCTGGTAGACAAATACGGCCCGAAAAAGATTCTGTACCTGGGCTTTGGCATCTCCATCGTCGGGGCTCTGTTCCTGGCGCTGTATGCCACTATCTACGCCAACTTTGCCAGCGTAATCATCAGCCTCATATTGGTGGGTTCCGGTCTGGGCTTCGTGATGGGCACGCCGCTCAACTACATGATGCTGTCCAATTCCGCCAAGGAGGAGTCCAACTCGGCGCTGTCCGCGCTTTCGCTGATGCGTTCCATTGGTACTACGGTCGGCCCCATCCTCATGATTGGCTTCATTGCGCAGGCAGGCGCCGCCGCACAGGATGACATCACGGCGCTCCTTCCTCCGGTTTCCTCCATCCAGATTCAGGCGGATGAGTCGCTGACAAACGGCATTAAGGATGACTTGAACGCCATCAAAGGGGACATTACCCTTTCAAACGAACTGAAGGCCTCCCTCCTGAAACAAATCGACAAGTTGGAGGATCAGAACAAGCAACTTACGGCGGTGGATGAGAAAACGCGTGCGGCATATGAAAAGATCAAGAAAGATCCTGACTTTGCTGATCGGCTCGACGATATGAAATTCACCATGCCTGAGAAGATGGATACACCGGACTTCTCCGAAATTCGGGAGAAGCTCAATCAAAACAGTGATATGAGCGCAAGCGATATCGACGAGTATCTCGACATGCTGGACTTCCAGAACCCCGACGAGATGAGTTTCAACATGTCGGACGACGCCACGCTGCCTGACGATGTGCTGCAGCGGCTGCAATCCTCCGATGTCAACACCATTACCAGCGACATCGTCTTCCTTGTCCAGCGGATGTTCGAGCTGAACACACCTTCTGTGATTCAAGACATCCAAAGTGGAATTGGTGATGGCATCAGCGGCATTGGCGATGGCATCTCCGGCCTGTCCGATGCGTCCGGCGGCATTGGTGAGGGCATCGACGGACTTGCCGATGCAGTAGACGGTGTCAGCACCGGCATCAACGGTGTAAAAAAAGGACTCGACGGCATGAACGAAGGCATGACCGGCATGGACGACGCCATCAGCGGCATGCGCAAGGGCATCAAAGGTATCAACAGCGGGATCAACCAGATGAAACCGGCGCTGGAAGGCATCGAAGCCGGCATTGATGGAATGAAGCAGGGGCTTTCGAAGCTGGATGCACAAATCACTGCCGTGCAGGCCCAGCTGGATGCTTCCATCGCCGCAGGTGACCCGCCCTCCGTGTGGGGAGCGCTTCAGGGGCAGTTGACGGGTCTCAAGGCCGCGCGTGAAAAGCTGGCTGCAGAGCTCAGTGATGCCCAAGGCCAGAAGGCGGATTTGGAATCTCAGATAAAAAAGATGAAGGGCAAGATTTCTACCATGAAGGCGTCTATCAAGAAAATTGAGGCCGCTCAGAAGAAGTTGTCCCCACTCATCAGTGATGTCAAAAAAGAAAAGGACCTGATGGTTGCCATGAAGGGTGGCCTGAAAGAAACTTCCAGCACCATGCAGGAAATGGGTGACGTACTTACTCGGATGTCGGAGGGGATGACGGATGCACAAAGCCGTTTGACCAGTCTGCAGGCTGCGATACCGGATTACTTCGATACTGCGATGACCGACTACATTCAGGTGGTGGAGGACAAGCAAGAGGACATTGTGGGGACCTTCCAGCGGGTATTGAACCATGGGTTCACCGACATGTACTATGCCGTCGCCATCCTGTGCAGCGTTGCGTGCCTGGCGCTGGCGTTTTACCGCCACCCGAAAAAGCCCGTTGATTTGGGCCTAAGCCAATAACATACGATCGGAAGGCCGCTTGCATGGACTTGCAAGCGGCCTTTTCATGCCATTCGTTGCGGGTGTTCTTGACACATGTCGGGATGTTCAAAAGATCTCTGCAGGAAAGCTTGTGATTCACGCAGGAATCCCATACAAAGCGGGGTCGTTTTATGCATTTGCTTTTATGTGAAGCCCTGATGAAGAATTAATTAATGTTTTTGGAATGAAATTGTCACAGGGCAATAATAAACATCGACAAAGCGCCAAACAACGAATATAATCAGTATGGTTATCCGCAGCAAATGGTACGATAATGGCAATTATGCGGGTAACCCAAACGAAAGGGGCGTTGTAGTGTCTGAGGTACGAGTTGGTAAGGACGAATCCATTGAAAGTGCTCTCAAACGTTTCAAGAAGAAATGCCAGAACTCTGGCATTCTGAAGGAAGTGCGTCGGCGTGAGCATTATGAGAAGCCGAGCGTACGTCGCAAGAAGAAAGCGATAGAGGCACGGAAAAAATCCAAGAAGTTCAGGTGATAGAAGCCCGGCCAAGTTTTGGCCGGGCTCTCTATTTCTGTATGGCGGTGTCGGATTACGCAGAGTGCATTGCGACACACAATATTTAGTGGTATAATATTGTAAACGATACAAAATGAGCCGCACGTATGCTTTTGTCTTGTGTGGCAGAGTACCAGGGATGACCGGGAGGACGCTGAGGGCGATGCAGATCACAAAACGAGACGGCCGAATGGAAGAATACCTGCCCAATAAGATTACGGCGGCCATGGGCAAGGCCTTTGCCAGCGTGGGGAAGTCGGTGGATGACGCACGCTTACAAGCGCTGACGGCGCAGGTGGGAGTGAAGATTGCGATGCTCACCGGCCCCGTGTCGGTGGAGAGCATCCAGGACCTGGTGGAGACAACGCTGATGGAGCAGGGCTACTACGACGTCAGCAAAAGCTACATCCTGTACCGCAGTGAGCATGGCAAGCGCCGGGCAGCACGGCACCGCATCGCCGGGCACTTCGGTGACGGGGCAGAGCTGCTGGATGTGCTGCGGGGCGTGCAGGCCGATTACCCCGGCGATGCTTATTCGCTGGATCGGCTGGAGGGCAAGTTTCTGAGCTTCCAAAAGCCGGGCATGACCCATACGGAAGCGCTTTCCGCTCTCATCAAGGCCGCGGTGGAGCTGACAACCCAGGACGCCCCCCGGTGGGAGTTCATTGCCGCGCGGTTGCTGGCGCTGCAGTTTGGCCAGCGTCTGGCCCAGTCGCTGCAGGCATACCAGCTGCAGACCTTCGCTCAGAAAGTCGCCTTCTGGACGGCGGAAGGATTGTATGGCGACTACATCCTGCAGCACTACACACCGGCGCAGCTCGATGAGGCGGCAACGCTGCTGGACAGCGGACGGGACCGGCTGTTCACCTATTCGGGGCTGGAGCTGCTTCTTAACCGTTACGTCATCCGCAGCCACAAGGGCGAGCCGCTGGAGACGCCCCAGGAGATGTTCCTGGGCATCGCGCTGCACCTGGCCATGCTGGAGAGCGCCGACCGCCTGGGGTGGGTGCGCCGCTTCTACGACATGCTGAGCACCCAGAAGGTCACCATGGCCACCCCCACGCTGGCCAACGCCCGCAAGCCGTTCCACCAGCTGTCCTCCTGCTTCATCGATACCGTGCCCGACAGCCTGACGGGCATCTATCGCAGCATCGACAACTTTGCCCAGGTCAGCAAATATGGCGGCGGCATGGGGCTCTATTTTGGCAAGGTGCGTGCCGCCGGCAGCGCCATCCGCGGCTTTGAGGGCGCGGCTGGCGGCGTCATCCGGTGGATCAAGCTGGCCAACGACACCGCCGTGGCGGTGGATCAACTGGGTGTTCGTCAGGGGGCTGTGGCGGTGTACCTGGATGCCTGGCACCGCGATTTGCCCGAATTCCTGCAGCTGCGCACCAACAACGGCGACGACCGCATGAAAGCCCACGATGTGTTCCCGGCCGTGTGTTACCCCGACCTCTTCTGGAAGATGGCGCGGGAGAACCTGGAGGGCAGCTGGTACCTGATGTGCCCCCATGAGATTCAGACGGTCCGTGGCTACGCGCTGGAGGACAGCTGGGGGGAGGAGTGGGAGGCCCGCTACCGCGAGTGCGTGGAGGATGATCGCATCCACAAGCGGGTCATTCCCTTGAAGGAGTTGGTGCGCCTGATCCTGAAGAGTGCGGTGGAAACCGGCACGCCTTTCGCCTTCAACCGCGACGCTGTCAACCGCATGAACCCCAACGCCCACCGTGGCATGATCTATTGCAGTAACCTCTGCACCGAGATTGCCCAGAACATGAGCGCCATCGAGAGTGTGTCCCAGACGGTGGAGACGGTGGACGGCGAGACCGTTATCGTCACCGTGACCCGCCCCGGGGATTTTGTGGTTTGCAACCTCGCCAGCCTATCACTGGGGCACATTAACCTGGACGATGCCAACGAGTTGGAAGAGGTCACCCAGAGCGCTGTGCGGGCGCTGGATAACGTCATCGACCTCAACTTCTTCCCGGTGCCGTATGCAAAGGTCAATAACCACCGCTACCGTCCCATCGGCCTGGGGGTCAGCGGGTACCACCACATGCTGGCCAAGCGCGCCATCACCTGGGAGAGTGAGGAGCACCTGCGCTTCGTGGATAGCCTCTTTGAGCGCATCAACCACGCAGCCATTGCCGCCAGCTGCGACAACGCCGCCCAGAAGGGTGCCTACGAGTACTTCCCCGGCAGCGACTGGCAGACCGGCGCTTACTTTAGCAAGCGAGGTTACACGGGGGAGGACTGGGACGCCCTGCACCGCCGGGTGGCACAGCACGGCCTGCGCAACGGCTGGCTGCTGGCCGTGGCACCCACCAGCTCCACCAGCATCATTGCCGGCACCACCGCCGGGGTCGACCCAATCATGAACCGGTTCTTCCTGGAGGAGAAGAAGAACGGCCTCATGCCTCGTGTCGCCCCGGACTTGAGTCTCGACACCTTCTGGTACTACAAGAACGCCCATCACATCGACCAGAGTTGGTCGGTGCGGGCGGCGGGTGTGCGCCAGCGCCACATCGACCAGGCCCAGAGCGTGAACCTCTATATCACGACGGAGTTTACCTTCCGCCAGGTGCTGGGCCTTTACATACAGGCCTTTGAGCACGGCGTCAAGACGATCTACTACATCCGCAGCAAGAGTCTGGAAGTGGAGGACTGCGTGGCATGCTCGTCTTGAGAACGGCACCGTACAAACAGAGAGGAGGAACTCAACATGGATCTGCTTCGGCAAAAGCCGCTCTTTAACCCCAACGGGGACACCGATGTGAACCATCGGCGTATCATCGGGGGCGACACGACGAACCTCAACGACTTCAATAACCTGAAGTACCCCTGGGCCAGCGACTGGTACCGCCAGGCAATGAACAACTTCTGGATTCCGGAGGAAGTCAACCTCTCCACCGATGTGAAGGACTACCCCAACCTGCCCGCCGCCGAACGCAGGGCCTACGACAAGATCCTGTCGTTCCTCATCTTCCTTGATAGCATCCAGACGGCGAACCTGCCTCATGTGGGGGAGTACGTCACCGCCAACGAGGTCAACCTGTGCCTGGCCATCCAGACCTACCAGGAGGCCATCCACAGCCAGAGTTACAGCTATATGCTCGACACCATCTGTGAGCCACAGCAGCGCGACGAAGTGCTCTACCAGTGGAAGGATGACGAGCACCTGCTGCGCCGCAACACGTTCATCGGCGAGCAGTACAACGCCTTCCAGCGGGAGAAGAGCCCCTACCACCTGGTGCGCACCGTTGTGGCCAACTACATCCTGGAGGGCGTCTACTTTTACAGCGG
>JAEYRA010000014.1 GCA_023409755.1 Bacillota bacterium
CGTCCTGGGGCCGGCGGCGCTCGGCGATGTCCAGGTTGCTCATGATCTTGATGCGGGCGATCATCGCCGCGTGGGCGTTCATGGGCGTGGTCAGCACCTGTATCAGCGAGCCGTCGACGCGGAAGCGCACGCGCACTTCGGTCAAGCCCGGTTCGATGTGGATGTCACTGGCGCGGGCGTTGGCCGCCTGCTCCAGCAGGGAGTTGACCAGCCGCACGATGGGCGCAGCATTGACGCCATCGGCAAGGTCTGCAGCGTTCCCCAGGTCCGCTGCATCCGGCGTTCCTTCGCGTACGAAGTCCTCCAGCGCACGGGTGGCCTGCTTGCTGCCGTAGAGTTTGTTCATCGCCGTGACGATGGCCGGGCCGCGAGCCAGCATGGGCTGCACATCCAGGCCTGAGACCGTCCTCACGTCGTCGACAGCGACGATGGAGAGCGGGTCCTCCATGGCCACAAAGAGCCGGTTGCCCTCCCGTCGCACGGGCACCAGCGTATGGCGCAGCGCAACTTGCGAGGGCACAAGCTGTTCCAGTTCCGCAGGGATGGATACCGTGTTGAGGTCGATGTAGGGGATGCCAAGCTGGAATTCCAGCATTTCAGTGATCTGCTGCTCAGTGACCCACTGGCGCTCCTTCAGGATATCACCAATGCGCCTGCCGTTCTCCTTTTGCAGGGCAAGGGCTTCGTCCAGCTGGCCGCGGGTGATGAGACGGGCATCCACCAGCATCTCCCCCAAGAACCTTGGGCGAACTGCCATTCTATCACACTTTCTTGATGTTTGATGAATAGTATAGTACCTGTTGTGGCGTATTTCAATTGAGAAATGGGAAAACTTTACACTTTAGTGTACCCTTTATGCGCCAACAGAGGCGTAGCGCGGCAGCCCCAGACGATAAAAGACAAGAAACGACACCGTTAGAAATAATGCGCCAGCCAGCGGCCACAGGAAGGCGGCTCCCATCGTCACGCCCTTCCCCAGCAGTGCGCACACCGGCAGGTACACCACCGCCGCCAACGGCACCACATAGGTGAAGAACTTGCGGAAGGCGTCGCCATACACCTCCATGGGGTAGGCGGCAACGTAGACGCCGCCGTAGCTGATGGCGTTGATCATTTCGATGGACTCGACCGAAAACACGCTCAGGGTGGCCTGCAGCACAAACATGCCGCCAAAGAGGAGGATGCCGCCACAGATGGCCCAGAGCAACAGGAGAACATGGGCCGCCGACCAGGCCACATTGACCCCGGCGAGGCCCAGTGCCAGCACCAGCACGCCTTGAGCCAGCCGCCCCACGCGGTTGATGCGGAACTCCGCCCCCAGCAATTGCAGCGGCAGCGGACGGGGCCGCAGCAGCATCCTGTCCAGCTCGCCGTTCTGGATGAACCGGTTGAAGATGTCAAATCCCCGCCAGAGCGTATCGGCCAGCGCGAAGGTCACGTTGACCAGGCCGTAGAGCACCATGGCCTCTGCCAGCGTCCAGCCGGGGATGTCTCCAAAGCGCTCAAACAATGCCCACAGCCCCAGTGCGTCCAGAATGTTGCCCAGGAACACGCCCACCGACACCAGCACGAAGTTGGCCCGGTACTGCCACTGTCCCTTGATGGAGAGTTTGAGGTAGATCCAATACATGCGGAGTGTTTCCATGCTTACCCTCCCAGGATGCAGAGCGAACGAAGGTTGCGGTTCATGACCCAGCGGGCCAGCGCCAGAATGACGACCGTCCACCCCAGTTGCAGCGCCAGCACCGCCGGCCCCATGGCAGGGTCCAGCGCACCGGTCCACAGACGGCAGGGGAGGTCGGAGAGACCAGCAAATGGATTGAGGAACAGCAGGGTCTGAAGCCCGTCGGGCAGCAGGGGAACCGGCAGGATGTTGCCGGCCAGCAGCATGGTGAGCGTACGAACCATGAGGCGGATGCCGTCGCCGGTGACAGAACGAAAGCAGACCATGGCCATGACGCAGTTGACTGCTGCCGACTGCACCGCCGCACCCAGGATGGTGACGGTAAACATCGCCCCACCCAGGAGCGTTGGCGGCAGAAGGCGGTAATCCCCCGGCAGCAGCATGGTCACCGGCAGCATGGGCAGCGCCCGCAGTGTCACCGCCGCCGCGCAGGCCGCCAGCGACCGCACGAAGTACTGCGCCAGCAGCGATGTGGGGCGCAGGAGGTTGTAGGCGATCTGCCCGGTGCGCACCTCGGCGTCCAGTTCCTCCAACCCCCAGGGCATCAAGCGCAGGAAGAGCTGGCCCAGCCAGATGTAACTGACGGCCTGTGCGGCGGTCATGGGCTGGTCGGCGCTGCCCGCGCGGAAGAATGCCAGTACAATCATCACCCGCGCGAAGCCAAAGACGAGCTGGGTGGACACGCCGGCCCAGGCCGCGGCGCGGTATTGCAGCCCCGCGCGGAACCGGGCCACGAACCACGACGCGGCTATCGAGGGGCTCACGCCTCACCCCCGGCGGCCCGGGCGTAGAGCCGCGCGATGATCTCATCGACCGAGCCTTCCTCCACCCGGAACTGCCCGGGGGAGCCATGGTGGCCCAATGCCTCCAACAGCGCACCGGCCGAGAGCTTCTCGGGGTCGAAGCGCACGGTGGGGAGGTCCTCATCCCCCCATGCCGCGCCGGCAGGCAGGGGGCAGCGGGGGAAGGCGCCATCCTCCAGCACCAGCTGGCGCTGGGCTCCGGCGGTGCGCTTCAGCTCCCCGAAGCCGCCGTCAAACAGGAGCTTTCCTTGGGCGATGAAGATGACCCGGCCGGTCAGCGCGGCGATGTCATCCATGTCGTGGGTCGTCAGCAGCACCGTCAGCCCTTCCTCGCGGTTGAGGTCCTTGAGGAACGCCCGCAGTGCCAGCCGGCTGGGGGCGTCCAGCCCCAGCGTGGGCTCGTCGAGGAACAGGATGGACGGGCTGTGCAGCAGCGCCGCGGCGATGTCGCACCTCTGCCGCTGGCCCAGTGATAGCTGCCGCACCGGTTGGGAGAGCAGCGTCCCGTCGATGGCAAGCATGGCCGTCAGCCGCTCCAGCCGCTGGCGGTAGCGGTCGGGTTCCACCCGGTAGATGTGTTGCAGCAGGTCGAAGCTGTCACGCACCGGCAGATCCCACATGAGCTGGGTGCGCTGGCCAAACATCACGCCGATGTGGGCCACGTGCTCCCGCCTCTGCCGCCAGGGTGTGCGGCCCAGCACCGACACCCGCCCGCCGGTGGGGGTGAGGATACCCGAGAGCGCCTTAACCGTTGTCGACTTTCCTGCGCCGTTGGGGCCGATGTACCCCACCATCTCGCCCGCTTCGATGGCGAAGTTCACGTCGCGCAGGGCGTCCACCGTGCGCACCTGCCGCCGCACCAGCCCCCGCAGCGCGCCAAAGCGCCCATCGGGTCGCACAGGCACGCGATACTGCATGCTGAGGCCGTCCACCTCAATCTGTGGCATAAGCACCTCCCATGGCGTCTATTTCGTTGTCTTTTTTTGGAAAGGGCGTTTAGTATAGCAGAATAGAATCGGACATGCAATCCCATTGTGGAATGGTTGGGAGGCCAAGGTGGCTCAATAGCCAAATTACGCCAGTACAGCCAGTTTCCGAAAGTGTTTTCCATGGGGTGGGCACACATACTATCGTCGCCAGAAGGTACGGAGGAATGCCCATGGAAGTGCTCATGATCGCAGTACAGCTCTTTTTCAGCATCGTCATTGGTGTGTATTTTATGTTTCAGCTCAAAAGCCAGCAGAGCACCCGTACGGCGGTGACCCACGACAGCCGCAAGGAGATGGAGAAGCTGGCGCACCTGCGGCAGATTGCGCTGACCAAGCCCCTGAGCGAGAAGGTTCGCCCCCAGCACATGCAGGAGATCATCGGCCAGGAGGAGGGCATCAAGGCCCTGCGGGCGGCTCTCTGCGGCCCGAACCCCCAGCATGTGCTCATCTATGGCCCGCCTGGGGTGGGCAAGACCTGTGCCGCGCGCCTGGTGCTCAGCGAAGCCCGGGCCAACCGCGCCTCGCCCTTCGGGCGGGAGTCCCGCTTCATTGAGATGGACGCGACCTGCGTGCGCTTTGATGAGCGAAGCATCGCTGACCCGCTCATCGGCTCGGTACACGACCCCATCTACCAGGGGGCGGGAGCCATGGGCGTGGCAGGCGTGCCCCAACCTAAGCCCGGCGCGGTCACCAAGGCCCACGGCGGCATCCTGTTCCTTGATGAAATCGGTGAGCTGCACCCCACCCAGATGAACAAGCTCCTCAAGGTGCTGGAGGACCGTCGCGTGTACTTTGAGAGCGCCTACTACAGTGAGAGCGACACCAACAGTCCCTCCTACATCCATGACATCTTCAAGAACGGGCTGCCTGCGGATTTCCGCCTGGTGGGCGCGACAACCCGCAACCCACAGGACATGCCGCCCGCCATCCGCAGCCGGTGCGTGGAGGTGTTCTTCCGCCCGCTGGAGGCTGAGGAGCTCTCGCAAATCGCCTGGGGTGCGTCAGCCAAGGCCGCCGTGCCGCTGGAGGAAGGCTGTGCCGAGGCTGTGGGGCAGTATTCGGCCAATGGGCGCGACGCGGTCAACATCGTGCAGATGGCGGCAGGCCTTGCCATGAGCGAGGGGCGGGAGTCCATCTCCATGGCGGATGTGGAGTGGGTGCTGAACAACGGCGATTACAGTCCCAGCCGCAAGGTAAGGGTGCCCAAGAAGCCGACCGTTGGCGTTGTCAACGGCATGGCGGTCTGCGGGCCCCAGCAGGGTGCGGTCATGACCATTGAGGCCATCGCCAGCCGGGTGGCGGCCGGCACCGGGCACCTCAGCCTGACCGGCGTGCTGGAGGAGGAGGAGATGGGCTCCCCCGGCCACATGGTGCGCCGCAAGAGTGCCGTGCGTGCCAGTGTGGAGAATGTCTGCACCATGCTGCGCTCCACGGTGGGCATCGACACCGCCGATTACAACATCCACATCAATTTCCCCGGCGGCGTGCCGGTGGACGGCCCCTCGGCGGGGCTCTCCATCGCCTGCGCACTTTATTCGGCCATCACCGGGGCGAAGGTTGACAATCTGCTGGCGCTGACGGGGGAGATGTCCATCCGCGGCGACGTGTACCCGGTGGGTGGGGTACCGGCAAAGCTCAAGGCCGCCCAGGCTGCCGGGGCTGCCCGGGCCTACATCCCGGCCTCCAACTGGCAGCAGAACTTCGAGACCATGGGCATTCAGGTCATCCCCGTGCGGCATTTCTTTGATATCCTGAGTGACGGCGGGGCCTTCCTGCCGGAGGATACGGCGCGTCCGGCCGCTTACCCAGCCACCGCGGCGTCGGTGCTCAGTGCCCGGGGCGAGCGGCCCCTGTAACTCCACACAAACAAGCGACATCACAGCAATGCGGCGGACCATATGGCCCGCCGCGTTTCGTTGGGAAGACAAAACGACGACCGCAGAGCGGCCGCCGTGAGGTGGTTCATTTGCCCAGAAAGTTGCGAGCCTGATCCATGATCGATGCTTTCTGCTTGTCGTCCATTCCGTTGAGAAGCCGCGTCACCGTGTCTTTCAGCCCGTCACCCTGGCTGGGCGGGCGTTTCAGCTCCAGCGGTCGGGGCGGGGTTGGGGTGTTCATCGCGCTCATATTGCCCAGCACGCTGCCCAGGTTCCCCAAGCTGCTGAGGGCGCCCAGCCCGCCGCCGGCGTTGCGCAGGCCGTTGACCATGCCCAGCACCTGGCTTACCTGCCCCAGGTTGGACGCGCCAGGCACGTTGCGCCCCAGGGCGTTGAGGATACCCATGTGCCGGTCGATGGGTTTGGTGAAGGACGAAATCATCGTCGAGGGGTCTTGCTGTCCCAGGGAGCGAATCTCATCCGCCAAGCCCATGAGTCGGGCGGCACGGGCGGCCGACGCCCCCGAGCTGGCCGGGAGATAGCCCGACAGGTCGTTGAGCAGGCTGCGCACATCGACCGGGGGCGCCGCGGGCCGCATCGGGCGTGGGGCGGGCTGCTCCACCGGCTGGGCAACCATCTCCACCACGGGGGCGGGCTCGGCCGCTGGCTGGGTGCGCTGGCGGTGCCGCTGGGCCGGCTTGGCAGGCGCGGGCTCCGGTTGGGGCACCGGTACCGGCGCGGGCAAGGCGGCAGGCGCTGCTTTTGCGGCAGGGCGGCTTCGCTGGGTCATGATCCCCCCACGACCCCGTTGCATGGCCCCCACCGCTACCACCAGCGGCAGCACCGGGATGCCCCCGCTGCCCAGCGACGGCAACAGGCCGGCCAGACCCTGCCGCTGCACGGGCCGTTGGGGCGGATGCGAAGCGGCCTTATGTACGACGCCTTCCACGGCGGGTTTCTCATTCCCTCCCGGCAGCGCCGGATAGATCGTATCACTCATGGTTGAACCCTCCTGTTTCACACTGTCCCGTAGGATATTCTATGCCGGGCCGCACCCAAAGGCCACAGCCTGTGTACAGCCGCAGGCGTGCGCAACGGCGTTTGCCTCCATAAAGTATCCGTTTTATGAGCATTGCTGAGCATTTGGGAAGTAGTATAGGGTGACTGTTTACCATACGCCGTGGTGCCTGGCCGCCAGGAGGGCATCGATGGATCATCTGTGGCAGACGCCCCGGAGCGGGAATATAGATGAAGTAGCAGCAGCGGGAGGTCGAACCATGAAGGAAAAGAGCCTGAAGGATATGCTCAACAAAAAGGGCGGCACGCCGGACAAGATGACAGGCGACCAGCAGGCCCAGATGGAGTTCCTGAAGAGCAAGGTGGATCAATACAAAGACAAGGATGTGGGCGAACTCATGCGGGAACTGGATCGCCTCAAAGGCGACCATTCTGTGCGTGACCGGGTCAAAAGCGGGGAGCTCGACTCCTTCGCCGATTCCCTCAAGCCCATGCTCAACGCTGGGCAGAAGAAGAAGCTGGACGAGTTGGTCCGCTACCTGCGCCGGGGGTAGGCCCGGCGGCCGCGCACCGCGGTTACATAGAGAGGTGATTTGCTTGAAACGGAAATACATCCGCAAGATCGACCCCGAGGTGCGCAATGCTGTCATCATTCACTCGGACGAACCCTTCAAGGTGATTCTGTACACCAAAGAATATGAACAATGCCGTCCCGCGTTGGAGAAGCTGGGAGTCAAGGTGACGGCTGAACTACCCCTCATCGACGGATATATTGTGGAGCTGCCGGCCGGCATGATTGAAAAGCTGGCCCTGCGCAAGAACATCAGCTACATTGCCGCCGACATTGACGTGCAGGCGCAGATGAACATCGCCACCAAAGCGGTGGGCGCCGACGCCATGCATGCCAGTGGTATTCGGGGGCAGGGGGTGGGCATCGCCATCCTCGACACGGGCATTTACCCCCACCCTGATTTCACGATGCCCGGGAACCGCATCGCTGCCTTTGTGGACATCGTGAATGGACGGAACGCCCCCTACGACGACAACGGGCATGGCACCTTTGTGGCGGGTGTGGCGGCGGGCAACGGGCGCGAATCGGGCGGGTTATACCGCGGCATTGCGCCGGATGCGGACATCGTCGCGCTAAAGGTGATGGATCGGGACGGCGGTGGCAGGACCAGCGACGTGCTGACGGCCATGCAATGGGTGGCAGACAACCATGAGCGCTATCACATCAAAGTCGCGTCGCTGTCTCTGGGCGCGTCGGTCACGACTTTCAGCCGTGACGACGCCATGGAGCGGGGTGCTGAACAGCTTTGGCGGCAGGGCATCACGGTGGTGGTGGCCGCGGGCAACGAGGGTCCTTCGCCCATGACAATCACCGTGCCCGGCACCAGCCGGACGCTGCTGACTGTTGGGGCCAGCGATGACCACCGTACCCCAGCGGTCAACGACGACACCGTGGCTGACTTCTCCAGCCGCGGCCCTGTGAACCAGCGGCCCAAGCCCGATCTTGTCGCCCCTGGCGTCAACATTGTCTCCACCAATGCGGAGGTCACGTATCAGCCGGGACGACGGCTCATAAAGCCCTCTCAGTTTTACACCACCATGTCGGGCACATCGGTGTCCACGCCACTGGTGGCGGGGCTGGCGGCTTTGCTCTATCAGCAGCAGCCCAAGATCACCCCTGACCAGGCGAAGCAGGAGCTGATGAAAAACGCACAGCGCATCGTCGGCACACGCAACAGCGCCGGCAGCGGGGAGGCCCGCATCATGGCCCTGTAAGGGTTGCTGTTTTTCCCTGGCGTTGGAGGGGTACGCGAATTAACCAAAACATTGCGGGTCACCCCCTGCCGTGCGGCGGGGGGTGCCTGTGGTTGCCAGGCGTTGGCAGCTGCGGTACACTTGGGGGACGAGGAGGCATGCCCATGCACCGCGAACCCGAATCGATCGACCCCCATGACCGGGCCAGCGCCAATCTTTTCGTGCGCACGGAACACCTTGGGCGCTACCTGTGGGCGGTGCAGCTCACCGGCAAGCGGCGGCTCACCCGGGTGCTGGACTGCGCCTGCGGCACGGGTTATGGCAGCCGGGTGCTGGCGCGAGACGGGCGGCAGGTGCTGGCCGTGGATCGCACCCCCTGGCAGGGTGAGCCGGAAGCAGGCGTGGCATTCCGGCAGGCTGACCTCAATGCCGGTTTACCCTTTTGCACCGATGGCAGCGTGGACGCCGTTGTGTGCTTTGAGACGCTGGAGCATGTGGAGCAGGAAACCCTGCTGCTGCAGGAGTTTCACCGGGTGCTGCGGCCCGGCGGTACGCTGCTTCTGAGCGTACCCAAGGTAGGCTGGGAGCCGGTGGATGAGCAGGGCAGGCCCTGCAACCCCTACCATCTGCGGCTTTATGAGCAAAAGGAACTGGCGGTGACGCTGGCCGCAGCGGGCTTTGGGGTGGAGAAGTGGCTGGGGCAGCCCACCAGCAACGTCTGCCGCGCCAACATGGAGAGCTGGCGGCGGGACACTGGCGCATCACCGGATATGGTGGACGGCTATTTTGCACAAACGCCGGAGGCACAGGTGTTCTTTGCCCGGCTGTGGGCCTGGCCCACCCAGGACACCCCCGAGCACTCCAACGTACTGCTGGCGGTGTGCCGGCGCGGGCGCATACACCCACCAAAGAAGGAGGCCAACCATGGCATATCGGCACTTGATCTGGGATTTTGACGGCACACTCTTCGATTCCTACCCCCACATTGCCCGGGCGATGGGGCGGGCGCTTCTTGAGTTTGGCGTGAACGCACCCCAGGAGGAGGTGCTTGGTTGGACAAAGCTCTCCATTGGCGAGGCAGTCGATCATTATGCCCAACTCCACGGCCTGGAGCACGACGCCCTGCTGGCGGCATACCATGCCTTTGGCTCCACGCTGCCCGATGATTCCATTGTGCCCTTCCCCTTTGCGCGGGAGGTGCTGGAGGCGGTGGGTCAAAACGGCCGTGGCATGAATTTCATCGTCACCCATCGGGGAGACTCTACGTTGAAGTATGTGGAGCGGGCTGGGCTTGCGCCGCTCTTCCAGGAGATTGTGACCAAGTCCAATGGGTTCGCCCTCAAACCCAGCGGCGAGGCCAACCGGTATCTGCTGGGCAAATACGGCCTGAACCCGCGGGAGGTGCTGGCCGTTGGCGACCGGGAGATTGACGTGCTGGCGGGGGTGGACGCGGGCGTCGACGCCTGTCTGTTTGCCGGCCCAGGCAGTCCTTTCCTTCGCACGAAGACCCGTGCCGCCCATACCATCACAAGTCTGCGTCAATTGCCGGTGCTTCTGGGGCTGGAATGACCCCGAAAGACCCGGAAAACATGCCGTTTGTTCTGGTTTTTTCTTGCAAACGGTGAGCGGGCGTGCTATACTGTTTCCCGCATTACGCACCCATGTCGATCCTTCGATCCTGCCGCAATGCGGTCACCGGAGGAAATCCATCGCATGTGGGAGGAACAAGGAGGAACCCAATGGCAGTCCTTTCCATGAAGCAGTTACTCGAAGCCGGCGTGCATTTCGGTCACCAGACCCGCCGCTGGAACCCCAAGATGAAGCCGTACATCTACACCCAGCGCAACGGCATTTACATCCTCGACCTGCAGCAGACCGTCAAGATGATGGACGTTGCCTACGCTTTCGTCCGCTCCATCGCGGAGAAGAACGGCTCCATCCTCTTCGTCGGCACCAAGAAGCAGGCGCAGGAAGCCATCGAGGCCGAGTCCAAGCGCTGCGGCATGTTCTTTGTCAACAGCCGTTGGCTTGGCGGCATGCTCACCAACTTCCGCACCATGCGCCAGCGCGTCAACCGCATGAACCGTCTCTTCGAGATGGAGGAGAAGGGCGATTTTGAAGTGCTGCCCAAGAAGGAAGTCGTTAAGCTTCTGGGTGAGCGTGAGAAGCTCGTGAAGAACCTGGGCGGCGTGGCCGGCATGACCAAGATGCCCGACGCCATGTTCGTCGTGGACCCCCGCAAGGAGCACCTTGCCATCGCCGAAGGCCGCAAGATGGGCATTCCGATTGTGGGTATTGTGGACACCAATTGCGACCCGGATGAGGTCGATTACATCATCGCCGGCAACGACGACGCCATTCGCGCCATCAAGCTCATCGTGGGCTGCATGGCCGACGCCGTGATTGAAGGCCACCAGGGTGAGCAGAATGAGCCCGCTCAGGCCGCCGCGCCCGCCGCCGCTGAGGTGGCTGAGGACGCCAAGCCCGAAGTGGTGGAAGCCCCCGCCGCCGCCGAAGCGGTCGCCGCAGAATAAGGAACGAGTCAGAGGATTGCAAACCGAAACGGAGGAAATAGCATGATTTCACCCCAGGACGTGAAAGAGCTGCGCGAGAAGACCGGCGCCGGCATGATGGATTGCAAGCGTGCCCTGACCGACGCCAATGGAGACATGGAGAAGGCCGTTGACATCCTGCGTGAGCGCGGACTTGCCGCTGCGGCCAAGAAGTCCGGCCGCATTGCCGCCGAGGGCCTCGTCGAGTCCTACATCCACATGGGCGGTCGAATCGGCGTGCTCATCGAGGTCAACTGTGAGACCGACTTCGTCGCCAACACCGACGATTTCCGCCTCTTTGTCAAGGACATGGCCATGCAGGTGGCCGCATCCCGCCCGCTGTACGTGGCACCCGAAGAGGTTCCCGCCGCCGAGCTGGACCATGAGCGCGAGATTCTGCGCGCCCAGGCCCTGGGCGAGGGCAAGCCCGAGAAGATCGTCGACAAGATGGTCGAAGGCCGCATCCAGAAGTATTTTAAGGATGTCTGCCTGCTGGAGCAGCCCTTCATCAAGGACCAGGACAAGGCCGTTAAGGACGTTCTGGCCGAGCAGGTCGCCAAGATCGGTGAAAAGATCTCCATCCGCCGCTTCGTTCGCTACGAAATGGGCGAGGGGCTGGAGAAGCGCCAGGATAACTTCGTTGAGGAAGTCGCCGCTCAGATGGGCAAGTAAAAAGCCGTTCATTGGGGGAACACCGCGCGGTGTTCCCCTTTTTCACGCAACAACGACAGGAGGAATCGGTCATGAACGCCATTCGATACAAGCGCGTTATGCTGAAGCTGAGCGGGGAAGCGCTCGCCGGCGAAAGCGGCTTCGGCATTTCGCCCGAGACGCTGGACCGCGTGGGTGCGCACATCATCGCGCTCAGCCAGAGCGGTGTGGAGGTGGGCATCGTGGTGGGTGCGGGCAACTTTTGGCGCGGGCGCCAGGGCACCAACATGGACCGCACCACCGCCGACCACATGGGCATGTTGGCCACCACCATCAACGCCTTGGGCCTGCAGGACTCGCTGGAGAGGCAGGGGGCTTCGGTGCGGGTGCAGACTGCCATCGAGATGCGCCAGTTCGCCGAGCCCTACATCCGCCGGCGCGCCATGCGCCACCTGGAGAAGGGCCGTATTGTCATCTTTGGCTGCGGCACGGGCAACCCGTTCTTCTCCACCGATACGGCGGCGGCGCTGCGGGCGGCGGAGATTGAGGCTGACGCCATCCTGCTTGCCAAGAACATCGATGGGGTGTACGACGCCGACCCGCGTAAAGTCGCGGATGCCAAACGATTTGAGCGCATCAGCTATCTGGAGGTCATCAATCGCGGTCTTGCGGTGATGGACACCACCGCCATCTCACTTTGCATGGACAATAAGATTCCGATCGTTGTCTTTGGCCTGGAGCCGCCGGAGAACATCCTGCGTGCGGCCCGTGGGGAAGCCATCGGCACATTGGTGGACAACAACGACTGAACGACAACAAGAGGCCGGAATCGCTATGCGATTCCGGCCTTTTGTTGATGCTTAGTTGTCCAGATTGTTGCGGTCGTTGCAGTTGTCCTGGTTGTTTCTGTTGTTGTTATTGTTATTTCGGTTGTTGTTCAGGTTGTCACGGTTGCGCTGTTCCTGCTGGCGGCGCAGCTGGTCAAGCTCCTGCCTCTTCTGCTCGTCCAAACGGTTGTCGTTCCGATTGTCCAAATCATTGTTGCGTCGATTGTCCATTGGTTTTCATCCTTTCCGGTGTTTTAACTTTACTGTCCCCCAAATCGGAAAGGATATGCGCACCCTCCGTTACTCATTTTTGGATTGATTTGGTTACAGCGCCTCTTGTGCATCCAGCCAAGCGGCAAGATCGGCGGCTTCCTGTCGGGCGGGGTATGCCCGGCGAAGGGCCTGAGCCAGTGCAGCCAGGGAGTAGGGGAGGCCCGTGAACAGTGCCGGCAGTTCGGCGATGAAGCCCTCGTCCATGGCGTCTGAGAAGCACTGGACTTGGGTCACCCGTCCGTCGCGGGCATTGAGCAGAAGATCCACACCGCCCCAGGGGAACCGTGTGGTCAGCGTCACGTCGAAGCGAGGGGTCTGGCCGAATCGCCACTCCCAGCTTTGCTGGCGCTCATGGGCGTTGCGCAGCAGTTCTGCGTCCACGAGCTCGGCTGCCGGGCAGGTGACGGCAGTGTTGTGGGCCTTCAAAAAGGCCTGGCACAACGCCTGCCGCAGGCCATCCACGGTGATAGCCGGTTGCAGGGCACTCAGGTTCACCACCCGGCTGGTCACGCTTTGGATGCCTTTGGAAACCATCTTCTGCGGGGGTACCTGCAGGTAGCGGCTCAGGCGCTCCATATCAGCGGATACCAGCAGTGTGCCGTGGTGCAGCGAGGCATTGGCACGGTGGGCAAATGCGTTGCCGGAGAATTTCCTGCCCTCGGCCAGGATGTCGTTTCGGCCCGAGAAGGCAGCTTCCACCCCCAGGGAGCGAACGGCCGCCAGCACCACCGCCAGGTTGTCCTCCAGGCAGTAGCGATCCTTTCCGGCGATGAACGAAAAATTGAGATTCCCGAGGTCGTGATAGACAGCGCCGCCGCCGGTGATGCGCCGGGCGAGCTTGCCGCCCTCCTGGGCCAGCAGTTCATGGCGGCATTCCTGCCAGGGGTTCTGGTGGCGGCCAATGACAACGGTATTGGCGTTCTGCCACAAAAAAAGAAGAAGGTCGTCGGGGCCGCAGGCGGCCAGCAGACATTCCTCGGTCGCCAGATTCTGCCACGGGTCGTAGCAAGTGGCGTCATTGACGATGGTGATGGACATGAAACATCCTCTCGGTCGGCGTGGGTTACTCCAGCGATGCGATGATGTGCACCGGCACGTCGGGCAGCAGGGCCCGCAGCTGCCAAATGACACCCCCGTCTTCTTTGCTGTTTTGGCGTGATTCACCCAGGATGACAGCCTGCGCGTGGTGTTCACGGGCGATGCGTGCGATGGTCTCCGCAACATTGTCGTTGCGCAGCACGCTCAGTTCCGCACCGTGCTCCTTTGCGGTGGTGAAGAGGTAGTCCAACGCCTCGCCCTCGCTGGGGTTACCCAGCAGGTTGGTGCCGTTAGCAGCCACGTGCAGAATATCGAGCGCCGCGCCGGCCTGATGGGCGAGATCGGACCCCCTTCGGATCAACCGTTCGCAGGACACCTGCCGGGTGACACAGACCAGAATGCAGCCAGTTCCGGTCATTTCGCCTCCTCCTCAATGCGCAAGTCCTTCACGAAATTGCCGAAGAGTTTGCAGCGAATTTTCTGCCCTGGGGCAATGGGGAGGGGGAAGCGGGACAGCTCCACATACAGGATGCGGCCGCCGGCTTTGTCCGACTCCTCTCCAGTCAACAGGTGGACGGCACGGCAGTCCAGCCCGTCCTTGTGGGCGGTTTCTTCCTCAATGCTACCAATTTCACCGGCAATCTCGTGTTCCGTACCGATGACAAGATCGCGCAGGAAACGCCGCCAGATGATGATCCTGATTCCGAATAAGCCCCACAAAAAAACTGAACCGGCGGCCAGCACAAAGGTGGAAAGAACGTTGAGCCACACCAGTCGGGTGGTCAGCGCCATCACCAGCAATGCCACGCAAAGCACGGCAAACACGGTGTACCCAATGAGGAAAATGAGAAAGGCACGCTTTGCCTTGTCAGTATCTGTTTGTGTGTACATGAGTAAAGCCCTCCAGACCCCTCCATTATACCCGACCATCCGGTAACAGTCCATGGGAAAGCGGCGGGAATGGCCGGCGGCTTTAGCTTTTGACCGACCGGGAGTCTGTCAAGTTGCTGTTCCGGTAAGTCTCTTTGCTCTTGTACATCAGGCTGTCCAACAGGCGAAGATAGTGATCAGCAGAAGGGGTGCTCTGCGGGTCATAAAGTGCGTAACCCATGCTTACGGACAGGGGTATGGTGGGTTGTTCGCAATTGTTGTAGCTGATCAATGCATCGGAAATGCGGTTCACCACTTCTTGCAGGCAATGGTCGCTGGGGCAATCCTGCAGCAACAGCACAAACTCGTCCCCGCCGTACCGGGCGATGAAGTCATTGCGCCGCAGGCAGCTTTGCAGGATGCGCACGGTGCTGCACAGCGCGGCATCTCCCTCCGGGTGTCCAAGGGTGTCGTTGATGGTCTTGAAGTTGTCCACGTCCAGAAGGATGGCGGCAAACGGATGCTCCAAAGCGTTCTCCACCCGGTAGGCCAGGTATCGGTCAAGCTGCCTTCGATTGTATACGCCCGTCAGGTGGTCGATCTGCAGCAGTTGGTTCTGCATGTTGAGCTGCACCAGGAGCAGTCCAAGTGTGATGCACGGCCAAATGGTCAACACGCCATAGTGATAGTACTGCATGACCATGCCGACCATTGGCAGCAGGGTGAACGAAATCATGGTGAACAAATGGCCGCGCTTCACTTGCTTGCGATGCAGCACAAGGTGTAGAAAGCTAGTGAGCAACGAGAAGTAGGACAGAATGGTATGGACGGGGAGGTAGGGCCCTCGGTGGTAGTAACCAAACTCGTCGATGGAGTAAAACCAACCAGTCCACAGATTCATGGTAACCAGGATTAGGTTAGTGACGATGATGGGCTGCAACCACAGCAGCCATCGTTTTGCGGGCGAGGGATGATTTGTGTTGGTGCGGAGGATGACGTAGTACAGCCAAAACAACCCGACAAGCGGGTCGAGCGTATACCCAAGCCAGTTGACGGCATGGGCGGCCAGTATGGCATTGGGAGTGTTGATGCCATTGAGCAGCACGCTGACGATGTCAAGACCGGTCTGGAGCAGCACGCACTCCAAAAGCAACAGATAGGCACGCGTGTATCCGATTCGCTCATGACGATGGAATCCATGATTCAGGCGAATCATCAGCAATATGAGGAAGGAAAATACTTCAATGTCAATCTTTATGTATGCAGTCAGCATTATTAACCCTATCTGGCCGCGTTTTAGGTTCACTACCCTACGGTTGGAATGATTGTATACACTTCTGATTCGCCTGTCAAATGCAGGCAGAAGTGCGACAACGAAAGCGGCTGCCCGTCACAAAGAGACAGGAAGCCGCTAAGCGCTTGATGGTTGGTACAGAATTCGTTACTCCAGTACGTCACCGTTGACGTCGATGGTCACAATCTGCCAGGGGATCATCACGCCGGCATCGGCCATGGCCCGCTTGGCTGCCTGTGCGATGCCGCCGCAGCAGGGCACCGACATGCGCAGGATGGTGAGGGACTGGATGTCGTTCTGGCGGAAGATGTCGGCTAGCTTCTCGCTGTAATCCACATCATCCAGCTTCGGGCAGCCGATGAGGGTAATTCGGTTGCGCATCCAACGGCTGTGGACATTGGCGTTGGCAAAGGCCGTACAGTCCGCAGCAATGAGCAGGTTGGCACCCTGCAGATAAGGTGCATTGACCGGCACCAGGCGGATCTGGCAGGGCCACTGGCGCAGGGCCGATGGTCGTTCGCCGGCGGCCGGTTCCTCCGCCTTGGGTGCGGCCGGCGCGTCAAAGGTGCGCAGCCGCGAGCCCGGGCAGCCGCCGCCGTGGATGTGCTGGACGGGTGCGGGGGCTGGCGCTGTCTTGGTAGTCATGTGCTGGGCCACGGCGGTCTCGTCAAAGGCTGCGGCCTCCCGTTCCTCCATGGTGATGGCCCCGGTGGGGCAGTGGGGCAGGCAGGCCCCAAGGCCGTCGCAATAGCTTTCGCTCACCAAGCGGGCCTTCCCATCGATCATCTGGATGGCGCCTTCGTGGCAGGCCGAGGCGCACACCCCGCAGCCGTTGCATTTCTCTTCGTCTATCACAATAATGTTGCGCTTCATGTTCATTCCTCCGTCGTTACTTTCGATGGTGTCATTGTAACGGACCGAGAATGAACATTCCGTATCCGATGTTACGATTTTCTATGTTTTTGAATTGAACTGGATTATTCACCTTCGGCTTGCGAGTCAGTGCCGTTCTCGTCAGGGTCCACGTAGTTCCATTCCGCATTGGGCGAATATGCAATGCCGTGCTGTGCCAAAACGGCCTGCCCGCGCCACCGTGCCAGCGTTGCCGTTTCCCACTGGGTTTGGGTGCGGATGCCGGCACCGGCGGCGAGCGCCGCCCGCACCTCTTTGGCTACATCGGTATCCTGGTCGTCCAGCAGCAGTGCCAGGTAGGGAATGGCCGAGTCCGACAGGTTGTACAGCGTTTCTATGTCGACGGCATTGGTCTGCCCGCGCTGGTAGGCCGCCACGTTGTACTGGGCAATGCGGGCGTCCATGTCCGCCAGGTTGAGCGCTAGGTACCAGCCGACGAAGAACGCTGCACAGAAGCGCAGCAGCCGGAACGACGGACGGTACAGCTTGATGCCAAGCGCCACAAAAAAGACCGCGCACAGCACAATGAACCAGGTGACGTATACACGCAGCTGGGTCAGCCCGTAGGCATCCATGTAGAGCGCCATCTTGGCCAGCTCTGAGGCGCACAGCAGCAGTGTCAGCGCCACCAGTGCCGTCTCCATCGCCGTGAGGAAACGCCTCCCGGCACCTTCTCGCCGGCTCAGCACAAACGACAAACCCAGTACGATAAGGTTGAGCACGATGACGACGACCAGCTCACCAAAACCCCGACGGGCGTAGTCGGCGTAGGTGAACCCCACAGGCAGGAGGCTGCGGAAGGCGCCAAACAGATACCCGAACTGCACGAGGATGAACAGGAGGTAGGCGGCATTGACGAGTGCCATGGCGGTGCCAAAAAGGCGCGCGTCGGCGACCCGTGTTTTGCGCGGCTGCGCAAGGGTGTTGCTCACCCGGCCATGCCGCAGGGCATAGAGCAGGCCAAAGAGCGGAACCGTGAGCAGTAAGCTGGCGATCACAAAACCGAAGTGCTCACTCCAATGGAAATTGGCCAAGAGATTCTGCGCCACCCGGCTCAGTAGGGCATCGGCACTGACCAGCAGCAGCCCCACGATGAGCAGCAGCGGCAAACCAATGGCCAGGCCATAGATCACCGGCAGATACTCCTTGTGTTGCCCGTTCTTCATGCGGTGGCCCAGCACCGCAAACGGCGCAGGCACATTGACCAGGGGCAGCACCACCACGGCGTTGAGCGCATCCAGCAGGGTGCCCGCCGACGCGCGTGGGTATAGGCGGTTGCCCGTCATGGCAGTGAGGTGGAGCCCCACCAACACCACCAGCAACGGGAAGTTCAGGAATTGCAGCACCGGATTGTCAAAGAGCCCGTAGCAGGCCGTCAGCAGCGCGATGGACGCCGGCAAAACCCAGCCACCCTGCAGCCCACCGGGGCGGCGAGAAAGGTACCACAGTGCCGCGGCATAGAAGAGCACCACCACCGCCACCATGGAAAGCCCCACGCCCACGCGAAGGACCGTCTCCGCCGCGAAGAGCGCCACCCCAAACACCAACAGAATGAACAGGCGGTCACGGCCATCGCTCAGGCTGGCGGGGGGCATGCTGCCAATGGATGATACCTCAAAAGGTGTTCCTTGCATGTCATCACCTCATTCTTGGTTTGGCCGACCGGCACGCCGACCTTTTCTCGGCCCCATCATAGCACGGCAACCGAATGGAAGCAATAAAAATTTATTGAAAATCAATAAGCAGCCTGTTGCTTCGCTCTTGATCGGAGATTTGGCCGCATGTCCTGGGCTGGGGCTTGGAGGCGTGTGAGCGGAGGCTCCCTGGCGCCGCATTGCGGTTCTCACGCCAAAAGAAAAAGAACCCGGCGACAGGTGCGCCGGGCAATGGGTTCGCAGGTTTGTCATTCGTGGCTTGCGAAGCAATCAGTACAGGTGAACCTTGTCCACCGCACCGGGCAGTGGCTCCCCGGCAGCCCAGGCTGCAAGGTTTTCGGCGAACCACTCGGCAAGGCGGCGTTCCCAGTGGGGGGCCGTTGGGCCGGAGATGTGCGGCGTGATGATGACACCCGGCAGCTGCCACAGGCGGTGTTCCGGCGGAAGCGGTTCGGGGTTCGTCACGTCAAGCCCTGCGCCGCCCAGGTGGCCGCCCTCGATGAGGTCGGCCAGCGCCTCGTGGTCGACGATGGAGCCGCGTCCGATGTTGACTAGGCAGGCACCGGGCTTCATGCGGGTGAGCCGCTCCCGGTGGAACAACCCTTGTGTGGCGGGGGAGCCGGGCAGGCAGATAGCAACATGGTCGCTGCGGCTAACAAGTTCGTCAAGCCCGGCTTCGCCGTAGAGCAACTCGTGCACGTTCGCTGGCCGCTCAACAGGTGTGCGCTTGAACGCCAGCGTGGTGCAGGCAAAGGGGGGAAGCAGGGCGGCCAGGTGACTGCCGATGTCACCGTATCCCACGATGCCCACGGTGGAACCATGGAACTCCCGGCAGCGGGGCACACCGCCCCAGCGGCCGGCGGGCATGTTGCGCACGCTGTGCCCAATGCGGTGCGAGAGTGCCAGCATCAGCGCCAGCAAGTGCTCGGCAATGGGGATGCCATAGACTCCCGCGCTGTTGGAGACGGGCAATGCCCGGCCATAGAGCCGTATGGCTTCGGGCAGGATGTGGTCGATACCGGCGCTGGCTGAGTGGATGTATTTGATGTTCGTAAGTTTGGGCAGCCACGCCGGGTCAATGTGCCCCATCAGCACGTCGGCCCAGGCCAGCTGCTCGTCGGTGGGGGTTTCCTTGCGGGCGAGCATGTGAAAGTGAAACCGGGGAAACCGTTCCCGCAGTTTCGCCAGGTTTTCTTCGTAGAGGTGCAGGGTAATGAGCACGTTCGGCATGGGGTTTCCTTTCAGATCGGGTGGAAGATCGGCTTCAAACGATGGTAGACCGCCAGGTGCCGGAACCCGGCCTGCCGGGCAACCTCCTCGGCGTCGTCAATCCACCGCCCGACAAAGTCGGTGGTGTGGGCGTCACTGCCGATGGTCAGAATCTCGCCGCCCAGCTCACGGTAGCGTCTGGCAATGTCGAGGTCGGGCAAAATGCCGGCGTTGTTCTTCCGACCGGAGGTGTTCAGTTCCATGCCATACCCCTTGCTGACAATGAGCCGCAGCACTTCGTCCAGCAGGTCGGCATAGTCGGCGTACCGCAGGGTATTATCGGGGTAGGGGGCGAACTTTGACACATAGGTGATGTGGCCGATGACAAAGTGGCCCTCCACCCAGCGGAGCATGTCGATGAGGTGGTACAGATGTTTTTCATAGCCCTGCCGCTGGGTGAGCCCCTGGAAGAACGCGGGGTCGTAGGGGTCCACATCATCCACATAGTGCAGCGACAGCAGCGGGTAATCGAGATCCAGCCGCTCGGGCAGCGTCTGCATGCGTTCCCACGTCTCAGAGCGGTAGTCGAGCTCCAGCCCCCGGGCAATGGTCAGCGCCGGGTGTTGGGCCCGGCATCGCTCGATCTCCTCCAGGTAGACGGCAAAGTTGGGGATGCGGAACGTCTCCAGGGCGATGTCGTGGTGGTCGGTGATGGCGATGTGGCGCAAGCCGCAGGCCTCGGCGGTTCGGCACACGTCTTCCATGGGCGTTGTGCTGTCGCCAGAGAACGAACTGTGCAAATGATAATCCATAAACATGGGCAACCCTCCTGGGAGTCGCGCATTGGGGCGGCAGGCAATCCGCCGTCGTTGGGGCCATTAGTATAGCACATACCCAAGCGTTTTACTACGCTTTAATGGGTTAGAGCGACTGAGACTGGGAAACGCGCCAGGCGCGGTTGCGGCTGTGGGAGAGGGTGACCAGGCTCCCTGCCGCACAGACGACGATGGCGCTGTCCTGTCCATAAAATCCCAGAAGTTGTGTCAACCAAGAGGGGATGGCGATGGGCACAAGCGGTTGGGCCAGCGCCCACAGTGCAGGCAGCACAAAGAGCACCCAGGAGACGAGCCGCGCGGCAGCGGCCGGCCCACGCAGATGGCTCCGGAGCCACAGGTACCCCACAATGTAGGCTCCCCCGGTCAGCCCCGTCAGCAGCAGCACCGCCCCGTTTCCCCAGTAGAGCCCGGCACCCGACAGCCCCAGCGCGTGCAGAACGACGCTGCTCTGGGCCTCCAGCTCGCCGTTGGCGCCGATATAGAGGAGCATCCACAAAGCGGACAACAACAGGATCTGCCACTTTTTCATTGCGCGTCACTCCTTGCGCTCATTGTATCGGAAGAGCGGACAGGGCTCAATGATGGCTTTGTCAAATAATGGGAAAATACTTCGTTTTTCTTGTGGTGCGGCCCACAACATCGTATGATGGGGGCAGTAGGTGGGGCGCACTATTCCGGCGTTGGCCCACATATTCTGGGAGGGGGGAGCCTTATGCGGCGGTGGATAGCATTGCTGCTTTGCGGCATGGTTTGCCTGTGCTCCAGCACGGCGCAAAACACCTGGGTTTCCGCCTTGGAGGGGGAGTCGGTAACCATGGTACAAACGACCGAAACCACCCCGGTATCGAGCGCACCGGAAGAGGCTGGGGGGACAGCGGCCGCGGTTGCCGCCGACTTGGCTGCCATGGCAGGGGCATCAGCCGCCTCAGTCGTGGCCTCTGCCGTGCCGGTCACCACCACGGAGACGGCGGAGAACAAGAGCTCTGCCACATCCTGGACACAGTTTGAAAAGACGATCGCCGCCGGGCTCAAGAAACGGTGGCAGGGGAAACAGGCCATCGTGGTGCGGGCCGACGGTGCCAACTCCGCCACCGCCAAACTTTGGCTCTATGAGTACAAAAGCGGCGCCTGGCGTGTCAAATACGGCCCCTGGACGGTGGTTGTGGGCCGCAACGGCGTGGGAAAGGCTGCCGAAGGCGACGGCCGTTCGCCGTCGGGGGCATTCCTGCTGGGCACTGCCTTTGGCTGGGGCAGCACACCTTCTGGCGTGGATTACCAGTACCGCAAGGTGGACAGCAAGGACCTGTGGGTGGACGAAGCCGGCCCCTGGTACAACCGTTGGGTGCGAGGTTCCACCTCGGTCTATGGCAGCGGCGAGCGGTTGAAGAACGTGAAGGGCTATGAGTATGCCATCGCCGTCCACTTCAATGACAAGGCGACGAAGAACGCGGGCAGCGCCATTTTCTTGCACATTTGGAGCGGCAAGGACAAGGGCACGGCAGGCTGCACCGCCATGAGCCGCACCAACCTCCTGCGCCTGCTCAAATGGCTGGACTATGACAAACGCCCCATCCTGCTGCAGGGCACCGAGGCCCAGCTGAAGAAACTGATGGGAGCGGACTGGGGCATCGACCCGCTGCCTGCTGGTTGGGGGTATGTGGATGATTTCATCCCCGATGCTGCGCCTGACCTTCGCTATGCCACCAAGAACAACTTCACCGGTGCCAAGC
>JAEYRA010000112.1 GCA_023409755.1 Bacillota bacterium
TGGGGAAGGCCGATACAAACAGCTCCTCGTCCCCACTGTAATAGCACCCCTTGGCCCCCAGGGTGATGAGCGCCGCCGGCGCACCCATGGCCCGCAGGCGGGCGGCTGCCTGCCGCGCCCAGCCCACAATGTCGCCCTCGTCCACCGGCAGGCCGGTGTAGTAGGCCGCCTCGGTTTCGTTGGGCTTCACGAGGTCCGCCATCGCCCAATACTCCGCCGGAATAGGCCCCATGGGCGCCGGGTCCAGCACCACGCGGCAGCCGGCTTTGCGTGCCTTCTCCATGGCGTAGCCCACCGCGTCCAGGTTGGTTTCCAGCTGGGTCAGAAAGACGTCGCAGTCCTCAAAGGCCGACCGGGCGTCATCCAGCAGCCCCCGGGTGCAGGTGGTATTGGCCCCGGGCACGATCATGATTGCGTTCTGCCCGTCGGCCTTCACAAAGATGCACGCCGTGCCGGTGGTCTGCCCCGGCACCCGCACCACATGGTCAACGACCATGCCCTCGGCCGCCAGGGATGAGAGCTGGGCGTCGCCCATGAAGTCCTCCCCAATGGCACCGATCATGGTGGTGCGAGCCCCCAGCCGCGCGGCCTGCAGGGCCTGGTTGGCCCCCTTGCCGCCGGTCTGCATCAGAAACTGGTCACCTTTCACCGTCTCACCGGGTACCGGCAGCCTTGGCCCCAAGATGACAAAATCGTAGTTGAGACTGCCGAACACCGTCACTCTTGCCTGTGACATACGCGCCTCCCTGTGGTTGATGGGTTCAGTATACGTCCCCCGGCGGGGCCGGGCAAGGGTGGAATGTGCCTATCGCATATGGGGGCTGAAGCCCTCGCCCAGCACTTCCTTGACGTCGGAGACGATGACGAAGGCCTCGGGGTCCTCGTCGCCGATGAGGCGCTTCATGGGCATGATCTGTGTGGGGGCAACGATGCACAGCAGCACGTCCCGTTCCGCACCGCTGTAAGCCCCCTTGCCCTGCAGGATGGTGACACCCCGGTCCAGGGACTGCAGGATGCGCTTGGTGATGACCTCCGACTTGCGGGAGATGATGTAGAACGCCTTGGCACTGCGCGCGCCGATCTGGATGAAGTCCACGATCTTGGCGCCGATGAACACCGCCGCCAGGGCGTACAGGGCCTCCTTGGGCTCAAAGATGAACGCCGCCGCCGCCACGACCAGGAAATCCACCGCAAAGAGGATCCAGGCCACCTTCATTTGCGGGAACCAGTGGTTGCCGATGATGGCGATGAGATCGGACCCGCCGCTGGTGGCGTTGCCGCGGATGGTGAGCCCCACGCCCGCGCCCATAAGGATACCGCCGTACACCGTGGCCAACAGCACATCGTCGTTGAAGATCTGGTAGAGCCAGGCCGGGAATTTCACGATGTCGATGAGCAGTGACAGCAAAAACGTGGCAAAAAGGGTGCGGAACATGAACACATGGCCGCGCAGCCGCCACCCCAACAGGAACAATGGTACGTTGATGATAAAGATTGTCATGCCCACCGGCACGTCAAAGATGGCGTGCAGCTCGGTTGCCAACCCTGAGATGCCCCCCGGCGCAATGTCGTTGGGGACGAAAAACAAATTGTAGGCAAGGGCTGTCAGCACACTGCCTACAATCACAAGCAACCATTCATAGGCGCGGTTCTTCCACGTTTCTTTCATTCGTAATCCTCCGTCGCGTTACAGCTCCATGACTCCCAAACTGATCTGCAATGCCTCATCCACCAAGGCCATGACTTCGGTGGGCAACGCCCCCACCCGCTCGCGCAGGCGGCGTTTGTCGATGGTGCGCACCTGTTCAGCCAGCACCACCGAGTCCTTGGTCAGCCCGAACTCCTCCGCCTGCAGTTCAATGTGCGTTGGTAGCCTGGCTTTGTCAATCTTCGATGTGATGGCAACCACGATGACCGTGGGGCTGTAGCGGTTGCCGATGTCGTTCTGAATGATGAGCACCGGACGCAACCCGCCCTGCTCCGAACCGACCACGGGGCTTAGGTCGGCGTAATAGATCTCGCCGCGTTTGACCATTCATTCCTCACACTCCGCCAGCAGCGTTTCATAAACTTCCAGGGTTTTGGTGTCCGGAATCAGGCCAAGCTCAGCCCACTCCGCATTGATGCGCGCCATGTCCTCATACCCGCGCATCATCCGCTCCCTTATCTCCAGTTTATGCCGCTCACGAATGTAAAGTTGCATGGCCTCCCGAATGAATTGGCTGCGGGTGATGTTCTCGTGCAGGATGACCTCGTCCACCTGCCGCAGCAGCCCCACCGGCAGGCTCACCAGCACTTTTTTGTTGGTCTCCGCCATTGCGATTCCCCCTGTCCGTTCCGCCCCTAGCCCCGCCCTATGGCAGGTGGCCCACGATGTCGCCGGCGATGAGGTGCGCTTGCCCCAGCGCCCGCGCGGCGCGGTCGCCGGCGGTGCCATGCTGCCAGCAACCGGCGCAAGCAGCGTCATAGGCCGGCAACCCCTGCGCCAGCAACGCCCCGATGAGCCCGGCCAGCACATCGCCCGAGCCGCCCGTCGCCATGCCGGGATTACCGGTGAGGTTCAGCGCCACCCGCTCTCCATCGGTCACCACGGTGGTGGAGCCTTTGAGCAGCACCGTACCGCCGTAGCGATGGGCGGCAGCCTTGGCCACCGCCATCGGGTCCCGCTCCACCTCAGCGACGGAGCAGTCCATGAGCCGCGCCATCTCGCCTGGGTGGGGTGTCAGTACCAGCCGGTCATGCCCAGCGGTGAGCTCCGGGTGCCCGGCCAGTGCATAAAGGCCGTCGGCGTCTATTACCATGGATATCCCCGACCCCTGCAGAATATGCCTGACGAAGGCTATCGTTTCCTCCCCGCGGGAGAGGCCCGGCCCCACCACCGCCGCCGTGCGGCGGGCCAGTGCCTCCAGCGCCACCGGGGCGGCATCGGCGCAGAGAGCACCATCGCGGTCGGGCAGGGCCATGGTCATGGCTTCCAGGTTCAGGGTGCAGGCGGTGTTGAGCAATGTGTCGGGCACCAGCCACGTGACCAGCCCCGCGCCGCCCCGCAGCGCCGCACGGGTGGCCAGTGCCCCCGCCCCCAGCATCCCCCGGCTGCCGGCGATGACGGCCACGTGCCCATAGGTCCCCTTGTGGCTGTCGGCGGCACGGGGCGGCAGGGCGGCGTCGGCTTCCTCCAGCACGCCCACCGGTCCCCGCAGCGCTGGCACATCCACAATGCCGATGTCCGCCACCTCAAGCCTCCCGGTCAAGGCGCGGCCAGGGTGCAGGCAGTGCCCCAGCTTGCGGTATTGGAACGTCACCGTGGCGGCGGCATGGACGGCCTCGCCCAGCACGCGGCCGGTAGCACCGTCAATGCCGGTGGGGATGTCCACCGCCACCACCGGCTTGCCGCAGCCATTGAGGAGCTGCACGCCATCGGCCCACACACCGGTCAGCCCCCGCGAAAGCCCGGTGCCAAAGAGGGCGTCCACCGCCACCGTCGCCCCATCGAGCCAGGTCACGAAGTCACTGTAGCTGCCGGCGAAGGGCACGCCCACCCGCCGGGCCGCAGTCCACTCCAGCAGGGCGTCGCCGCCAGCGGGTTCCGTTGGCAGCCAGCAGCATACCCGCCGCCCCCAGAGGTGCAGGATGCGCGCCAGCGCCAGCCCGTCAGCCCCGTTGTTGCCAGGCCCGCAGGCAATGGCCACCGCGCGGTCGTCAACCCCCCGCGTCAGGCAATCAGCCACCGCCAGCGCCGCCCGCTCCATCAGCACCACGCCCGGCACTCCGATGGCCTCGATGGTGTGGCGGTCCAGCGCCGCCATCTCGGCCGGTGTCACCACAGGCAGCATGGTCAGTCCCCCTCCAGCACTACAACGGCCGCAGCCATGCCGCCGTCGTGGGTGATTGTTACCCAGATGTTGCCAACGCCCAGGGCATCGAGTTTCTCCTGCACGGTGCCATGGGCCTGCACCACCGGCGCGCCGGCGCCGTTGCGCAGCACCTCCACATGATCGAGCGGGCAGCCTTTGAGACCGCAGCCCAATGCCTTGGCCAGCGCCTCTTTGACGGCGTAGTTACCGGCCATGCGTTCAGAAGCCAGCGGCCCCGTGCCGATGAGCGCAAGTTCCGCCCCGGTGAACACTCGGGTACGGAAACGCTCGGCCTCGACCAGGCGCTCAAAGCGTGAAACCTCGGTCATGTCGATGCCGATCCCTTTAATCACAGGTGGCCTCCACGGCGTTGGCCACGGCCCGGGCCACCACCTCCACCGCCGCAGCGCAGAGGGCATTGAACTCGGTGTGACGCTCCCCCGCCGACACGGCAAAGAGCGTGTCGCCATCGAGGCCCGTGTGCACAGGACGGATGGACCAGGCCAACCCGTCGTGGGCCACCGTTGCCAGCCGGTTGGCCTCCGTCTTGGTGAGCGCCGCGTCGGTGGCCACCACGCCAATGGTCGTGTTGGTGCCACCCCGCGGGTCGTGGAGCTTGCCGCCCACCAGCAGCGCCTGGGTACCGGGGAACGTGCCATCGGGCAGGCGCACCCCCGCCAGTATGGCGCCCGAGCGGTAGTCCACCACGTCACCGAAGGCGTTAACGGCCACCACTGCCGCCACCGTCGTGCCATCAGGCAGCTGGATGGACGCCGTGCCCACCCCGCCGGCCATGGTGGCCGACGCACCCAATGCCTTGCCCACGGTGGCACCGCAGCCCGCACCCACCTGCCCCTGGGCTAAGGGCCTGTCGGTGGCGTTCTCGCAGGCTGCGTAGCCCATGGCGGCGTCCGGGCGGGCCTTGGGGCTGCCCACCGCCAGGTCAAAGAGCACGGCCGCCGGCACGATGGGCACCCGCGCCACCCCGGTGTCAAAGCCAATGCCCCGCTCCTCCAGGTAGCGCATGGCTCCGCTGGCGGCGTCCAGGCCAAAGGCGCTGCCCCCGCAAAGCAAAATGGCATGCACGTTCTCCACGGTGTTGCCGGGTTTCAAGAGGTCCGTCTCCCGGGTGCCGGGGGCCGCGCCGCGCACATCCACCCCCGCCACCGCGCCGCCCTCAAAGACGAGGGCTGTGCAGCCCGTGCGACCGATGGGCTCGGTGGCGTGCCCCGCCCGAATGCCCCGAACGTCAGTGATGTTTCCCTGATGCATACGATCCCTCCTTGGGTTTTACCGATACCTCGCCGGAGACGATGGAGCGCAAGGTGCCATCGTCCAGGCGTACCACCAGTGCTCCGTCGTCGGCCAGGCCAATCAGCTGCCCCTCCGCCGGGCCGGCACTGTCCAGCACCGTGACTGGCGTGCCTGTCGGCGGCAGGTAAGGCCGGTAGGCCGCCGCGACAACGCCGAACCCCTCAGCCTGCCAGCGGGCCATGAGGTCAGCAAGTTCGTTCAGGATCCACGCCGCCAGCACCGCCCGGGGCGGCACCTCCGCCCCCATGGCCTCCAGGCTGGTGGCGATGGTGGCCAGCTCACCAAACCCGCTGGTTGGCGTACGGGTGTTGACGCCCACCCCCACGATGACATGCCGCCGCCCGATGCTGTCATTGGCCGACTCGCAGAGGATTCCGCAGAGCTTACGCCCGTTCAGCAGTACGTCATTGGGCCACTTGATGGTGGGCGTGATGCAAGCTGGCAAGGTGTGCTCCACCGCCCGGCACACCGCCACGCCGACGGCCAGCGTCAGTCTCTGCAGTTCCTCCAGCGGCAAGGCAGGCCGGAACAAGAACGACAGATAAAGTCCGCAGCTGTCCTCAGATAGCCACTGCCGCCCACGCCGTCCCCGCCCCCCGGTCTGCCGCGTGGCAAGCACGGCGGTGCCGTCGGCCCCCGGCTCATCCAAAAGGCCGCGGGCGTAGGTGTTGGTGGAGTTTACCTCCTCCAAAAACACCGCGCGCCGACAGAGCCCACCGGGGGTGAGGGCTGCGGCAAACACCGGCTGACACAGCCAGTCGGGCCAACGCACCAGCGCCCAGCGGCCCTCGTCCTCAGCCCGCAACAGGCCGGCATCGGCAAGCGCCGTCAACGCCGGGGCAAACTCCGCCCCCAAACCAGACTGCGAACGCAGGACATCCTCCGCCACGCCGTGCCCCGGCCCGTCAAAGGCTGCCAGCAACGCGATTGCATCCATCGTCTCCACCATCGCAGTCCCTCCCTCCATAGCTTACATGGCACGGCGGCGCAATGCAAGCGCCGCCCCACCCCCGGAAGGGAAGAAACCAGCAATACCTAACGAACCAAAGATGAAATATTAGTAATTGCAAATATGATCAAATGTACTATAATGGAGGAAATTGGATAATAAAAGACGGACGGTGATGTGCCATGCAGCAAGGCAATTCCATGTTTCAGGCCATTCGGGAGAATATCCGCAGCGTCATCGTGGGCAAGGACGATGTGATCGAGCTTGTGCTCATCGCCCTGCTCTGCGAGGGTCACGTACTCATTGAGGACGTGCCCGGCGTGGGCAAGACGACCCTCATCTCCGCTCTGGCACGGTCGGTGGGGCTGGATTTCCACCGGGTCCAGTTCACCCCGGATGTACTGCCCAGCGACATCACCGGTTTCACCATGCTCAACATGAAGAGCGGTGAATTTGAATACCGCCCGGGTATGGTGATGAGTAACATCATCCTGGCCGATGAGATCAACCGCACCTCCCCTAAAACCCAATCAAGCCTGCTGGAGGTGATGGAGGAACGCCATGTGACGGTGGACGGCACGACCTACCCCGTGCCCCGGCCCTTCATGGTGCTGGCCACCCAGAACCCCATCGAGTTTGTCGGCACCTACCCCCTGCCCGAGGCGCAGATGGATCGATTCCTGCTGCGTGTTTCCATGGGTTACCCCGGTCTCAAGGACGAAGCCGAAATTCTGACCCGTTTCTTTGCCGGTGATCCCCGGAAGAACGTCGCCCCGGTCTGCACCATGGAGGATGTGGTGGGGCTGCAGCAAATGACAGCCACCGTGCAGTGCGCCCCGCCAGTGCGCAACTACATCGTACAGATTACCGCGCAGACCCGGCGCAACGAGCACCTTTCACTGGGCGCCAGCCCACGCGGTTCGCTCTACCTCATGCGGGCGGCCCAAGCCTCCGCCGTACTGCAGGGGCGGGATTTCGTGGTGCCTGACGACGTGCAGCGCCTGGCCGTGCCGGTGCTGGCTCATCGTCTCATCGTGAGGCCGGAGGCGCGCCTTTCAGGCATGACCGCTGAGCGTGTTGTCAAATCCGTCCTCAACAGTGTGGACGTTCCGGTGGCAACGGTGTGAGAAGCCGTAGAATTCCATTGCTGCTGGCCATGCTGGCGCTGCTGCTGGCTGGTCTCTACTCCGGGGAGCGACTGTTCTTCGTCGGCTTTGTTCTGTTGTGCCTGGTGGTGGCATTGGCACTCTTCTGTCTCGTTTACAGCGGCCTGTTCTTCAAATACCTGCAAGTGTTGGAGCCACAGGCTGGCGTGAAGGGCGAGAACGTCGCCCTGACGCTGCAGGTGCACAACGATTACCTGCTTCCCATCGCCCACATCAAACTCTTTTATCAAACGATCGATTCTCAGCTCACCGGCACGCCGGTCAGCTTTTCGGCCATGCTGCTGCCACGCCAGCACAGCGTCCACTCGCTGGAGATCCATTGCCGCTTCCGCGGCCGGTGGGACGTGGGCCTGACCCATGTGGAGCTCATGGATCCCTTCGGTCTCTTCCGCCTGCGGCTCAAAGTCAAATGGTTCCTGAGCCACAAGGACCTGTCGCTGCTGGTGCGGCCACGGGTGCTGCCCATCGCCTCGCTCCCCCTGCGCCAGCGCAATGACGAGGGCCTGCTGGAATCGCTGCCCCGCCCGTCCGCTGACATCGCCATGTACAGCGACATCCGTAAATATCGCGCCGGAGACCCGCTCAAGCGTGTGCACTGGAAGCTGACCGCACGCCAGAGGGAGCTTATGGTAAAAAACTATGAGGAAACGGCGTTGCCCGACCTGCTGCTCTATGTGGACACGAAGGCCAGCGGCCTGCCCCGGCTGGAGCAACTGACGCTGGAGGACACGGTGGTGGAGTGCGCCACAGCATTTGTGAACTACCTTCTCAATGTCCACATGCCGGTCAGCATGATCTCTTACGGCCGGGAGCGCACCCAGCTGCGCGGCACCAGGCAGGAGCACTTCAACGCCTTTTACAACCTGCTGGGAGAACTGCCATTTGACGGGCAATTCCCCATGGTGGACGTACTATTCAACGATCTCAAGGCCATCACCCACGCGGGCAATCTCGTGCTCATCACCTGGGACCTGCACGATCGGCTCTATGACCTGCTGATGGTCATGATGAGTTCGGGCATTCAGGTCACGCTGGTGTATGTCTACCTGCACGGCGAAGACCCCACCGAAGTGTCCAAGGCCGCGGCAAAAGGCCGCGTGGGACGCATGGTCGATGCCATGCGGGCCGCCGGCATCCTCGTCATAGACCTGGAAGCTGGTCAGAACGTTGCGGAAAGGATTCGGTTGCTGCAATGAAACGCAGTGTGTCGCAGGCCGGGGGCCTTGAGGGGAACCTGCCGTCTGTATCAGAGATTCCGCCAAGCCAGAACGGCGGGCGGGGTATCGCGTCCAAGTGGTTTATGAACCAGCGGCTGCAGTCGCTGCTGTTGGTGCTGCTGTTGACAGTGCCCCTGAGCGCCCTGCTCCAGGTGTCGCTCTTCATCAAACTGCCGCTGACCTGGATCCTTGCCTTTGCGGTGGGTTCCATCCTGGTGCTGGAGGTGGTGGGCCGAAGCTGGAAAACCGCGCTGGCCACCCTGGCGCCCACCGGCCTTCTGGGGCTGTTCATCTGGCACCAGCTCGATGATGGAGTGAAGGAACGCATTCTGAGTTTCCTGGCGTGGGCCTATGGGTATCTCTCGATGGCCGACACCCACCCCTATCACTATGACATTCTGTTGATGGCGATCGTGACCGGCCTGGTCACGCTGGTTGTATGGTTCTTTGGTCACAAGGTCTACTTCTTCCCGGCGCTGGCACTCTTCACCATTGGCTTTGTGCTCTTTGAGTGGCTGATCGGCCACTTTGACACACTGGTACCCAGCGTCCTGTCGGCTGGTGCGCTCGTACTGTACTGGGTGAAGACCGTGCAACGGCACCACACCCGACGCGACCGTCTGCCCATGGGGGAAAACGCGCTGCCGCTGCTCCTTTCGCCCCTCGTCGCGCTGGCGTTACTGATGAGCCTTGGCTTCGTGCAGGCGGACACCGCCAAGAGCTGGCAGAGCCGCCGGGTCTATGACATGTTTGAGCGGGTCAACAACTACATCGCCGACTACACTGGCTTCACCCGGCCGCGCAGCGCTTTCTCACTTGGCCGGTCGGGTTTCATGCCCATGGGCAGCCGTCTGGGCGGCCCGGTCACCCTGTCAGACGATGAGATGCTGCGGGTCTCCACCAAATACCCATTGTTGCTGCGGGGGTCCATCTACAACACCTACGACGGAGAGCGCTGGACCGACACGTTGGGCAGCCAGCGGTATCGCATCAACAGCGCCAACGCCGCCACCATGGCCGATGTCTTTGACAGCGACCGCCCCGATGTGCCCCAGGCCATGCGGGAGGATTACAACAAGCTCACCGACTCCTTTGACATCCACATCGAGCCGATTGCCAACGGCCCCTCCACCATATTCGTGCCATTCCGGGGCGTAACGGGCGTCAGTTCCGACGAGTTCCTGGCCCTGCTGCCCTACTTCAACACCGAGGGTGAAGCCTTCAGCACCACCGACATCCGCAGCGGCTACGGCTACACAGAGTCGGTGCGCTACCTCAACTACCGCAAGAATGGCTTCGACGAGCTGATGGCCAAGCTGGAGGCGATGGGCACAGGCCAGAACAACCTCTCCGAGGAGGAGCAAAAGGTCTACCTGGCTCTGCCTAGCACCATCGACCCGGACATCTACCAGCTGGTTAACGACATCATCTTGAATGCCCAGGTAGATGCCGCCCTAGGGGACCTAGATCCGATAGAAACCAGCGTCCTGCAGGAGGATGGTCAGCCAGCCGTCTTCACCGCCACGGATTCTGATGGAAAGATGACCACCATCATACTGGACGAAACCCCCACCCCTTATACCATGGCTAAGGCAATCCAACGCTACCTGCAGAAGAACTACGATTACTCGCTGAACCCCTCCGCTCCGCCGGAGGGTACGGACTTTGTCAGCTACTTCCTGCTGCAGGAGCGGCGTGGTTACTGCACCTACTTCGCCACGGCGATGACGGTGATGGCCCGTATGGCAGGCATCCCCGCCCGCTATGTGGAGGGTTACCATGTGGCCGGCAACAACAAGAACGACGACGGCAGCTACACGGTGCTTGCTAGCGACGCCCATGCCTGGGCCGAACTGTACTTTGAAGGCATCGGTTGGATTCCCTTTGACGCCACCCCCTCTGCCAGCGGCGAAGACTCCTCCATCGGCGGCAACATCGGTACGGGCGAAACACCCATCCCCACCGGCCAACCCATGCCCACACTGGACCCCGACAATGAACCATCCAACCTACCGGTACGAAAGCCCCTGACCCTGGAGGACATCCTGCGCGTCACGCTGTGGGTACTCATCGCTCTGGTACTCGCCACCATCGTCTGGGTGGTCACCAAGGCAGTGCTCCACCGCCACAAAGGCAGCCTGGCGTACGCACGGAAGCACCACGAGGCCTCGCGTGCCCAGTACGCCTACTTCTATTTCGACCTGCTGCGGCTGCTTCGCTTCTACAACTACCCGGTGAAGCGTGGCGAAACGCTCTACGCCTTCGCACGACGCATCGACCGGTGGCTGCGGCTGGAGATCGGTACCTTCCTCCAGGTAGCCGAAATCATGGCGCGGGTCTCCTACTCCGATTACCAGCCCACCGAACGGGATGTGGAGCGCATCGCCGCCTTCCGGCGCGAACTGGCACACTACACCTACCACACCACCGGGTGGTGGTTCTATCTGCGCTATGCGGTGCTGGGCTTGCCCTACCGCGCAAACCCAAGCAAGTAGTACACCCGACAGGGAAGGAAAACGAGGCGACGAATGACATTCGTCGCCTCGTTCAGTGTGTTTACAACCCCTGGAAAGGAAAATCGAGACAACCCTCCCCAATGCAACACGTTGTGTTGCCATTCCTCCGCCACGCCCGCATTCGGCGGTCTGGTTGCAGCCAGGCTGCAACCCGGCATCGTCGGCATTGGGCGCGTCCTGTGCTGGGACTCACCCTGCTCTCAACGATTTAGACAAATCGTCTGCCGCAGGGCGGAAGTAATACCGCTTCATTCGGCGGTAGGATCGGTCGGCGACATGTGCGGCGGCCGATTTGGAACTAGCGGGGACAAGCTATCTGAATCGTGGACATCGCACCAGCGGAGGACATGATGGGCTGTCGACTTTGCCGACAACCTTGGCGATGATTCTCATTCGTCGCCGCTTTCGTCGTCCTCTCCCTGTTCCAGTCCCTTCAGCGCCCGTGCGATGACGTCGCCGCCAAACCCCTTGCGTGCAAGACTGGCATATACCTTGGCACGACGTTTTCGTGCATCCGGTTCTCTCGCTGTCTTGGCCATTGCCCGCTGTGCCTGTTGACGGGCAGCGTCCAACTCCCCTTCCTCGTCATACTGGGCCAGGGCCGCCTCGGCGTCCTCCGGCGTGACGCCTTGCTGCTGCAACTCCCGGGCGATGGCCTGCCGGCCCGTGCCCTTCAGGTGAACGCGGTCACGCACCAGCATCTGGGCGTACTGCCCATCGTCCAGGTACCCGTATTCACTGAGCTTTGCCACAGCGCTCTCGATGGCCTCAGGGGAAAAGCCCTTCTGCCCCAAATGCCGCTGCACCTGCGCCACGCTTCGCGCGCGGCTGGCCAGGTGAGCGATGGCGCGGTCCAAGGCCGCCTGGGCCTCCTGGTGCTGCTGCATGTCCTGCCACAGCGCCGCCGCCAGCAGGTCTCCGGTCTTCAGCCCCGAACGCACCCACACCACATCATCCACGCTGCCCAGGTAGCCGTCGTCCACGTGCACCGATACACGACTCTTATTTCTCTTCTGGCGTTCCACTGCCGTGATGCGTCCAAGCGTTTCCATTTTCTTCCTCGATCGGTGAAATTTGTGCTGATACCGGCCAGATTATAGCACACACTAGTGAAAGAATGACAGCAAGGAGGGCATTTCATGGCCAATTTTACCCAACAGCAACAGCCGCAGATCGACGCAAAGAACCTCTCCTACCTGGAAGACACCCTCAATTATGAGGCGCTGGCCTGCAAAAAGTGTAACCAGTATGAGACCATGCTGACCGACCCAGCCCAAAAAAACATGGTCAAACAGCTGGCTCAGCACCACAAGCAGCACTTTGACGCGCTGTTCAACTACCTGCAGAGCCACAAATAGGAGGAGCGGCAATGAACAACATCATGGGCGAAAAAGAAATCCTCAACGACCTCTTGAATCAGGAAAAGCAGATCATCAGCACCTATTCCACCGCGGTATCCGAATCGTCCTGCCCCAACATGCGCCAGCTTCTGCTGCGCAACATCAACGAGTGCTCCACCGACCAGTTCAACATCTTCAGCACCATGGTCACAAAGGGCTATTACCAGACCAAGGATGCCCAGGACCAGGAAGTGCAACAGGCCAAGCAGAAGTTCCAGCAGATGCAGGGCCAGCTGATGTAACCCAACCAAAACCCAAATGGATGTGCGCCCAACCCCGCTGTCTGCGGGGTCGGGCGCTTTTCATCTCACTTGCATTCCAGTAATGCAAAAAAGCTGCTAAGGAAACCCTTAGCAGCTGTTACAGGCGTCAACGACTATTCTTCGTCGTCCTCTTCGTCTTCCTCGTCCACCATTTCCATGTACTTCTCGAACACAGTTTCGGCCAGGTCGTCATCGTCCACGCTGATGAGCTCCATCTCCTCGCTGTCCTCAGTGGTGATCATCTCCAGAATGACGATGGCTTCCTCCTCGTCATCCTCGCCCACCTCAGGGGTAAGAATGGCGTACTGGTGGCCTTCGTGTTCCACGGTGGTGATGAAGATGAAGTTTTCCTTCTGGCCCTCGTCGTCAACTAATTCGATGATCCGTTCCTCGTCCATGGTAGCGTCCTCCTTTTCTCATAAGCCCTGGCATCCAGATAGCCCTGCAGAAAGACCACTGCCGCCATTTTATCAATGACCTTGCGCCGTTTCTCCCGACTCATGTCGGCCTGCAATAGAATCCGCTCGGCGGCTACGGTTGTCAAGCGTTCGTCAAACACATCCATCGGGCAGGACACCACCTGCTCCAGCGCCTGTCCAAACTCGGCAGTCGCCTGGCAGCGGGGGCCCTCGGTGCCGTTCATGTTGCGTGGCCATCCCAATACGATGAGCCCCACCTCATGCTGCTTCACCAGCCCCGCGATATGGGCCAAATCCTGATCCAGGCTCTGACGGGAGTACGTCTCCAGCCCATTGGCACCAAAGAGCATGGGGTCGCTCAGTGCCACACCAATTCTTTTATCCCCAAAATCCAACGCCATAATACGCAGCGTCATGACCACCTTTCCATCTGTCGCGGCCCGGTGGACCTACACCGCGGCGGGTGATCCCGCTCGGCTGCCCAGCCAACGCTGCATGCCAAACCGACGCCCGCCGCACAGGCGCAGCGGGTGCCGCACTCATTTTTTGTTCTTCTCGTCCAACGCAGTCAGGTAGAAGCGAACCAGCTCCTCCAGAATGACATCACGCTCCAGCCGACGGATGAGGTACCGCGCGTTGTTGTGGCTGGTGACGTAGGTAGGGTCGCCACTCATGATGTACCCCACAAGCTGGTTGATGGGGTCGTAGCCCCGCTCCTTCAGCGCGCCATAAACGCTGGAGAGGATATCCTGTACGGTTTCCTCCTCGCGCTCCGGGCGGAACTGCATCGTCTTGTCAAAATCGTAACCCATAAGTATCACCTCGCACCCTGTGCCTTGGTTCATTATACAAACATTTACCAATCAATGCAATCCAATGCATGCAAATGCTGGAAGGTGCACCTGTCGATTCCTGCCGTCAAAAAAGCCCGGTGACCTCACCGCTGGCGTCAATGTCAATGCTCTCGGCCGCCGGATGCTTGGAAAGACCTGGCATTTTCAGGATGCTGCCAGCCTGCAGCACCACAAAGCCCGCCCCGGCCAAGAGCTTTACCCCCCGCACGCGAAGGGTGAAGCCCGTAGGCGCGCCCAGCGCCTTGGCGTCGTCGCTGACCGAATACTGCGTCTTGGCCATACAAATCGGCAGCCCGCCGCAACCAGCCCGCTCCAGCGCATCAAGTTCCGCTTCCGCCTGAGGGCTGAACTCCACCGCCGCGCCGCCGTACCAGTCCTGCACCAGGCCCTCGGCCTTTTGCCGCAGGGGCAGGGCGACGTCGTAGACGAAATGAGGTTCGCTGGGCCTCGCGGCTTCCATCACGGCCTGGGCCAACCCAATGCCGCCGGCGCCGCCATCGGCCCAGGCTGTGAAGGGACACGCCCGTACACCCAGTGCCGCGCAGCCATCCTCCACCACCCGCAGTTCCTCGTCGCTGTCGGTGGCAAAGCGGTTGACCGCCACCACCACCGGCAAGCCCAATCCGCGCAGGTTCGCCACGTGGTGGGTCAGGTTCACCAACCCCGCCCGCACCGCGTCGGCATCGGGGGCCGTTAGGTTGTCCTTGGCCACGCCGCCGTGGTATTTAAGAGCCCGCACCGTGGCCACCACGACCACAGCGGACGGCCACAACCCGGCGGCACGGCACTTGATGTCCAGGAACTTCTCCGCCCCCAGGTCCGCGCCGAAGCCCGCCTCGGTCACCACCCAGTCAGCGCAGGAGAGCGCCGTGCGGGTGGCAATGACGCTGTTACAGCCGTGGGCGATGTTGGCAAACGGGCCGCCGTGGATGAACACCGGCGTTCCCTCCAGCGTCTGCACGAGGTTCGGCTGGATGGCCTCTTTTAAGAGCACCGCCATGGCGCCGTCGGCCTTCAGCATGGCCGCGGTGACGGCCTTGCCGTCCACATCCCGCGCCACCACGATGGCGCCCAGCCGGCGCTTGAGGTCGGTCAGATCGTTGGCCAGGCACAGCACCGCCATCACTTCGG
>JAEYRA010000138.1 GCA_023409755.1 Bacillota bacterium
CCGCTGGGCCATGCCGTGCACTTCGGTCACCTTCACGTCGCACCCGGCCTGGCGGGCCAGGTCGCCCAGGATGCGGCTGGTGAGCAGCGTACCCTGCCCACCGACACCGGCAATGAGAATGTTCCAGCTTTTCATTGGGCTGCCTCCTTCCCGATGGCGCCGAAGGGGCATACCTTGGCGCACAGGCCGCACCCCACGCAGAGCGTGGCGTTGATGCGCACGGCCCCCTCCACCAGTTCGATGGCCGGGCAGCCGATCTTGAGGCAGCTCTTGCAGCGGCGGCAGGTGACCGGGTCCACCCGGTAGGGCGGCTGCTTGGCCACCACCGGCAGCAGAGCGCATGGCCGGCGGAAGATGACGACCGATGGGCCGTCAAAGGCCAGTGCTTCCTTCATGCCCGCTTCGGCGGCTTTGATATCAAAGGGATCGATCACCCGCACATCTCGCACGCCAAGGCTACGGCACAGCCCCTCCAGGTCCACCGCGGCGGCATCGACACCCTGCAGGGTTCGGCCGGTAGCTGGGTTGTCCTGATGGCCGGTCATGCCGGTGGTGGAGTTGTCCAGAATCACAGTCGTCGTGCGGCTGTTGTTGTAAACGGCGTTCAGCAGCCCCGTCATGCCCGAGTGCAGGAAGGTGGAGTCACCCAGCACGGCCACGAGCTTTTCTTGAGGGCCACGAGCCTTCTCCATACCGTGGGCCATGCCGATGGACGCGCCCATGCACAGGCACGCGTCCATTGCCTCCAGCGGCGGCGATGACGCCAGCGTGTAGCAACCGATGTCGCCCATGACGGTGAGCTTGAGTTTCTGGAACACGTGGAACGTGCCCCGGTGGGGGCAGCCCGGGCAGAGCACCGGCGGGCGTACCGGCAGGTCGGCCATTGGCGTGGTGCCCTGGGGGACCTCGCCGCCCAGCTTGGCCGCCACCAGTGGGGCGGAAAGCTCACCACGGCTGCCAAAGAGTTCCTTGCCGTGGCAGGCAATGCCGGCGGCCTTCAGCGCGTCCTCCAGGAAGGGCTCCAGTTCCTCCACCACCACGAGCTCGTCATGCTCCGCAGCGAAGCGGCGCAGGGCATCGAGCGGCAAAGGGTTCACCATGCCTACTTGGAACAGATCCGCATTGGGTAGGGCTTCCCGCACGTATTGGCTCACGACGCCGGCTGCCACAATGCCCAACCGGCTGCCGTGTTCCTCCACCGTGTCCAGCCATAGCGTGCCCATCTCCGCCCGCAGGCGTGCCATGCGCTCCTCCACCGCCGCGTGGCGGGCGCGGGCATAGGCGGGCATCATCACATACTTCGCCGGGTCCTTGCGGTAGGGTTTGACTTCCACCGTTTGGCGGTCGCCCGTCTCCGCCAGCGAGCGGGAATGGGCCACACGGGTTGTTAGGCGCAGCAGCACCGGCGTATCATAGCGTTCGCTGAGCGCAAAGGCAAGTTTGGTAAACCGCAGGCACTCATCGCTGTCAGCTGGCTCCAACATGGGCACCAGCGAAAACCGCGCATAAAACCGGCTGTCCTGTTCATTCTGGGAGGAGTTCATCCCTGGGTCGTCAGCCACCACGATGACAAGCCCGCCATTGACACCGCAGTAAGCCGCTGTAAAGAGCGGGTCGGCTGCCACATTCAAACCCACGTGCTTCATGCACACCAGTGACCGGGCACCGCCGAGGCTGGCACCCACGCCCACCTCCAGCGCCACCTTCTCATTGGGGGCCCACTCGGCGTATACATCGCGAAAACGGGCGATGGTCTCGGTTATCTCCGTACTGGGGGTGCCGGGGTAGGCTGACGCCACGCGGACGCCCGCTTCCCACGCGCCCCTTGCCACGGCCTCGTTGCCCAACAAAAGCTGCTTCACTTGCGTTCACCTCAACTGCAAATCGGAACAATTGGATGGGCATGGCCAGGATTGGCTGCCCCTCGCACGGCCCGGCGGCATGTTACGTCGGGCAGAAATGGCTGCATATTACAGCAGATCAATAGAGTAATTATACCGCACAGCGCGACAAAAGGGAACCTACAAAACACCCCGGTATGAGTGCATTACAATTGACTTTTGACAGTCCGTTCCGTATGATGAACACGAGTTTTAAGTTTGGGAGCCCGGTATGAATGTAGTGGTGTTGATCCCCTCGTTGAACCCCGACGAGACCCTGTTGCGGGTGGTTGAATCCATACGCGAACAGGGCTTTTCACAGTTTGTCATCGTAGACGATGGCAGCCGGGCCGACTGCCACCCCGTGTTTGACACGCTGGAGAGCCAGGGCTGCGCCGTGGTGCGCCACGCCGTCAACTTGGGCAAAGGGCGCGCGCTCAAGAGCGGCTTCAACTATGTACTGAACCACATGCCGGACGCGGCGGGCGTCGTCAGCTGTGACGCCGACGGCCAGCATGAGCCAGCGGCCATCCGCGCCACAGCGGAAGCGGTGCTGGCCCACCCCGACCGCATCATCCTGGCAACGCGCCAGTTCTTCAAGGCGGAGGTACCGTGGAAGAACCTGGCTGGCAACACCATTACCCGAGGGATGTTTTACCTCCTCACGGGTCAGCCCTTCGGCGACACCCAGTGCGGGCTACGGGGCTTCCCACGGGCATTGCTGGGGCCGATGATGGCGGTGGCCGGCGAACGGTTTGAGTACGAGAACGTCATGCTGCTGGCGCTGCGGCGGCAGTCCACACCCTATGCGGAGCTGCCGATCCGCGCGGTGTATCAGTCCGGCGGGCAGCCCTCCCACTTTAACAAGCTTGTCGATTCGGTGCGCATCTACCGCAGACTCCTGGCCTTCGGGTTGCTGCCGCTGCTGTGCGCGGTGTTGGCGGGGCTGCTCTATGGCGCCACAGCCGGTAGCCTGACCCCCGCATGGGCAGCGGCGCTGGGCATGGCCGTGGGTTGGGCGGTGCTGTGGGCCATGAACCCGCCGAAGAAACCAGCCATGATGGCGGTGTCAGCGGTGTTGACGGCCCTCTCGGGCGTACTCGTGTGGCTCTTGCATGGCCTGTGCGGCCTGCCTGTCCCCGGCGCGTGGTGGCTGATGGCCGCTGTCTGCCTGCCGGCGGGCTACGCCGTGTGGCTCCATGGCCACTTCGGGCCCCACCCCTCCCGCCTGCTGCTGGCAGACAAGCCCGCGGCGGCCGGTGACAAGGAAACGGGCCTGGACACGGGGCGATAACAGGAACACGACAAAAGCCGGGAGCAATGCTCCCGGCCTTTTCATGTTCAGCCTCCGACCCGCTCCATTTCCCGCAGCACCCTCTCCAGCGTGCTGCAGTTGCGGGTGGTGACGCGAAAACGGAAGCGTTTGCCGCCCAGCACCTTCGCACCGAAGTCCGTCGTCACCGTCATCCCCTTGGGCACCACCCAGAAGGCATCCTGCCCCACGGGCTGGAACCACTCCCGCTCCCGCGGCTCGGCGTGGAACACCTCCTCCAGTTCAGCAGCTGTCCCCAGGCTGCAAAGCAGCACGTAAAGATGGCATTCCTCCGGCGATGTCACCCCGCCAGCCGCCCGGCAAAGCGCGGCAATCTCCTCCCGCGTGCGCAGCAGCACCTGGGCATCGTAGCCAAAGCGGGCGAACAGCGCCGTCTCCAGCATGGGGCGAAGCGCATCCGCCGTTGCCGCCGCGCGGAACACGGCGTTCCCGGTGGCCAGTACGGTGCGCACATCGGCAAGGCCTAACTCCCCCAGAAACTGCCGCAGGTCGGCCATGGCGATCTTCAGCCCGCCCACGTTGATGCCCCGAAGAAACGCGCAGTATTGTGTCATCCCGCGACCTCCATGGGGTGCAACAAGGGCGGACTTCTGTCCGCCCCCGTTGGGTTCTCTTTACTTCACCGCGGCTTTCAGCGCGTCGACGTGGTCCAGCTTCTCCCAAGGCAGGTCGAGGTCGTCCCGCCCGAAATGGCCATAGGCAGCCGTCTGCAGGTAGATGGGCCGGCGCAGGTCAAACCGGCTGATGATGGCCGACGGGCGCAGGTCGAAGACCCGGGCCACGATGGTCTCCAGCTCGTGGTCTGGTAGCACACCGGTGCCAAAGGTATCCACAAGAATGGACACCGGGTGGGCCACACCGATGGCATAAGCGATCTCAATCTCACAGGAACGAGCCAGACCCGCGCCTACGATGTTCTTGGCCGCGTGGCGGGCGGCATAGGCGCCCGAACGGTCCACCTTGGTCGGGTCCTTGCCGCTGAAGGCACCGCCGCCATGGCGGCCGTAGCCGCCGTAGGTGTCGACGATGATCTTGCGGCCGGTGAGGCCAGAGTCACCCTGGGGCCCACCAATGACGAAGCGGCCGCTGGGATTGATGAGAATACGGGTTTTGTCATCCAACAGGCGGGCGGGAATGGTGGCGCGGACAACCTCTTCCCACAGATCCTTCTCCATCTGCTTGAGGGTAACATCCGGGTGATGCTGGGTGGAGATGAGCACCGTGTCCATCCGCACCGGGCGGTCGCCGTCGTATTCCACCGTCACCTGGGTTTTGCCGTCGGGCCGCAGGTAATCGAGCGTGCCGTCCTTGCGCACCGCCGACAGCCGCCGGGCCAGCTTGTGGGCATAGTGAATGGGCATGGGCATCAGGGCTTCGGTCTGGTCACAGGCAAAGCCGAACATCATCCCCTGGTCGCCAGCGCCCAAGTCAAACCCGCCGCCCTGGCGCTCCTCCAGCGCATGGTTGACGCCGCCGGCGATGTCTGACGACTGCTCGTCGATGGAGGTCAGCACCGCGCAGGTCTTGGCGTCGAACCCAAACTTGGCCCGGTTGTAGCCAATCTCCTCCACCGTTCGGCGTACCACACCGGGGATGTCCACATAGCACTCGGTGGAAATTTCGCCCATCACCAGCGCCATGCCGGTTGTCACGGCGGTCTCACAGGCCACACGGGCGTAGGGGTCCTGGGCCAAGATGGTGTCGAGTACGGCGTCGGAAATCTGGTCGCAGATTTTGTCCGGGTGGCCCTCGGTCACCGATTCGCTGGTAAACAATCTTTTACTCATATGCCTTCCTCCTTGTATGCAACAAAATTGCCTCATTCGGTTTACAGAATGAGGCTTCAAAGCATTTCCTCATCTGCCGGGTTTTCACCCGCGGGAATTGGCACCTTGGCGTCCGCCAGGTTGCCGGGTTTCACAGGGCCCAGTCCCTCCACCTCTCAGGATAAGGAGCACCGCTCACGCGGCGCGCGCTATTCAGTTTTCCACCGGGTTGCTTGATGCGGCTCACATCCCAGTTTCCATCATTATATCCATAGAGGGCAGAACTGTCAACGGACGCGAATTCAGGCCATGTACCCGGACGGCTGGCTGGGTCACATCAGTTTTCTCACGCTAGTGACGCCCTACACTCTCCCCAGATCATTTTCCTGCGGCAGTCGCCGCCTGCTGCACCGAAAGGGCACCTTGGCCGCTGCCCGTTGGCCCGGCGCAGGAGCGCCAAAACTCCGCTGTTTTTGCCCTGTGCGAATTTTATCGGATGACCCCGAAGCCGTCTATTGACATGGCATATCAGATATGCTAATGTTTGTACTATTGTTTAGAGACAGTAAACAAAAAGTAATGAAAGACCAAACTCAGGGCGGACTTTCAACCGCCCCGCACCACCGGCGGAAGGAGGCTCGGAATGGACATTGGCGGCAAGATCAAGGGCCTGCGGCTCATGCACGGCCTGACCATGGAGGACCTGGCCGACCGGACGGAGCTCAGCAAGGGGTTCATCTCCCAGCTGGAGCGCAACCTGACCTCCCCCTCCATCGCCACCCTCGTGGACATTCTGGCGTGCCTGGGCACCGACCTCAACGAATTTTTCAGCGAAGGCACGGCACGTCCGGTGGTGTTTGAGCCCGAGGACACCTTCGAGAAGGAGGACCCGGAGAGCGGACACACCGTGCGCTGGCTGGTACCCCAGGCCCAGCGCAACGACATGGAGCCCATCCTCCTGACGCTGGCCCCGGGCGGCACCTTCGGCCCCCACGAGCCCCACATGGGCGAGGAGTACGGCTACGTACTGGCAGGCACGGTGACGCTTACGCTGGGCCGGCAAAAGCACAAGGTGCGCCGCGGCGCGTCGTTCTACTACGAGGCAAATGCCAACCATGGCATACAGAACACTGGCAAGACCGAAGCAAAGATCCTGTGGGTTGTGAGCCCCCCAAGTTTTTAACGCACAAGGAGACACCGATGATGGTGGAAAATACGAAATTCATTGAGCTTCTGGGCATCACCAGAGCATATGGCGAGGAGACGGTCGCCCTCAACGGGATCGACCTTTACATCCGTCGCAAGGAATTCCTGACGCTGCTGGGGCCTTCTGGCTGCGGCAAGACGACGATGCTGCGCCTGATTGCGGGCTTTGACACCCCGACAGAGGGCCGTATCATGATGGACGGGCGGGACATTACCAATACCCCGCCCTACAAGCGCCGCGTCAATACTGTCTTTCAAAGGTACGCCCTGTTCCCCCACCTCAACATCTTTGACAACGTGGCCTTCGGCCTGAAGATCAAAAAGATGGACAAGGGCGTTATCGAGCGAAAAGTCGCCGCGATGCTGGAGCTCGTTGGCTTGACCGGCTACCAGAAGCGCTCCACCGACTCCCTCTCCGGCGGGCAGCAGCAGCGGGTCGCCATTGCGCGCGCGCTCGTCAACGAGCCGGAAGTGCTGCTGCTCGATGAACCGCTGGGCGCGCTGGATCTCAAAATGCGCAAGGACATGCAGGTGGAATTGAAGGGCATGCAGCAAGAGCTGGGCATCACCTTCCTCTACGTCACCCACGACCAGGAAGAAGCCTTGACGATGAGCGACACGGTGGTGGTGATGAACCAAGGCCGCATCCAGCAGATCGGCACACCGATGGACATCTACAACGAGCCCAAGAATGCCTTTGTTGCCGACTTCATTGGCGAAAGCAACATCATCCCCGGCACCATGCCGCGGGATCGGCTGGTCAACTTCCTGGGCCACGCCTTCGATTGTGTCGATGGCGGCTTTGCCCCCGACGCCCCAGTGGAAGTCGTACTGCGGCCTGAGGACATCTACATCGTGGACGAGGCCCATGGCGCGCTCAAGGGCGTGGTGGAGTCGGTCATTTTCAAGGGGGTCCACTTTGAAATGCGCATCGACTGCGGCGATTACACCATCCTGGTGCATGACACCGCTTACCACCCTGCCGGTGAGGCCGTGGGGCTCATCGTGCGGCCCGAGGACATCCACGTGATGGGCAAGGGGGCGTAGTGCAATGCGGCTGAAATGGTACGCGACGCCGTACATCCTCTGGATGGTGCTCTTCACCGTGGCGCCAGTGGGGCTGTTGCTCTATTATGCGTTCACCAGCGGGGGCGGGTTCACCGCGGCGAACTTCACTAAGTTCCTGGACCCGATCTACATCAAGATTCTACTGCGCTCGCTGTGGCTGGCTTTGCTGTGCACGATCATCTGCCTGGTGCTGGGCTACCCGGTGGCCTACCTCCTTTCCCGCCGGAAGGCCGGAGGCATCCTGTCAGTTCTCTTCATCCTGCCCATGTGGATGAACTTCCTGCTGCGCACCTACGCGTGGATGTCCATTCTGGAGAACACAGGCATTGTCAACCGTTTTCTGGTCGCCATTGGCATTGGGCAGGTCACGCTGCTCTACAACTCCAACGCGGTGCTGTTGGGCATGGTCTATAACTTCCTGCCGTTTATGATTCTTCCGATCCTCACCGTGCTGCAGAAGATGGACCGATCGCTGCTGGACGCGGCGGGCGACCTGGGTGCCAACCCGTTTGAGTCATTCCGCCGGGTGGTGCTGCCGCTCTCCATGCCGGGGGTCGTCTCGGGCATCACCATGGTCTTCATGCCGGCGGTGTCAACGTTCGTCATCTCCCGGCTGCTGGGCGGGTCGCAATTTATGCTGTTTGGTGATCTCATCGAGCAGCAGTTCCTGCAAACCGCAGACTGGAACTTCGGCTCAGCGCTGTCGGTCATCATGATGGCGCTCATCACGCTCTCCATGGCGGTGATGAACCGCCTGGGCGGCAGCGAACAGGAAAGGGGGCAGTTGTTGTGAAGAAAGCTCGCTTTCGCTGGCTCTCCAACCTCTACCTGGGGCTGATGCTGGCGTTCCTGTACGCGCCCATCGTGATGCTGATGGTCTTCTCCTTCAGCGCGTCCAAGTCACGGGCGACCTGGGGCGGCTTCACGCTCAAGTGGTACACCAACCTCCTCCATAACCCGGAGATTATGTCCGCGCTGTGGACGACGGTGCTGGTGGCCGTGCTGGCATCGTTGATCGCCACGATTGTGGGAACGCTGGCTGCCATCGGCCTTTATGGCATGAAGCATGGGGTTCGCACGATGGTGCTGAACATTTCCTACCTGCCGGTCATCAACCCCGACATCGTCACGGGCATCTCGCTCATGATCCTGTTCATCTTCCTGCGTTTTAACCTGGGCTTTTCCACGATGCTGATGGCACACGTGGTGTTCAACACCCCCTACGTCATCTTCTCGGTAATGCCCAAACTCCAGCAAATGGACCGGAGCCTGTACGAGGCGGCCCTCGATCTGGGCTCCACCCCTGGCCATGCCCTGCGCAAGGTCATCCTGCCCCAGATCATGCCTGGCGTCATCACCGGCATGATCCTCGCCTTCACCCTTTCCATCGACGACTTCGTCATCAGCTTCTTCACGTCCTCGGGCGTGCAGAACCTGTCCATCTACATTTACTCCGCCGCACGGCGCGGCATTAACCCCTCCATGTACGCGCTGATGACGCTGATGTTCCTGTCAGTGCTGGCGCTGTTGCTGATCGTCAACCGCCGCACGGCCCTGGCCGGCGGGGACAACGGAAGCCGCGACACCAACAAGAACCCCCGGTCTTTCCAGGCCGACTAACAAGACTATATTATGAAGGAGCGTTGATAGATGAAAAAGAGAGTTCTGAGCCTGCTGGTCGCGCTGCTCATCGTGGCACCCATGGTCCTGACCGGTTGCCAGTCCTCATCCACGCAGAAGGTGTTGCGCGTGTGCAACTGGGGCGACTACATTGAGACCGACGAAAACGGTGAATCTCCCGTTCTGCAGGAGTTTGAGGAGGAGACCGGCATCAAGGTTATCTACTCCACCTTCACCAGCAACGAGGAGCTGTACGCCAAGCTTACAGGCGCCAGCAACCAGTATGATGTCATCGTCCCCTCCGACTATATGGTGGAGCGCATGGCCAACAAGGGCATGCTGGAGGAGATTGACAAGAGCAAGCTCACGAACTACTCTAACATCGACGCCGAGTTCCAGAAGATGGACTTCGATTCCAACGGCAAGTATTCGGTGCCGTATATGTGGGGCACAGTCGGTATCATCTACAACAAGGACATGGTGACCGACCCGGTGGACAGCTGGTCCATCCTGTGGAACGAGAAGTACAAGAAGCAGATCCTGATGTACGACTCTTCCCGCGACTCGCTCTCCGTAGCACTACTGTACAAGGGCTTCAAGCCGAACAGCACCGATGAGAACGAACTGAAGCAAGCCGAGGAAGCCCTGATTGCCCAGAAGCCGTTGGTGCTTTCCTACACCCTGGACGACACCCGTGACAAGATCCTGGCCGGCGAAGCTGCCATGGCGGTTGTCTACTCCGGCGACGCCACGCTCATCATGCAGCAGGCTGCCGACAAGGGCATGAACTTCGGCTACAGCCTGCCCAAGGAGGGCAGCAACATCTTTATGGACAACCTGTGCGTGGTGAAGGGCACCGAGCATAAGGATGAGGCCATGGCGTTTCTCGACTACATGTGCCGGCCCGACGTCGTAGCCCGCAACTCGGAGTACATCGGCTATGCCCCGCCGGAGAAGGCCGCCTATGAGCAGCTCTCCGACGATCTCAAAGCCATCCCGTCCTTCTACCCCACCGACGAGGAGCGTACCCGTTTGACCGCCTTCCGTGACCTGGGTGACTTCAACGCCAAGTACGAAGACGCCTGGCTGCGTGTCAAGGCTGAGTAGCACACACAACCGCATCTATCGCTTCTGCCGCCCGGTTTATGCCTGGCGGCTTTTTCATGAAAGGCCGCCGGGTTGACCGATGCGACGGGAAACGGCTGCCGTTATCAGTCGTAGGCAGCCGCAGGTTGTGTCTCACTCCCCGCTTTTCAACTGTCAAAGATTGGCGTATACTAACGACAATTCTCTTGGGGAGGGCACCATGACCGAACAAGCCATGCTGCAGATGATCACCCACAACGACGGGGACGCCCGGCGCATCGCACACTCCGTCAAGGTGTATGGCTATGCCCGTATGCTGGGGCTGCTGGCGGGGCTGGAGGACGAGCGGCAACTGGTGCTGGAGTTGGCGGCCATCTACCATGACGTAGGCATCCGCACAGCGCTGGAGAAGCATGGCTCGGCCGCCGGCCCCCTGCAGGAGCGGGAAGGGGAGCCCCTTGCCCGTGTGTTTCTCGCCGTATTGGGCGCGTCCCCTGTGATGGCGGAACGGGTGGCCTTCCTGGTGGGTCACCACCACAGCTATGACGCCATCGACGGCGACGACTTCCAGATGCTGGTGGAGGCCGACTTCCTTGTCAACTGCGAGGAGGGTGCGTTCGAGCCCGCGGCACTGGCGTCCATCCGCCGCAAGCACATCAAAACCGCCGGTGCGCAGGCGATGTTCGACCACCTCTTCCCGCCGGGCAACCTGAACGCGCAAGAACGGGAGGACGCATGAAGCGCAAGTACGCCGATCGCGCCGATTGGGCCCGTGTGCTCCGTCGGCGCTTTTCCATCGTGCCACTGACAGGGGACGGTGCCTCGGTGGGGGTCAACCCTGTTGCGGGGCTCAATGCCTTTGATGGCTGGCTGGCCGCTGTGGCCATCGAGGAGGTCAGCCATCCGCTGGTGGTGCGCGTGGACGGAAAGAACCTGACGCTGGCGGAGCAAGGCTACCTGTGGCTGCAACACCTGCCTCGGCGCGGCCACCACTGCCTGACGACGGCCTTTGACCCCCAGGGCAACCTGGTACAGTGGTACTTCGACGTAGTGAAGGAAGTGGGACAAACCCCTGAGGGCCGGGTGTTTTTCGACGATCTGTACCTGGATGTGATTGCCACCCCAAACGGGGAGCCCGAGCTTCTGGATGAGGACGAACTGGAGCAAGCGCTGGACGAGAGGCTCATCTCCCCCACCGATTTTGACCTGGCATACAAAGAAACCCAGCGGATCCTATGCGGACCGCTGGGCGACCCAGCTGCGCTGGAGCGCTTCTGCCGGGAATCCTATTTGGTTGCAAAGGGGCTGCTCCCCGGCGCTTAATCCACCAAGCCGCCCGTGTACCCGGTCAGCATTTCCCAGTTTTCCACCGGCCACACCGCCACATAAGCCCGGCCCAACACCTGATCCAGAGCGATGGGACCAACGCTCACCGAGCGGCTATCCATGCTGTTATTGCGGTTGTCCCCCATCACGAAGATCGTACCATCCGGCACCTTGGTGGGCTCGGTCTCGTCCTCAATGGGCTCCATGATGTAGGGCTCATCCAGACGGATTCCATCGATGTAGACGCTCCCGTTGTGCACGGTGATCGTCTCACCGGCCACGGCGATCACCCGCTTGATGATATCCTCCTTCACTCCGGGGTATTTGAGGACAACGATATCGCCGCGCTTGGGGGGGGTGTTTCGGTACTCCAACTTTCCCAGCAGCACCCGCTCCGCATTGTGGAGTGTGGGCTCCATGCTCTCCCCCTCCACAATGACAAGCTGCCCGACCCAACGGTGGATAGCCAACGCCAGTACGATGGCAACCGCCAGCGTCACAATCCACTCCACTGTCTCCCGCATCGCGGACTTTTTTGTTACCGTTCCCTTATTCAACATACGTTCCTTCTGTCCCATCCAATTCTGGCGATGCGCACGCTCAGCCTTTCCCATTCACGGCAGACGGGGCGTTGGCGACAACCACCTTCTTCAGGCGCTTCTCAAACGTAGCGCGGTCCAGCATCACGATGCGGCCACAGCCCTCGCATTTGATCTTGATGTCCGCCCCAATGCGAATGACCACCCATGTGGCGGACCCGCAGGGGTGCTCCTTTTTCATCATTACCCGGTCGCCCAGGCCAAACAGTTTCTCCATTGCATTCTCCCAGGAAGAGTTAGCCTTCAGTATACCATATCCCAGCCAAAAAGGACAGGCATCCGCCGCTTTGGCGTTATCGTATCATCCGGCGCAGCTGCTGCAGATTGTCACAGGTGACGTCCGGCATACAGCGGCCCCCGAGAGGCCGCCCCAGGCGGTTCACCCACGCGGTGAATAACCCCGCCTTCTGCGCGGGCACCATATCGTAGGAAATGGAGTCGCCCACAAAGAGCGCTTCAGTGGGTTTGATACCCATGATATTCACGGCGTAACGGAAGATTCCCTCATCGGGTTTGTAGCTGCGGGCGTCCTCGCTGGTAACAACGGCCTGCACTTCCAGTTGGGCATACTTCACCGCGTTCAGGATGTGCTCCCGGTCACCATTGGCCACGATGCAAACCTGTAGCGGCATTCTGCTCAAGAGATGCCGCACGTCGGAGTATACCTCCGGCCGCTGCCAGGAGAGCACGATTTCATCCAGAGCGTCCTGCACATGGAAGCGGGACTCGAACCGTCCGGCCAGCTCCAGCAAGGCCAGTTCCTCCAGCTCCACCATGGGTTTGTAGTTGTCGCCGTTGTGGGCCAGAAACCGGCTGTGAGTGGCCTCCCACCAGTAATGGGCCACATCTCCGGGGGAGATGACCTGGGGCGACGTCTCGCACACACGGCGGGCGATGTCACGGATGAGACCGTCGTTCTCCCGCACCATGGTGCCATAAAAATCCATGAGTAGCGCCTTAATCGCCACGCCTTTCGCCCCCCGTCAATTGCTGTTAAAACACAATGTGCGTCACAAAGTTATCGAGCAGAATGAGGACGGCAAGCACCGTCGTGTACACGCCAAACATCCACAGCTTGCCCCGCTTCACCGCGTCGAATACCAGCTTAACCGCCAGCCAGCCAGTCAGCGTGGCTGCCACGATGCCCAATACCATCGGCCCCACCCCGATGCCCGCCAAAGCCGTTGACAGGCCAATGTCAACGACATCCTTGGCCTGGAACACCAAACTGCCAACGATGGCCGGAATGCTCATGAGGAACGAAAAGCGGGTGGCATCCTCCCGTGTCATGCCGGTGAGCAGGCTGCCAAAGATGGTACTGCCCGACCGGGACACCGAGGGCAGAATGGAAACGGCCTGTGCCACGCCCACCAGCAGTGAACGGCCAACGCCGGTGCGCTCCATGGGTATCGTTCCCTCTCGCAGGACGGGCGTGAGGAACATGAGGAGCGACGTCACCAGGAAGCCCACGGCCAACGGCACACCGGCAGTGCTGGCGAAGGATTGCTCAAAGAAATCGCCAAACAGAAGTGTGGCGACGACCGCCGGCACGGTGGCCAGGATGAGGTACCCGGTCAGCGGCTGGATGGGTCGCTTCAGAATGGCCACAATATCTTTCCAAAGCACGATGCACACGGCGATGAGCGTACCCAGATGCAGCACCGTGTCAAAGAGCAGCATGTTACCCTTCACACCCATCACCGTTTGGAAGAGCACCAGATGGCCGGAACTGGACACCGGCAAAAATTCAGTCAACCCCTGTACGGCACCCAGCACCAAGGCCTGCAACCAATTCATACGCTCACCTCATGTTGTTGTCTGTATGGTAACATTATACATCACCATACTCCATTGCGCCACGCACCGGTACTCAGCGGCCCGTTCGACGCGGAGAATTTCCCTTTTTCGTGTTGCCGCGCTGGGTACCCGTTTTGCCTGCAAAGTCCGTTCGTGCCGCCATCGGCTTTGACGCGGTGGCTTTGCCCGTTGCCGCATGACCGCCGGGCCGGGCGGGCCTTTCGGCCTGCGCCTGTTTACCGGCCCGCCGTGCCTCACCCCGCTTTGTGCCTGCATCACTCCCCACCTTTTTGACCGCTGCCTTGGGTGCTGCGGTGCGTGCGCTGGGTGCCTTGCCGGGCTTTGCGGCAGGCTCCTCCACACCGATGGGAGCGTTGCGCTCCGGCGGCACCAGGCATTTGGGGCCGTGGCCGATGAGGTCGGGCCGCCCGGCTTGGCGCAATGCTTTGCGCACCAGGGCGTGGTTCTCCCGCCGGGTGTATTGCAGCAGCGCCCGCTGCATGCGCCGCTCCTCCCCCTCCGGCACGTGGATGGGCCGCAGGGTACGCGGATCGATGCCCGTGTGGTACATGCAGGTGGACACCGTGCCCGGCGTAGGGTAGAAGTCCTGCACCTGCTCGGGGCGGATGCCCATGTCCCGCATGGCTTCGGCCAGCTCGATGGCCGCGTTGAGGTCGCTGCCCGGGTGGGACGACACGAAATACGGCACGAGGTATTGCTCCTGCCCCAGCCGTTCATTCATGGCGTTGTAGCGCTTTGTAAACTCCAGGTAGCGCTCGGCCGGGGGCTTGCCCATGGCCGCCAGTACCGACGGGGCTACGTGTTCGGGGGCGACCTTCAGCTGCCCGCTGACGTGATGCTGACACAATTCTTTCAAAAAAGCCGAGCCGCGCGGATCAGCCAGCAGATAATCAAACCGAATGCCCGAGCGGATGAACACCTTCTTAACGCCCGGCAGCGCACGCAGGGAGCGCAGCAGCGCAATGTAGTCGCTGTGGTCGGCCTTCAGGTGACGGCAGGGCTGCGGAAACAGACACTGCCGGTGGGCGCAGGCACCGTGCTCGCCCTGCCGGTCACATGCCGCCCCACGGAAGTTGGCCGTCGGCCCGCCCACGTCGTGGATATAGCCCTTGAAACCGGGCAATGTTGTCAGTAATTTTGCTTCCCGCAGAAGAGACTCGTGACTGCGTGCCTGCACCACCCGCCCCTGATGGAAGGCCAGTGCGCAGAATGAGCAGCCGCCGAAGCACCCGCGGGAGGACACGAGGGAAAACTCCACCTCCGCAATGGCGGGCACGCCGCCCTGCGCGTCATACATGGGGTGGGGGCGGCGCATGTAGGGCAGCTCGTAGACGGCGTCCAGCTCAGCCTGGCTCAGGGGCTTGGCTGGCGGGTTCTGCAGCACAAAACGCCGGTCCTGCTGCTGCAGCAGCCGGTGGCCTCGCACGGCATCCTGCTCCATCAGCTCGGTCTGGAAGGCTTTTGCAAAGGCCATGCCGTCAGCCTTGACGTCCTCAAAGGAGGGGAGAACCAGTGCGTCAACGGCATCCTCGGGTCCTTCCACCAGGCAGCAGGTACCATCGATGGCCCGCAGGTTCCCCACAGGCACCCCCCGGTCCAGGAGCTTGGCAATCTCGGCGATGGCAGCCTCCCCCATGCCGTAGACCAACAGGTCAGCGCCGGCGTCCGTCTGCACGGAGCGGCGCACCGCATTGTCCCAGTAGTCATAATGGGCGAAGCGCCGCAGGCTCGCCTCCACCCCGCCTACGACGATGGGCATGTTGGCGTAGGCCTCGCGGATGCGGTTGCAGTAGACGATTGTCGCCCTGTCGGGCCGCAGACCTGCCTGGCCCCCGGGGGAGTAGGCATCCTGGCTGCGACGCTTGCGGCTGGCGGTATAGTGGTTGACCATGGAGTCCATGTTCCCCGCCGACACCAGGAAGCCCAACCGGGGCCGCCCAAAGCGCTGGAAGTCTGCCTTGGAGCGGAAGTTTGGCTGGGGCAGCATGGCCACGTGGAAGCCCTTGGCCTCCAACACACGAGAGACAATGGCAGGGCCAAAGCTGGGGTGGTCGACGTAAGCGTCACCAAAAGCAAACACAAAATCAGGGCGATCCCACCCTAAGGCGTCCATCTCTTCCTTCGTCACTGGCAAAAAGGGCAATGTCATTCCTCCATGGTCGATGTCCTTTGGAGTATACCCGAACGAACCGGCAGTGTAAAGCGAAGCCCATCGCGCGGGAACATGCAAAGAAGCCGCCTGCGGGCGGCTTCTTTGTTGGTGTCTTCCTCAGTCGGCAAGGCGCTTAGTGTAGCGCACCAGCTTGCCGGAATCCTCCAGGCCGGTGATCCAACCGCTGACGGCAGTGGACCAGGCTTCATCCTTCTTGTCGGCCAGGGTGGTTTCCTTGAGCGCGTCCTTCACCGAATCGTAAGCAACGGCACCTTTGGCGGGTTTCTCTGTCAGCCACATAATGTGGTAACCGTAGTCTGTCGCAACCAAATCCGAGGGCTTACCAATCTCAGTGAGCGACATCGCGGCCTCAGTAAAGCCTTCCACATAGCCGGTGTAGTCCTTGGTGACCGGGTAGCCGTTGGTGCGGCTCTCCATACCGGGGTCTTCACCGTACTCGGTGATCAGCGCTTCCAGGTCAGCGCCGGTGGCCTTCGCCTTTTCCAGCACCTCGGCGGCCTTGGCGGCGATTTCCTTGAGAGCGCTATCCCGCAGGGCTTCTGCCTCGGCGTCGTTGCCGTCGGTGCGGTACTGCTGGATCTCCGTCACGGTGTCGTCGGGCAGCTTAATGAGAATCTGCCGCACCCGCACGAAGTCAGCATTCGGGTAATAAAGGATCGTTTTGCCGTCCAGGTCATCGCTGATGAGCTGGGCCGGCGTGGTGTCATAGGATGTTTGCTGCGACGAGAGCTCGGTGTCATAGGCACTCTGCACATCGTCGTCGGTCAATTCCACCGCGTCGGTGATGCTCGCCTGCAGCTTGGTGTAAGCCTTGCCATCCTCTTCCTGCTTCACCAGTTCGTCTTTGGTGTAGCCCAGGTTCTTCAGGTAGGCATCCACATCCTCCTGCGCTTTTTTCTCCGGGTCGATGGAGGTGTCGGTCTCGGCTTCTTTCTTATACTTTTCCAGAGCCTCGTCGTAAACCGACTGGGTATAGCCGGCCACCGTGTCTTCTATCTCCTTCTTCTCATCGGAACTGAAGGTGTAGTAGCCCTCTTCCTTGGCCTTCTGCAGGATGACCATGCGGCTGATGAGTACCTCAAGTGCCTGCTCCTTGTAGTACTGGCGCGTGTCCTTGTCATTGGCCTTTACCTCGTCGTCCCAGGTGTAGCCAACGTAATCATATACTTCCTTTTTGGTGATTGTCTCGTCGTTTACCTTGGCCACAATCTGGGCACCGTCGCGTTCCGCGTTGACCTCAATAAAACTGCAGCCGGACAACACGATCAGCAAGGCAAACAGGATGGGCAAAAAGCGAAGCTTTTTCATCGGTTTCATCCTTTCATTGGTTGACACATAACAAAAACATTATACAGAACTCACACTGGGAATGCAAAGGTTGATTTCCCCCAGCACTTCCATGATTGTGGCGTAGAGTTCCTTCCACCGGCTCGGCGCGCGTCGCAGCACCATTGTGGTTTGTTTGGCTGACACGAGGGAAAGCTCGTTGCTGCGGCTATTGACATAGGCAAAGAGCTTGCCCGGGTCAAGCGCCGCACCGGCCACGAAACGCAGCAGTATCTGCCCGTTCTTCCACTGCACGTGCTCCACCTGGGCACGGGCGGCGGCAGCCTTGATCTGCGCCACGTCCATCAGACGCAGCACGCTCTCCGGCGGCTCGCCGTAACGGTCGAGGAGTTCATCGAGCACGTCCCGGCGGCGTTCGTCGCTGTCGATCTCCGCAATGCGGCGGTAGACCTCCAGCCGGCCCATGGTGTCGGCAATGTAGTCGTCCGGAATGTGGGCATCCACCCGGATGTCCACCCGCACCTCGATCTCCTCCACCACGTCTTCACCTTTGCTGCGGCGCACGGCCTCATCGATGAGACGGCAATAGAGGGCGTACCCCACGGTGGAGAGATGGCCGTGCTGCTCGTCGCCCAACAGGTTCCCCGCCCCACGGATCTCCATGTCGCGCATGGCGATCTTAAAGCCGCTGCCAAACTCGGTGAACTCCCGGATGGCGTTGAGACGCTTTTCAGCCACTTCAGTGAGAACCTTATCGCGCCGGTAGGTGAAGTAGGCATAGGCCTGGCGGTTGGACCGCCCCACCCGCCCGCGCAGCTGGTAGAGCTGGGAGAGGCCGAAGTGGTCGGCGTCGTATACGATGAGCGTGTTGACGCGCGGAATGTCCAGGCCGTTCTCAATGATCGTGGTGCTCAGCAGAATGTCGTATTCGGCGTGGTAGAAGTCCACCATCACCTTCTCCAACTCGCCATCGGCCATTTGCCCATGGGCCACCGCCACCCGCGCCTCGGGCACCAGGCTCATGAGCTGGCGCGCGAACATGGGCATGGAGTCCACCCGGTTGTAGAGGTAATACACCTGCCCGCCGCGGCTCAATTCCTTGAGGATTGCTTCGCGGATGAGGTCATCGTGGTATTCGATGACATAGGTCTGCACGGGTTGGCGCTCTTCCGGCGGCGTCTCAATGACCGAGATGTCCCGGATGCCGCTCATGGACATGTGGAGCGTGCGCGGGATGGGCGTGGCTGTCATCGTCAGCACGTCGATGGAGGTTTTGAGTTGCTTGATGCGCTCCTTGTGGGTGACGCCAAAGCGCTGTTCCTCATCCACCACCAGAAGGCCCAGATCCTTGAACTTCACGTCCTTGGAGAGCAGGCGGTGGGTACCGATGACGATGTCCAGCTCGCCTGTTGACACCCGGCGAAGGATGTCCTTCTGCTCGGCGGCGGAGCGGAAGCGGGAGAGCATCTCGCAATGGATGTCAAAGTCAGCAAAGCGCTCAGTGATGGTGTTGAAATGCTGGTAGGCCAGCACGGTGGTGGGCACCAGCACCGCCACCTGTTTGCCGCTCATCACGGCCTTGAACGCCGCACGCATGGCCACCTCGGTCTTGCCGTAGCCAACGTCACCGCACAGCAGCCGGTCCATCACCCGACCGCTCTCCATGTCCTGCTTGATCTCAGCAATGGAGCGCAGCTGGTCAGGCGTCTCCTCATAGGGGAAGGCGTTCTCAAACTGGGCCTGCCACTCGTCATCAGGAGCATAGGCATGGCCCTTGGTCGCCTCCCGCGCGGCATAGAGCTTGATGAGTTCCTCGGCCATGCCGGCAACCTTGGCGCGCACCTTCTGCTTGGCGTGCTCCCAGTCGGCCCCACCCAGGCGGCTGACCTTTGGCGCGGAGCTCTCCATGCCGATGTACTTCTCAACCCGGTCCATCTGCTCGGTGGGCACATACAGCTTGTCACCGCCGCGGTACTCGATGTCCATGTAGTCCCGGGTCTGGCCTTCGGTTGTCAGCTTGACGACGCCCTTGAATACGCCGATGCCGTGGGACTCGTGTACGACGTAGTCACCCACCACAAGGTCGGCAAAGAGATCCATGGTGCGCCGGCTGCTGCGGGCCACCGGCTTCTTCTTCTGGCGGGAGGAGCCGAACACCTCGGTCTCCCCCAACAGCACAAAGCGGTTCTCCGGGTCCTCAAAGCCCTGGCGCAAGCCGGTGGAGAGCACCACGACCTCGCCGGGGTTGACGGGCCGATCCTGGCTGATGGCCACGGCCGGTACCTGCAGGTCCATCAGCGTCTCCGCCAGGCGCTGAGCGCGCTTTTCCGTACCGGAGAAGATGATCACCCGCCAATGCTCGGCCCGCCAGCGGCGGATGTCGTTTGCCAGCGTTTCGATCTGCGCGCGGTAGCTGGGCAAATCGCGGCCGGTGAAACGCACCGTCGCCTTGGGCTTGAGTCCGCTGTCACGGGTCAGGTCCTGCAGGGTGACGAGGCCAGTACGCGGCAGCCGCTCGACCAGGCCCTCCCAATTCAGGGGCAGATGCTCCTGCAGGGTGAAAGCCTCCCCGGCGGCCAGCGCGTCGCGGTACTCCACGGCGTATTCCTTGTGCCAGTTGGTCAGTGCCTCGCCGATGCGGTTTGGTTCCTCCACCACCACCAACGGGTCGGCAAAGAAGTCCCACAACAGAGCGGTACGCTCATAGTAGAGCGGCAGGTGGTTCTCAATGCCCTCGTAGGTGCCGCCGGTCAGCAGGTTTGCCACGTTCTCTTCGGCAGCATTGGCCATGCGCTCCTCGGGCGGCTCGGCCACGGAGTAGCCAGCCTGCTTGTGGCCTTCCTTGTCCGCCAGTTTCCGCAGAGCCTTGCGGGTGTCTTCCACCGCTTGGTGCAGCGCCGCCGCGCCTCGCTCGGTGGCAGCCCCGTCCAGGGGAACCTCGGTCGCCGGGAAGATGGAAAGCTCCTTGACACTCCCCTCCGACCGTTGGGTCCAGGGGTCGAAGAGACGGATCATGTCGATCTCGTCGCCAAAGAACTCCAGCCGCGCGGGCAGCTCGGCCCCCTGAGGGAAGATATCCACAATACCGCCGCGCACAGCAAACTGACCGGGCCCCTCCGCCCGTTCCTCCCGGGTGTAACCAGCCATGGCCAGTGCTGCCAGCATGTCCTTCTGGCGCACTTGCTGCCCCACGCGCACGGTGAGCGCCCCGGACACAAAGGCCGAAGGCGGCGCAAGCGGGTAGGCCATCGCCTCCACCGTCGTCACCACGATGGGGACGGTGCCCGCCAGCGCACCGGCCAACACCCCGAGCCTGCGGCTCCCAATGTCGCGGCTGGCGGCGGCCACCTTTCGTATCATCGCGGGGCGGGACGGAAACACCGGGCAATCGGCTCCCAACAGAGAGGACAGATCCTCCGCCAGGCGAACGGCCCGCACGTCGTTGTGGGTTACCAATATGACGGGCCTGCCCCCCCGCAGGCGCAGGGCGGCGGCCAGGTGGCTGCGGCGGGTCTCTACAAGGCCGAATGCCGAGCAGGGCATTTGCCCTCCCCGGATGCATTCCTCCAGCCGCTGCCATGCGCCCGTCTCATACAGGGCGGTGAATATCGCTTTCTCCATGGCATACTCCGCATTTTGCCGCACGATGACGCAAGAATGCACCAAACCAAGGCATTCCAGACCCCTGGGTTGGTGTGCGGCAAATATTCTTATGGGCGGCCGAAACCGACCGCCCAACCAGTATACCCGATTTAGCCCGTGGCGTGAAGGGGAATTATCCGCGGTTGTGGCGCTGCATGGCAGGCTCCAGCCCCAGGCGCACAATGGCATCCGCCGCCTCAGCGGCCTTGCGGGCGGCGGCCTTCAGCAGGTCTCGCTCCTCCCCTTCGGGCCGGCCCAACACAAAATCGATGAGGTCGCCCTTCTGGGCTGGCTGGCCGATGCCGATGCGGATGCGCGGGAAGTCCTCGCTGCCCAAGTCCCCCACGATGGAACGCATGCCGTTGTGGGTGCCGGGGCCGCCCTTCACGCGCACGCGGATCTTGCCCACCGGCAGGTCCAGGTCGTCGTAGACGACGATGATCTCCTGCGGCAGGAGCTTGTAGTGCCTCATGGCGGCCAGCAAGCTCTGCCCGCTGTTGTTCATGAAGGCCGTGGGCTTGAGGAGCGCCACGGCGTCCCCCGCCACCCGGCCGGTGGCCAGATACCCATGGAAGCGTTCGCCGGTAAAGCGCAGCTTCCACAGCTCCGCCAGTTCATCAAGCGCCCAATAGCCCATGTTGTGCCGGGTTTGTTCGTATTGCAGGCCGGGGTTGCCCAGGCCGGCGACCAGGTACATGACGCCTCCTTACAGCCGGGGCAGCGCCCGCAGGTAGTCGAGAAGATCCTGATAGACGCCCTCGTGGTCAGCTTGAGGTGTCACACCCTCCGGCAGGATGGCGTGATTGGTCACGAAGAACGTCTCCATCCCCAGTGCTTTTGGTGCGGGCAAGTCTTCCTTTGCGTCATTGCCGATCATCACGCACTCCTCGCCGGTCACGCCCAGCCGTGCCAGCAGTTCTGCGTAATACTGGCGGTGAGGCTTGCAGGCGTGGTAGTCCTCAAAGGTGGTGATGTGCTCAAAGTCCTCGGGGTTAAGCCCCGCCCAACGGATGCGTTTTTCAGTGGCGATGCGCGGAAAAAGCGGGCTGGTGGCCAACACCACCCGCCGGCCCGATGCTTTGGCTGCCGACACGATGGCCGGGGCCAGCGGTTCCGCCGGCATCATATTCTGCAGGGCGTCAAAGGCCGGGGAGCGGTAATAGCTCTCAAAACAACCCTCCACCGTTGCCCGCGCGAGACCGCAGCGGGCGGTGAAGCCCCGCCAGAACACCTGCTCCAGCGTCTCATCGGTGCCGGAAGCCTTCATCATATCCACACAGCCGCTCCAGATGGCCGCCGCCAATGCCTTGGGCTCGGCAAAGGCCGCCCCATGGGCCGAGATCGTCGGGAGGTAGGCGCGGGTGAACTCCTCCCGATCCATCGGCAGCAGTGTCCCGTCCAGGTCAAAGAGCAGCGTGGTACGTTGGGTTTGGCTCACTCCAGATCCTCCTTGTGCAGGAGGGAAATGGGCCGCACGGCCGACGGTGCATGGGTGAAGAGCGAGCTCACCGGCAGGTCCTCATAGATACGCTCAATGGCCTCAGCAAACACCCGGGCGACTGAGAGAATCTTGATCTTGGGAATGCGCTTCTCCGGCGCGAGGGGCACGGTGTTGGTGACCACCAGTTCCTTGATGACCGACTTTTCGATGCGCTCAATGGCCGGACCGGACAGAACACCGTGGGTGCAGCAGGCATACACCTCAGCCGCGCCTTTCTCCATGAGAGCTGCTGCGCCGTTGACGATGGTGCCGGCGGTGTCGATCATGTCATCCACCAAGATGGCACGCTTGCCCTTCACGTCACCGATGAGGTTCATGACCTCCGACATGTTGGCCTTGGGCCGGCGCTTGTCGATGATCGCCAGCGGTGCGCTGATCTGCTCGGCAAAGGCGCGGGCACGGGTGACGCTGCCCAAATCCGGCGAGACAACGACCATGTCGTCGCCTACGAAGTTGATGCTCTTGTAGTGCTCCACCAGCGTGGGCATACCCAGCATGTGGTCCACGGGGATGTTGAAGAATCCCTGAATCTGCAGGGCGTGCATGTCCATGGTCAGCACCCGGTCGGCCCCGGCGGCGTTGATGAGGTCAGCCACCAGCTTTGCGGTGATCGGGTCGCGGGCCTTGGTCTTGCGGTCCTGGCGTGCATAACCGTAGTAGGGAATGACCGCGGTGATGCGCCCCGCCGAGGCGCGCTTGAAGGAGTCGATCATGATGAGCATTTCCATCAGGTTCTCGTTGACCGGCGTGCAGGTGGACTGCACCACGAAGATGTCACAGCCGCGAACCGTCTCGAAGGTATTGACAAAGATCTCGCCGTCACTGAAACGACCGACCGCGTTCTGCCCCACGGGCAGCCCCAGCACCTCAGCGATCTCGCGCGCCAGGTCGGGGTTTGCGTTGCCGGTGAAGATCTTGATGTTGCCGTACCTCATTTGTTGTTGCCTCCCTTGCGTCTGGTAACCCAGCCTTCTTTGTTGGTCTGACGGCTGCGTGCAATGGCCAGCGCGTCGTCGGGGATGTCCTCGGTGATGGTGCTGCCGGCGGCGGTGTAGGCATTCTTGCCCACATGCACCGGAGAAACCAGGTTGGTGTTGCAGCCAATAAAAGCACCGTCCTCCACAGTGGAGCGGTACTTATTCTGGCCGTCGTAATTGGAAAAGACGACGCCACAGCCAAGGTTCACGTTTCTGCCCACGTCAGCATCGCCCACATAGGTCAGGTGTGAAATTTTGGTGTCGTCGCCAATGGTCGCGTTTTTGATCTCCACAAAGTCGCCGATCTTCACATCACTGCCAATACGGCTGCCAGGCCGTGTGTAGGCAAAAGGCCCAATGTGGCAGTGGTCGCCGATGGTTGTCTCGGTGATGACGGAAGAAGTGATTTCAACGTCATTGCCGATGGTGCTTTGCGCAATGCGGCTGCCGGGGTAGAGGGTGCAGCCCTCGCCAATGACGGTACCAGTCTCCAGCGTATTGCCGGGGTAGACGACGGTGTCTCGTCCAATGCGCACGTCCCAGTCAATGTAGGTCTGTTGGGGGTCAATGAGAGTTACGCCGTTCAAGAGGTGGGTGCGGTTGATGCGGGCCCGCAGCACGGCGGCCGCCTCAGCCAGCTGGGCCCGGTCGTTGATGCCCATGCCCTCGGTGAAGTCGCCCTGCACGGCGTTAATGGTGCCGCCGGCCTCAGCGGTGAGTTTGATGGCGTCGGTCAGGTAGAGCTCGCCCTGTGCGTTGTCGGCCTTCAGCTGCCCCAGGGCTTTGAACAAGGTCTCCCGTCGGAAACAATAGACCGAGGTGTTGACCTCGCAAATGCACTGCTGGGCAGGGGTAGCGTCCCGCTGCTCCACAATGGCCACAATGGCACCGGTCTCATTGCGCAGCACCCGGCCATATCCTGTGGGGTTGGGGGCCACCACGGTGAGCATGGTGATGTCATTGCCATCCGCCACGCCCTCCACCAGCGCGGCGATCGTCTCCGGTCGGATGAGGGGCATATCCCCTGCCACCACCAAGATGGCGTCTGCATCGGCAATCTGTTCCCGCGCCATCATGACGGCGTGGCCGGTACCCTTCTGCTCCCGCTGCTCGGCAAAGGCAGCGCCGCTGCTTGCCAGGGCTTCCTTCACCTGTTCGGCACCATGACCCACCACCACCACGGGATTGGGGTCGCACCCGGAAACACTTGCCATCGCCCATTGCACCAGGGGTCGGCCGCACAGTCGATGGAGTGGCTTGGGCAGGTCGCTCTTCATGCGCTTGCCTTCCCCCGCCGCCAGAATCACAGCTTTTACCTTCATGCTACTCTCCCTCACGGTTGGCTCTGGGTCAGCCATTGACTGGGTTGCACGTCCACGATGTGATTGACCTCATCTACGTTATTTAGCGTCATCAGTGACCGGTACTCCCCAATGAGCTTGGGGCTCGGTTCCGCCGTGGACATGACCATGGCAGTACCCACGACGTCCACGTTGAACTCATGCATCAGGTCGACCAGCCCCTTTGCTGTTCCGCCGCCCTTCATGAAGTCGTCCACGATCAGCGCCTTCTGCCCCTCCCGAATGTAGCGCTTGGGCAGCGACATCGTCTGAATGCTGCGGGTGGAGCCGGTGACGTAGTTGATCGTGACAACAGAGCCATCGGTTATTTTAGCGTCTCTTCTGGCAATTATCAACGGGACACTAAGATATTTCGCTGTCATCAGTGCCACGGGGATGCCTTTCGTCTCCACCGTCAGTACAAAATCGGGCTGCAGATGCACATACCAGCCGCTTAAGATCTCTGCCATGCGGGTCAAAACCGTCGGTTCGCTCAGCAAATCCAGCATGTAAAGGAAGCCGCCCGGCAGAATACGGCCCGGATCCTCCAACTGCCGGCACAGGCGGCCGATGTATTGGGCCGAATCCTCCGGCGAGGGCTGCGGGAGATACAGCACCCCGCCCGACGCACCCGTTACCGTGCGCAGTGTGCCCAGGCCATATTTTTCCAGCGTTTCCCGCGCGATGTCGATGTCCTCGCTGATGGTGGACTTGGCTGACCCGAACAACTCGCTGAAATACGTGAGGGTAAAGCTGCGGTTCGGAGCGTTGGAGAGTATTTTAATCATAGCGCCAATGCGTTCGTTGCGCTTTACCTTGTCCATCGAATGCCTCCCATACCCGAATGTTCGGGTTCTCAGGCTCATTATAATTCGTTTCCCTGATGATTTCCACCCTTTTTCAAAATGAAACATGTGCACCCAACCCCGGTAACTTACAAGGGTGCCAAGGCTGTCTGGGGAAAAGCATTGATACCCCACCGGACGTTGGAGTATAATACAGCAGATCATTTTGCCAAACCCGGAGGAAGTATGGAACTGCGGTTGACCGAACAGAAAAAAGTACACTTCATTGGCATTGGCGGCATTAGCATGAGCGGCCTTGCACAGATATTGATGACTTGGGGCATCCCGGTCTCCGGCTCCGACCGCAGCGGCTCCCCCACCCTCGACCACCTGCAGGCCCTGGGAGCGCAGGTGTTTGTGGGCCACCGCGCCGGCCAGCACGAAGGTGCCAGCCTCGTCGTCTACACCGCGGCCATCGCCGCTGACAACCCCGAACTCGTGGCCGCCCAGGCCGCCGGCGTACAGACCATCCGGCGGGACGAGCTGCTGGGGGCAATTATCCGGCAGTACCGGGTATCGGTGGGCGTGGCCGGCATGCATGGCAAAAGCACCTGCACCTCCATGCTCTCCACCATCATGGTGGGGTGCCAGAAGAACCCAACCATCCACATTGGCGCGGTGCTGTCCAACATCGGCGGCTCCGTGTTGGTGGGAGGCACCGATTACTTCATCACCGAAGCCGACGAATACAAGGAGAGCTTCCTGAAGTTCCCACCGACGGTAGCGGTGCTGCTGAACATCGACGAGGACCACCTCGACTATTACCGCGACCTCGCGCACATTGAGAACGCCTTCCGCACGTTCGTGGCCAAGCTGCCCGCCGAAGGCGGGTGTCTGGTGAACGGCGACGACCCGCTTGCGCTGGCCATTGGCCGCGAGGCTCCCTGCCCCTGCCACACCTTCGGCATGGGTGAAGGGTTGGATTGGCACGCTGCCGACATTGCCGTGCAGGCCGACGGCTCGCATACGTTTACACTGTGGCACGGCGGCAAGGCCGTCTGCCCGGTGCGCCTGCGGGTGCCCGGCCGGCACAACGTCTACAACGCTCTCGCAGCCATCGCCGCGGCCCAGGCCTGCGGGGTTGCCCCCGCCGATGCCGCCCTGGCGCTGGAGGGTTACACCGGCGCCGACCGCCGCTTCCAGAAGGTGGGCGAAGTCGCCGGCGTCACCGTCTACCACGATTATGCCCACCACCCCGCTGAAGTGAGAGCAACGCTGGAGGCCGCAGCTCTGTTGCCCCACCGAAAGCTCCATTGCCTCTTCCAGCCCCACACCTACACCCGCACCAAGACGCTGTTCGGGCCGTTCACCCAGGCGTTTGACGCCGCCGACGACCTCGTACTCATTGACATCTATGCCGCGCGGGAGCAGGACCCCGGCGACATCAGCTCCCAGATGCTGGGCGACGCCATCAACGAAAAAAGCGGCCGGGCGTTCGCCCGGTATGCGCCGGACTTTGCCACGGCCGCGGCCCTGCTGGCCGAACGGTGCCAACCCGGCGACGTTGTGCTGACCCTGGGCGCCGGCAGTGTGGAGCAGGCCTCTCCCTTCATTCTGGAGGCTATTTCGAAAGGAAGCGGTAGAGCATAGTCTGCCGGAACCGCGCCAGCACCGCCCGCCACAGGCGCATGAGCCACCGGAGCGCCGCGTCCAGCAGCCGCCCGGGCCCCAGGGCGTAGAGCGTCGCGCCCAGCGCGAAGCCCAGCACATGGTACACCCGGAACTCCCCCTGCCCCGCCAGGTAGAGGAAGCCGAAGGCTACCGCCGTGGCCGCCAGCCAATAGAGCAGATCGCTCGCCACCACCCAAAATCCACCGATGTGCAGCATGCGCCGGGCGACGGTCACAATGTCATAAAGCAGCCCCAGAACGACGCCGCCATAGACCATGAACAGGAACACCCACCCCTGGTTGCTGGTGCCAAAGAGCGCCGGCCCCATGCTATTTGAACAGCCGCGAGAACAACCCGCCCTGCCGCTCCTCCGTCTCGCCAGAGTAGGCCACGCCGTTGATCTCCCCCTCCACGATGAGCTGCCCATCCTCCAGGTTGAGGCGGCTGATGTGCAGGTCGTTGCCCGTCAGGGTGATGTAGCCACATTCGGTTTGGAAGTTGATCTCCACGTCGTTGAAGCTGTCCACGTCCTCCACCCCGGTGGCGATGACGCGCTCACGGTTCTCCATGTGCAAGGTGTGGGCCTTGGTGCTCTTGATGAGCTTTCGGTCTTCCATCGTTCATCCTCTCCCGTATCGTTCTTGGTTATCTCTACGCCGTCAAGGGTCAAATATGTCAAACATCCATTGGAATACATATACAGTTCTGTTGACAGACGATGAAGGAGGAAATCATGGCGAAACGACTGCAGAACATCATGCCCGCTGGCGCGCCATGGGGTGGCCCCGAGTCGGTGAGCCTGCTGTCCTGTTTTGCATCTTTGGTCTGTGCCATTGAGGGGTTTGATGCACTCAACCCTCTCTACTGCTGCCAGGGACCAGGGCAGTGCAAGGGATGCGGAGAATGCGGCAGCTTCGTGCGGGAGCAAAAGCAGCATGAACAGGTCTATCACCTTTCCCTGACCCTTTCCGGTCTGGCATGCCTGACGCCCTGGCCCCTGCAACCGCAGAACTGGGACTGGAGGATCAATAGCCTGCACCGCCCATGGCAAATACTTGACAAGGCCGTCATGGATGAGGCCCTGGAGCGCATGATGCACTTTGCCGGGTACTCGTTTGCCGATGTTACAACCAACCTTGCGGAGGTCGTGCATGCCTCCATCGATGCCGGATGGCCGGCGATGGCATACGACACCCACCGCAGCGAATGGTTCCTGATCACGGGTTACGACGGTTCTGATGCGCTGGACTATGACGGCAACCGCATTGAATTGGGCGGCACTGGGTTGCGCGTGGTGGCTGTGACGGGCCGGCGGACGCGGCGCGTCGGGTTTGCTGAGGAATTTCAGCACCTGGCCGGCATGCTGCGGGGGGATGCAACCACCACAACGGAGATGGCCATCGGCTGGGCGGCATACGACGCCGTCGCTGCCTGCCTGGCCGATGAAGCATACTTCCAGCAGGCGAACAGCGACGAGCTGCAGCGGGTGTACGGTTCTCTGCACGCTTGCATTGGGGCACTGGCAGAAAACCGTTGTTTCGCAGCCATGGCCATGCTGACGGGGTGGACCGGCGTGGCAGACTTGGAGGACATGGATCGCAGCATACTGGCTGTCCTCGGCGGCTTCTTCATGGAAACGCACAACCAATGCTGGCAGGCCTGGGCAGCCATGGGCGGCAACCACATCTGCGAGCCGGCCAAGCACAGCGAGATGCTGCGAGGGAGGGACGTGCGCATGGAGTTGCAACGGTTCTTCCAGCGGTTCCGGCGGCACGACGAAGTAGCCGCGCTGCTTCTGGAGGAGGCTGTCAACACGCCCTTCCTCCGCCCCCAACACTGATACGAACGAGAAAGCTGCCCGGAGCCTGTGCTCCGGGCAGCTTTTGTACAGAGATTGGCCCCGCCTACCGCCCGCCGGCGAGCATCCGGGTGATGCGTGCGGCGCTCTCAGCGTCCAATCGCGCCCGCAGGGCAATGGCCTGCTCACCGTACTCCTCGGCCAGCACCTCGCCCAGCTGGTGGGCCAGGGCAGCCACATCGCCCCGGTCGTAGGGCACCTCGAACTCGTGCACGGCCCGCACCTGCTGCAGCGCCTTGTCAATGGTCTGGCGCAGGTCATCCAGCCCCTGTCCGGTGGCGGCGGAGATGTCCACCCGCTGGGCCGAGCCAATGTCGAGGTACACCGCACGGCCCTCCAGCCGGTCAACCTTGTTGAGGGCCACCACGCGGGGCTTGCCGGTAGCGCCCAGGCTGTTGAGCACGCTCTCAGCGGTGGCGTACTGCTCGGCCACATCGGGGGCCGAGCCATCGACCACATGCAGCAGAAGGTCGGCATACAGTGCTTCCTCCAGCGTGGAGCGGAAGGCGTCCACAAGATCGTGGGGCAGCTTCTTGATGAAGCCGACGGTATCGGTCAGCAGCACCGTGCGGCCGGCGATCTCCACCCGGCGGGTGACCGGGTCCAGCGTGGCGAAGAGCTTGTCCTCGGCCGTCACATCGCTGCCGCTGAGGGCGTTGAGCAGGGTGCTTTTGCCGGCGTTGGTGTAGCCGACGATGGCCACGGTGGGCACGCCGTTCTTCTCGCGCATCTGGCGGCGCACGCCGCGCTGGCGGCCAAGCTCCCGCACTTCCCGCTCGAGATCGGTGATGCGCCGGCGGATGGCGCGGCGATCCACTTCCAGCTTGCTCTCACCGGGGCCACGGGTGCCGATACCGCCGCCCAGACGGGAGAGCTCGGTGCCCGCACCGGTCAGCCGCGGCAGGCGGTATTTGTTCTGCGCCAACTCCACCTGCAACTTGCCCTCCCGGGTCACGGCACGGCGGGCGAAAATATCAAGGATGAGGGTGGTGCGATCCACGACCCGGCAGCCCACGGTCTGCTCAAGGTTGCGAATCTGCGCGCCGGAAAGCTCATCGTCAAAGATGAGCAGGTTCGCCTCCAACGATTGGCGGCGCAGCGCTAAGTCTCGCGCCTTGCCCTGACCAATGAAGTACGCCGGGTCTGGCTTCAGCTTGGGCTGCAGCACCTTCTCCAGCACCACGGCCCCGGCGGTGTCGGCCAGCCGCTCCAGTTCATCGATGGACTCCTCGCTGTCGAGCCCCACGAGGATGGCACGCTCCTCCTCCCGCTCCATGGATGTAATGACCCTTGCCCCGCGCAGGATCCGCTCGTCGTTCTGGGCGATGCGCTCCAGCAGCTCCTCCTGGGGCAGGTCTTCGGGCTGGAAGATGCCCAGCCGCACCATGTCGTAGTCGCCGTTGGGGTGGATGTCCTCCAGCAGCCCGACCTCAATACCAGTGACAAGGCCATCCTGCACACCCACGGCGGCCATGGCGTCAAAGCGCATGCGCTTCAATGCCTGCACATCGGGGTGGGAAAGGGAGGCCGCGCCGTTGGGGTGGGTGTGGATGCACCGCACGCCGGTCAGCCGCCGTTTGCCGCGCCGCACGCGGATGTCCGGCAAGCCCACGCGGTCGTGCTGGCCCACCAGCACTTCCATCACCATGCCGTCACGGGCGATGTACACCATGACCTCCCGGTTGATGCGGGTGGTGAAGTCTGCCATGGCAGTAAGCAGCGGCTCGGAGGCAAACTGGTGGCGCAGCAGCTCCATGTCCATGTGGAAGAGCTGCTCCATCTCCGCCAGCACCGACTTGCGGATGCCGGTGATGTTTCCCCTGATCTCTATGCTATCGTTCATCTGTCCTCATTTCCTGCCGGTGTCGCCCGGCACGTTTGGTGGGGTTCATGCCTGTCGCGAACGCTGGCGCGTCACCATGTCGGGTCACCTCCTTCTGTGGGCTAGCTTTATCGGGACCATTCCCGCGGCCCGAGAACAGTGTTCCCTGCCGGGCAGCGGCTCAATCGGCCATCAGGCGCGGTCGGTCAGCCACTCATCCTTTAAGATACCATACAGGTAGGTATCGTTCCAGATGGGATTGCCGTTCGCATCCCGCTTGAAGAATACGTTCTGGCGCAGGTGCCCCTCCCGCCGCATGCCAAGGCGTTCCATCAGCCGCCAGGAGCGATCGTTCAGCGGATTGCACATGGCGATGATGCGCCGGGCGCCCCAATCCCGAAAGGCGCGGTCTGCCACGGCGCGGGCGGCCTCGGTGGCGAACCCATGGCCCTGATGGCGGGCATTGAACACATAACCCAACTCCCAGGTGTCAAAGTCACCTTTCTGGAAGTAGATATTGCCGATGAGCTTGCCGGTGTCCTTGCGGCAGACGGCAAAGAAGTTCTCATCCCCGGCGCGGCGGGCAGCTTCCCTCTCGGCTTCCTCCCGGGTGTGAGGTTCGTAGGGCTCAAAGAGCACGACCTCGGGGTCCGAGAGATATTCGTACAGATCCTCGCTGTCAGCGGCGGTAAAACGCCGGATGACGAGCCGTTCGGTTTCCATTGGTTCCATAGGGCCTCCTTGCCGGGCGGCTACCCCGCCCATACACTCTGTGATGGTATTGTATCGCATGGGCGCGGTTCTGTCGAAGGGTTCACTTGGTTTGAACCGAATGCTCCGGCCCGGACATGGGCGGGGTGCAGGAATCAACCCGCTCCAGCCTCCGGGAAGCCCGGCCGGCTGCAAGCATGGTATAATGGAAGCAGCAAACCGCACGGGGGAACACCATGAACGAACACATGCGAACCGTCAACGCCAACGGACTGACGCTGCCTGCCCTGGGCCAGGGCGGCTGGAACATCGGCGACGACCCGGCACGGGCCGCCGGCGAGATCGCCGCGCTGCGGCGGGGGCTGGAGCTGGGGCTGACGCTCATCGACACGGCGGAGATGTACGGCAATGGCCGGTCGGAGGAACTGATTGCCCGGGCGCTCAAAGGAGTGCGGCGGGAGGATGTGCAGCTCGTCTCCAAGGTGCTGCCCCAGAACGCTGGCCGGCGGCGGGTGGCACAGAGTTGTGAGGCCTCTCTCAAGCGGCTGGGAACGGACACCCTCGACCTTTACCTGCTGCACTGGCGGGGCAGCGTCCCACTGACGGAGACGGTGGACGCCATGGAGGCACTGGTGCGCGCGGGTAAGATTCGCCGGTGGGGCGTTTCCAACTTTGACACGGCCGACATGGAGGAACTGTGGCAAACCCCCGGCGGGCAAAACTGCGCCGTCGATCAGGTGCTCTACCACCTCGGTTCCCGGGGCATCGAGTACGACCTGCTGCCATGGCTCACCGCCCACGGCGTGGCTGCCATGGCCTACTGCCCCCTGGCCCAGGCCGGCACCCTGCGCCGCACCCACCGGGACTTTGCCACCGACGACACGCTGCGTGCGGTCGCCGCTGCCCATGGTGTCACGGTGATGCAGTTGCTGCTGGCCTTCACATTGCGGCGTGGGAATGTCATTCCCATCCCCAAGGCAAGCACCCCCGCCCACGTGGAGCAGAACGCGGCGGCGCTGGGGCTCACCCTGACCGACGACGAGTGGGCGGCCATCGATCGGGTCTACTGGCCGCCCACGTCAAAGATGCATCTGGACATTGAGTAAGCGTCGTCCTGCCTACTCGTAATCGGCCGGGTCGGCGCTGAAGCGAAAGACCTGCCGCTCGCTGCCCATGCGTACCAATTCCCAATAGGGCTTGAGCACAAAGGAACCGTCCTGCGATGCCTGGGAGCGGTCTGCGGCGTACACCAACCGTGCCGTACCATACAGCGCCTGCGCCCCGCCGGAGGATACCATGGTCCCAATGGTTCCGTCCTTCTCCAGCCGGTCCAGCAGGCCGTCGAGGGGCAGGATCTTCACCGTGCCTACGCTGTCGCCAATGTCATAGAGGAAGCTGGCAGACAGAGCTGCCACATCCCCCCGCCTTAAGTCCAGACCGTAGTAGCCTGCATTGTTCCAGTCCCTGGTCGCCACCGTCGCTGTGAAGCCCGGCAGCCCACCCCCACACGAGATGGGCCACCCGTCCACGCACTGGGCGAAGGCCAGAGTGGCCACCGGCTCGTCGTTCATGCCATTGGGGCGTACGATTTCGTGTGCCTGCGCGGCGACGGAATCCCCCGGGAACAGCAGGGACAGCAGCCGCTGGCACTGGCTCTGCGCCTTGTCCCAGTCCCCGGTGTCCACCTGGTAGCGCCAGGGGGCGTTGTTGGCAAAGACCACCGAATAGGCGTTTCCATTGTCTTGGGCCAGCAACTTCAGCGACTGGTTGTGGTTCTCTGTCACTTGGTACACCGTGCCCACTGGGTAGTAGCGCTCCACATAGCTGGCATCTGCTTGCTGCAATGCAACGCCCGAACCAAAAAAGAAAGCATTGGAACTTGCCAGTTTCTCCATGGTGGTCTGGCGGCGCAGTTTTGCCCGGTAACAGGTCACCTTGCCGTTGGCTGGTACCTGCACATCCACCAGCACACGGACGGACCGTCCCAGCACGGACATCGCTCGGTCGATGTGTGTGGTCTTGATGTTGTCCCCTGCCCTTACGGCTTTCCCTGTGGGGATTGGCTCCCGTGTGGTGACGGGGAAAGATACCGGCGGATAGCCGGAGGAGAGATCGGTCAGACCGGAGCCCGGCTCCCCAACCAAAGCGCCGACTGGAGTGGTTGACGGCATGGGTGTCGCTGAGGCAATCACGGGGTCTTCGGTCACCTTGTCCACCGCAGCAACGGTACACGCCGAAAGCGCCCCCACCAACAGACACACCGCACCCAACGGCACCAGCCACTTTCCCATTCGACCCATGCAACCCTGCCTCCGTTTCCCATCCCCGGCCTCACCGCTGAAGCGCCCCGTACTCATCACTCTTTTCATTGTATATGTGCGTTCTTTCGATTCCCTGACGCGTTTCTTACGGTTTTCTTTCAAATGCCACAACGAACGCAAAGCCGACCCATCTCCAGGAATTCCTGCAAAAAAAGAAATAAGTTGACAAAGCAGTTCGACCGCAGTAAAATGACGGAAATTTACCAACAGAAAGAGGAAGCGTCATGGCAGCCCAGGTTCGCAAGCCCTTCCATACTGACGCCGTGTCCGGTAACCCGAGTGGTTTCCAGGCTTCCTCCCCCATTGCCCGGCAATCTTAGCGGCAGGCGCAAGGCAGTATTCGGCGGATGGAAGCAGAAGCTTCCATCCGTTTTTGTTTGAGGAGGAGAGAATGGACAGCGTGGAGGTCGTTCGACAATACTACGACGACAATGTGGAGGTGGAATGGAACCGGCTGGTGCGCCACACCGCCGAGTTTGGCATCACCTGCCGGGTGCTGGCACAGCACATTCGCCCCGGTGACCGGGTGCTGGACATGGGCGGCGGGCCGGGGCGCTATTCGCTCCACCTGGCTGGACAGGGCTGCGAAGTCACGCTGGCTGACCTGTCACCGGGCAATGTGGCCTTCGCCGCGCAGAAGGCCGAGGAGGCCGGCCTGCCCCTGCGCACCCTATGTGCCGACGCCCGCAACCCCACAGGCTTGGAAGGTGAGACCTTCGACCATGTGCTGCTGATGGGCCCCCTCTACCACCTGACCGAGGAGGAGGACCGCCGGAAGGCGGTGCAGGCCTGCCTCCGGCTGCTGCGGCCCGGCGGCACACTGTTTGCCGCGTTCATCTCGTCCTACGCCGCGACATGGGACCTCTATGCCCGCTACCCCACCCTCGTGCTGCAGGCTGACCAGCGCAAGTTCCTCGATCTTCTGGTGCAAGATCAGTCGTACACAGGGCATTCGTTCACCCAGAGTTACTTCATCCGCCCGGCGGATGTGCTGCCGTTCTTTGCCCCCTTCCCGCTGGAGAAGCTGCGCTTGGTGGGGTGCGAGAGCTTCCTTGCCCTGCGTGACCTGGAGCTTGGCGCCTTGCCGCCGGATGTGCGGGAGGCATGGCTGGAAGTCGCCGCCGAGGTGTGCGAGCGGGAAGATCTCCTGAGTATGTCAGAGCACTTGCTGTATGTGGGGAGGAAACTGGCATGAGCGACATTCGATTGGTCAACCCCTGTGAGGAATACCTGTCAAGCTACCTGGATGCCTGTTGGGAGTTTCACCATCACGACGTCACACCGATGTTCCTGCATGATCCAGACCTTTATGAGCAGTGGCGGCACACGCTGGTGGAAAGGCTGGAAAAGGACCGTCTTGGCATCGACCTGCCAGAGGGCTATGTCCCCGCCAGCACGTTCTGGCTTGTGGAGGACGGTACATTCGTGGGCATGGGCAACATCCGCCACCGGCTGACCCCGTCGCTGGAGATTTATGGCGGGCACATCGGGTATGCCATCCGCCCCAGCCGCTGGGGCCAGGGGGTTGGCACGCTGCAGCTGCGTCTGCTGCTGCGGGAGGCTCGCAAGCTCGGCATCGAGCACGCGCTGGTAACCTGCGATGAGAGCAACATTGGCTCCGCCCGGGTGATGGAGAAAAACGGCGGCGTGTGGCAGGACACCATTGAGCATCAGCTCGACGGACGGCCGCACCGCACCAAGCGGTACTGGATCGATACGAACGTATGAGCTGACAATAGGCTCCCAAGGCAGAAAACGAGGGCATCTTCCGCGGAAGATGCCCTTATGCCTTTGTGTGAAACTAACTGCGGTGGAACCGCTTGCTCTTGTTGGGCGGGCGTTTTTCGTTGGATTCGCCGCCGGTGTTGCCGCCAGTGTTGCCACCGGTATTCCCACCAGTGTTGCCGCCGCTCTGGTTGCCTCCCTTGTTGCCACCGGTGTTGCCGCCGCTCTGGTTGCCGCCTTTGTTGCCGCCCTTGCCTGCCTCTTCACCGGCACGGTGCGGCGCGCAGATGACATTGCCGGGCACAAAGTAGCAAGGAGGCACGAAGGGGTTGCTGCGCAGCAGTTCGTCCGTCGTCATGCCGAACTTCTTAGCCAGGGATGCCAGATCCTCCCCCGCGCCGATCCTGTAACGCTCCCCCTCCGGACAGGGCGGTACGCAGCTTTGCGGGGCAATGCACAGCCGGGTGCCGGGGGTGATGTTGGCGGAGTTGAAGCCGGGGTTGGCAACGGTGAGAGCAAAAACCGAAACGCTGAACCGATCGGCGATGGAGGTGAGCGTGTCGCCCATCATCACCGTGTAGGACATGGAGCCCGTCGGACAGGGCTGGGGCGTCACCGCCAGCGGCACGCAGAGCGTGGAGCCGATGAGCAGGTTGTTGGGGTCGATGCCGGGGTTTGCCGTCATCAGCTCATCCACCGTGGTGCCATAGCGCCGCGCGATGGAATAGAGTGTGTCGCCAGCCACCACCGTGTAGGCAAAGGTACCGCTTGGGCACTGCCGGGGCGGGGTTGTCCCCTGCGGAATGCACAGGGTGCTGCCGATCTGCAGGTTATTGGGGTTCACGCCCGGGTTTGCTTCCTGGATGGCGGCAACCGTCGTGCCGTACTTCTGAGCCAGGCTCCAGAACGTGTCACCCGCCATCACCGTGTGGGCCATCGTGCCCGCCGGGCAGGTCGTAGGCATCGCCTGTGGGATACACAGGGTGCTGCCGATCTGCAGGTTGTTGGGGTTCACGCCGGGGTTGGCCGCCTGGATAGCCGCAACCGTGGTGCCGTAGCGCTGGGCCAGGCTCCAGAACGTGTCACCTGCCATCACCGTGTGGGCCATCGTGCCCGCCGGGCAGGTTGTGGTCATCCCATGCGGAATGCACAGCGTGCTGCCGATTTGCAGGGTATTGGGGTCCACGCCGGGGTTCGCCGCCTGAATGGCAGCCACCGTCATGCCGTGCTTCTGAGCCAGGCTCCAGAATGTGTCACCGGCTACCACTACATGGGCCATCGTGCCCGCTGGGCAGGTTGTGGGGGTGCCCTGCGGGATGCACAGCGTGCTGCCGATGCGCAGTGTGTTGGGATTCACGCCGGGGTTGGCAGCCTGGATGGCTGCGACCGTGGTGCCGTAGCGCTGGGCCAGGCTCCAGAATGTGTCACCGGCCACCACCGTGTGGGCCACCGTGCCTGCCGGGCAGGTTGTGGGGGTGCCCTGCGGGATGCACAGCGTGCTGCCGATGCGCAGGGTATTGGGATTCACACCGGGGTTAGCAGCCTGTATGGCTGCGACCGTGGTGCCGTAGCGCTGGGCCAGGCTCCAGAACGTGTCACCCGCCACCACCGTGTGGGCCACCGTGCCCGCCGGACAGGTGGGGGCAACATCGGCGCTGGTACCAGCGTTGCCGTTTGCGTTGGCAGCGGCAGTCGCCATGGGGATGCAGAGTGTCATGCCAATCCGCAGATTGTTGGCCGGTACCGACGGGTTGGCCGCCATCAGCGCCTCCACCGTCACGCCGTAGCGACGGGCAATGCTCCAGAACGTGTCACCTGCCACCACCACATAGGCCATGGTGCCGGCGGGGCAGCTGCCTTGGCCAGCAGGGATGCAAATGCGCATGCCAATCTGAAGGTTGTTGGGGTTCAGCGTCGGGTTGGCAGCAATGAGGTCATTGACTGCAATGCCGTACCGCCGGGCAATGCTGTAGAAGGTGTCTCCGGCCTGAATGACATAAATTGTGCCGTTGCACCCACCACTGGCAGGGATGCAGAGGGTTTGACCGATGTAAATGACATTCCCGATGCCGGGGTTGGCTGCCAAAATGGCAGACACCGTTGTGCCGTAGAGCCGGGCAATGCTGTAAAGGGTGTCCCCTTCGTTGACGACATAGGTGACGGAACCGGGCGGACAGGTTTGCTCCGACCTGACTACCCCGTCCATCTGCGCGGGCATGGATAGATTTCTGTATGCGTTCTCCAGGCAGGGATTGGCGCCTGGCGCAGTATTCTGATACGGATCGTTGGGTACCATATCAAATCCTCCCGAATCTAGTGTGGCAATCGAGCCCGCTACATTAGTATTCGGGAGGACAGCGAGTTGTTCGGGCGGTCAGGCCTGGGCCGTTATGGGGAAGCGAAAGGGCCGGGCCATTGCTACGGATGGTAATAAAAACAAGGTGCCATTGTCGGTCAAAGGCCCGATGCGCATGCTCTCCACAGGCCAATCCGGGGTGAAGCCAAACTCCACCCGCGTGACCCCATCCGGCAGAATGGACGGCATCAGGCGCGGCAAGTCCACCGCGTGGGAGCAGAGCACATCGTGCAGCTGCAGGGTGTCGCTCTGATACTCACACACCAACAGGCAATCCTCCTCCGGTGCGTACCACAGCGCTTGGGGGAAGCTGTTGAGCAGATGAAACCGCAGTAAGCCGTCGCTGCCGAGTGCGCTGAGGGTCTGGGACACCGGTTGCCGCGTGCGAACCAAGCGTTCGACCAGCCGCCCGTCCTCGTCATTTTCCAGGTTTAACTGCAGTAGGGGCATCGGTTGTCCACCGGGCACCACCGACGCAACGAAGCGGCTCTCCCCCACCGGTTCAAACCCAAATCGGGGGTAGAAACCCGTCACGCCCTCGTGAGCAAAGAGAAACAGGAAATCGCACTCCGTGCGGTAACGGGCCAACACCCGTGCCATAAGGTCAGCCGCAAGCCCCCGTCCGCGATACTCCGGCGCGGTGACAACGGTGCCGAGCTGCACGGCACGGCGGGGCACCCCCTGCCAAAGCAGCGTCATGGTGGTGGCGCTGACGTTGGCCACGACCCGTCCGCCCGCCACCAACGAATGGGGCGCATAGTGGTCGTCCCAATGGCCCTGCCGATACCAAGGCTCAAAGTCTATGCCAAAGGCCTCCCCCGCCAAGGCGTTGAGGGATGCCCGGAGGCCATTGTCCTGCCGGTAAGCGGTAACGTAAGTTAGTGTGTCACTCATTGTCCCTCCTCCAAAGGTTTGACGAAACAGACGATACGGTTGACTTCGGTAAAGCCCACGCCCCGGTGAAAGCGTTGGCTTTGCTCGTTAGTCAGCTCGCAGTCGCTAGCAAACTCAAGGCAGCCCTGTGCCGCAGCCCACTCCTCGCAGACGGCGAGCAATGCCCGTGCAACGCCCTGCCGTCGGCATTCCGGTTCCACATAGATGGCCTCCAGGAACCCGACAGGGCTGTGGTCAGTACCCTCCACATAGTCGTGCCGCAGGGAGACGTGGGCCCAGCCCGCCGCCGCACCATCGACCCACGCCAGGAAGAAGGCGTTACGCCCGTCCCCCTGCAGGGCAGTGTGCTCCTCCAGCATTTCCTCCCGTGTGTGGCGGGGCCACAGGCGGCAGGCCAGCGACGCAACCGTATTCATGTCCTCCCGTGCAGCCATTCGTATGTCCATGTGCGCCTCCCCCTCCCCACCAGTATACCAAACCACTCGCCCTTGTGCAGAAAAACCATGCCCAGCGCCGTATTTTTGCCATTCGGGGTGTTGCAACTTCATACCGTTTGATGTATATTTATGCACATCGAACACATGGGAGGCATAAAATGGCTCAGATCAAGGTATTGCTCGCCTACTCCGGTGGGCTGGACACGTCCATTATCATCCCCTGGCTCAAGGAGCATTACGACTGCGAGGTCATCGCCATGGCCGCCGACGTGGGGCAGGGCGAAGAACTGGCTCCCTTGAATGAGAAGGCCATCAAGACCGGTGCCAGCAAAATTTACATTGAGAACCTGCAGAAGGAGTTCGTGACCGACTTCATCTGGCCGACGCTGAAGGCCGGTGCTGTGTACGAGGGCAAGTACCTGTTGGGTACGTCCTTCGCACGGCCCATCATTGCCAAGCGCATGGTGGAGATTGCCCTGGCGGAGGGCTGCGAGGCCATCGCCCACGGCTGCACCGGCAAGGGCAACGACCAGGTGCGCTTTGAGCTGACCGTGAAGGCCCTGGCTCCCCAACTGAAGATCATTGCCCCCTGGCGGTTGTGGGATCTGAAGAGCCGTGACGAGGAGATCGACTACGCCAATGCCCGCGGCATCGACGTGCCGGTGACCAAGGCCCGGCCCTACAGCATGGACCGTAACCTTTGGCATCTCAGCCATGAGGGTGCCGACCTGGAAGACCCGTGGAACGAGCCGAAGAAGGAGCTTTACCTCATCTGCAAGGCGCCGGAGGATGCCCCCGACCAGCCTGAGTATGTGGAAATCGGCTTTGAGCAGGGCATTCCGACGACGGTCAACGGCAAGGCGCTGGGCCCGATTGAGATCATCGACGCGCTGAACGCCGCCGGCGCACGCAATGGCGTGGGCATCGCCGACATGGTGGAGAACCGCCTGGTGGGCATGAAGTCTCGCGGCGTATACGAAACCCCCGGCGGCACCATCCTCTATGCCGCCCACCGGGAGCTGGAAAGCATCACGCTGGACCGCGACACCGCCCACTACAAGGAGCTGGTAGCTGCCCAGTTTGCCGAGCTCGTCTACTACGGCAAGTGGTACACCCCCCTGCGGGAGTCCCTCTCGGCCTTTGTGGACAAGACCCAGGAGATGGTCACCGGCACCGTGCGTCTGAAGCTCTACAAGGGCAGCTGCACCCCCGCCGGCGTTCAGAGCCCCTACTCCCTCTACAACGAGGAGTTCGCGACCTTCGGCGAGGACGCCGTGTACAACCAGAAGGATTCCGAGGGCTTCATCAACCTCTACGGTCTGCCGCTGACCGTTCGGGCGCTGATGCTCCAGAGCCTGAAGAAGGACTGAGCCATGAAACTGTGGGGCGGCCGGTTCACCGGCGAAACCAACCAGGCGGTGGACGATTTTCATTCGTCCATCGCCTTTGACCAACGCCTGTGGCGGCAGGACATCACAGGCTCCATCGCCCACGCGCGTATGCTGGGGCGGCAGGGCATCATTCCCCAGGCTGACGCCGACACCATCGTGGCGGGGCTCCAGGGGATCCTCGCCGATGTGGAGGCCGGCAAGGTGGCCTTTGACACCGCAGCTGAAGACATCCACATGAACGTGGAGACGCTGCTGACCGAGCGCATCGGCGAGGCCGGCAAGCGCCTGCACACCGGGCGCAGCCGCAACGACCAGGTGGCGCTGGACGCGCACCTCTTTGTGATGGAGAGCTGCGACGGCGCGATGGCACGCATCAACGGGCTCCTGGGGGGGCTGCTGAGCATCGCCGAACAGCACGTTGGGACGACGATGCCGGGCTTTACCCACCTGCAGAAGGCCCAACCCATCACGCTGGCCTTCCACTTGCTGGCATACTGCGAGATGCTTGTGCGCGACCGGCAACGCTTCGCCGAGTGCCGCACCCACGCTGACTCCATGCCATTGGGCTCCGGCGCGCTGGCCGGCACCACCTACCCGCTGGATCGGCACTTCGTGGCCGGGGAGCTGGGCTTCACTGCCATCACCGGCAACGCCCTGGACGCCGTGTCCGACCGGGACTTTGTGCTCGATTTCCTGTACGCCGGGTCGGTCACGATGATGCACCTGAGCCGCCTGTGTGAGGAACTGATCCTCTGGGCCAGCGACGAGTACCGGTTCCTGACGCTGGACGACAGCTTCTCCACCGGCAGCTCCATCATGCCCCAGAAGAAGAACCCCGATGTAGCCGAGCTCATCCGCGGAAAGACGGGCCGGGTCTATGGCGACCTGATGGCGCTGCTGACGACGATGAAGGGCCTGCCGCTGGCCTACAACAAGGACATGCAGGAGGACAAGGAAGCGCTCTTTGACGGGCGGGACACGGTCTTCGCCTGCCTGGAGATTCTCGCGGCCATGCTGGCCTGCACCACCTTCCACCCCGAGCGGATGGCACGGTCGGCGGCCTCGGGCTTCACCAACGCCACCGACGCGGCGGACTACCTGGTGCGCTGCGGCATCCCCTTCCGCCAGGCGCACGAGATCATCGGCCATATGGTGCTGGCCTGCGTGCAAAGCGGCCGGAACCTGGAGGAGCTGTCGCTTGATGAACTGCAGGCCTACTCCCCGCTCATCGGGCCGGACTTCTATGAGGCTGTGAGCATGACAGCCTGCGTGGAACGGCGTGCCGTGCCCGGCGGCCCGGCCCCCGAGCAGGTGCGGGAACGCATCGCGGCGCTGCGGACGGGGCTGACCAACTGAAGCATGCATCGGCGGTCGGCAGCAGACACATCTGCTGCCGACCGTTGCTTATTGCGGCATTGGGATAAACTGATAACGCACAGGTCCTATTGTATGAATCACAAATATCTATGCACCAACAGGCAAGCCAGCATAAGTACCCGAACATCGAGGATAACGGGTTTTTCCTTCTGACAACCCCTTTGTTGCGTCTGGCACGCAAGTTCCGCCCTGCTGTCTTGCAGGGCGTATGCCTTTGGGGTATAATTGGTAAAATTGCCATAGAGTCAATTCTTGTGTATATTGATACATGGATATACAACATCATGTAGATTATGGAATGCAATGGGTGGAGGTCAACTATGGGTTCGGTAACCGGTAAAGTCAGGCAGCCATGGACGTTGGAGGACATCCGCACGGCCCAAGGGGAAGTGCGACTCCACGGCATGGTGCATAAAATTCGTGACATGGGCTCCTTCGCCTTCGTCATGCTGCGCACCAGCCGCTATGTGCTGCAGTGCGTACTTTCGCAGGAGCAATTGAATTTGCTGGAGAATCTGCGCGAAGGGTATTCGGTGCGGGTGACCGGTACCGTTCACTTGGACGAGCGCGCCGCCTACGGGTTTGAAATCCGTCTGACTGGGCTCACTGTGCTGAGCCGCTTTGCCGAAGCGTCCCCGGTGCCCCTGAACAAGCGCCGCACCAACCTGTCCATCGATACCTCCATGGAATACCGCCCCGCTGCCCTGCGCGACCCCAGGGTGCGCGCCATCTTCAAGGTGCAGGAAGCACTCTCCCGCGCGTTCTCGCTGTTCCTGACGAGCCAGGGGTTCACCGAAATCCATTCGCCCAAAATTGTGGCTGCCGGGGCCGAGGGTGGCTCCACCCTGTTCCCGCTCACCTATTTTGACCGCAAAGCCTACCTGGCCCAAAGCCCGCAGTTTTACAAGCAGGCGATGGTGCCAGTGTTTGAGCGTGTCTACGAGATTGGCCCGGTGTTCCGCGCTGAGCGGCACAACACCAGCCGGCACCTCAACGAGTACACCAGCATGGACTTTGAAATGGGCTTCCTTGAGAACTTCACCGACATCATGGAGATGGAGTGCGGCTATCTGCACTTTGCCCTGAACCTGCTGGCCAACGAATATGCTGAGGAGCTCAAACTCCTGGGCGCGAAGCTGCCCACCATTGGTGACATCCCCTCCATCCGCTTTATGGACGCCAAGGAGATGATGGCGAAGAAGTACGGCAGAAAGATCACGACCTACAGCGACCTTGACCCCCAGGAAGAGGCGCTCATCTGCCGCTGGGCGGTGGAGGAAAAGGGCTCGGAGTTCGTGTTTGTCACCCACTACCCCACGTCCAGCCGCCCGTTCTACACCATGGACGACCCGGAGGACCCCAACTGCACGTTGAGCTTCGACCTTCTGTTCCGCGGGCTGGAGATCACTTCCGGCGGCCAGCGCGTCCACGACTACGACGAGCAGGTGGCAAAGCTCGAGCGCTTCCACATGAACGTGGCTGACTTTGAAAGCTACCTCATGACCCACAAGTATGGCGCCCCGCCCCACGGCGGCCTTGGTCTTGGGCTGGAGCGGCTGACGATGCAGCTTCTGGGTCTCGACAACCTGCGTTGGGCGGCACTCTTCCCGCGGGACATGAACCGGCTGGTGCCGTAACACAGGAGGGAGCACGGTATGGAAATCACACGCGATCAGGCACAATACATCGCCAAGCTTGCCAAACTCCGCTTTGACGGCGAGGAGTTGGACCGCATGGCCCTCGATATGGAGAGCATTCTCAACTTTGCCCGGGAGATCAACGCCATCGACATCGCCGATGCCCAGCCGATGGAGCACGTACTGCCCATGCAGAACGTACTGCGTGCCGACGGCGAGCCCGTCCCCTTCCCTCGGGAAGCGCTGCTGCAAAACGCGCCCGAACAGATTGATGGTTGTTTCACCGTCCCCAAAGTCATCGAGTGACCCATTGACGCACGCTTGAGGAGTACTGATATGAAGCTCTACGAACTTTCAGCCGCCCAACTGGCACGAGACATCGCTGATGGGCGGGTATCGGCCGTGGAAGCCACCCAGTCGATGCTGGAGCGCATCGGCGCGGTGGAACCCAGGGTGGACGCACTGCTGCACTTGGATGCCGATGAGGCCCTGGCCCGCGCCGCAGCCGTGCAGGCGGAGATTGACCGCCGCCGCAAGGCTGGCGAAGCGCTGCCGCCGCTGGCCGGTGTACCGGTGGTGCTCAAGGACAACCTTTGCACCCGTGATGTGCCCACGACCTGCGCCAGCAAAATCCTGGCCAACTACCGCCCGCCCTACAACGCGACGGTGGTGGAGAAGCTGGAAGCGGGCCTCACCGTGGCGCTGGCCAAGGCCAACATGGACGAGTTTGCCATGGGCTCCTCCTGCGAGCATTCGGCCTTCAAACCCACCCGAAACCCCTGGGCCACCGACCACGTGCCCGGCGGTTCGTCGGGCGGCTCGGCTGCGGCGGTCGCTGCGCTGGAAGCGCCTGTTTCCCTGGGCAGCGACACGGGCGGTTCCATCCGCCTGCCGGCGGCCTTCTGCGGGGTCACAGGCCTGAAACCCACTTACGGCGCCGTATCCCGCTACGGGCTGGTGGCCTTCGCGTCGTCGCTGGATCAAATCGGACCCTTCGGCCGCAGCGCCGAGGATTGCGCCCTGCTCTACGACGCCATTTGCGGCCATGACCCGATGGATTCAACCTCAGCTGCTGTGCCCCATGCCCCCTGTGCGCCGCGGCTCAACGAGGACATTGGCAAGCTGCGCATCGGTCTGCCGGTGGAATACTTCGGCGAGGGCGTTGACCCCGCCGTACGTGCCGCCGTGATGGAAGCTGTCCGTGTTTACGAGGGCATGGGTGCCACGGTGGAGGAAGTCAGCATCCCGGCGCTGGCCCATGCGCTCAGCGCCTACTACCTCATCTCCTCGGCGGAGGCCAGCTCCAACCTCGCTCGCTTTGACGGTGTGCGGTACGGCTACCGCTCCCCCGATGCCGCCAATGGTGAGGATCTCTATGTGGGCTCCCGCAGCGAGGGCTTTGGACCCGAGGTAAAACGCCGCATCATGCTGGGCACCTACGCGCTGTGCTCGGGGTATTACGACGAGTACTACAATAAGGCGTTGAAGGTTCGCTCGGTCGTCAAGGCCGGGTACGACAAGGCCTTTGAACGGTTTGACGTGCTGCTCTCCCCCACCTCGGCCACGCCGGCCTTCCGGCTGGATGAGCGCACCGGCGACGCACTGGCGATGTACCTGACCGACCTGGCAACGGTGTCGGTGAACATCGCGGGGCTCCCCGGCTTGTCGCTGCCCTGCGGCTTCGCCGACGGCCTGCCCGTGGGCCTGCAGCTCATCAGCCGGCCCTTCGCTGAAGATCTGCTGCTGCGCGTTGCCCACGCCTACCAACAGGCGACCGACTTCCACACCCGCCGGCCGGCGCTGTGACCAAGGAGGATTCCCATGAGTGGTGCTTATGAAACCGTCATCGGCCTGGAGATCCATGCCGAGCTGAATACCAAAAGTAAGATCTTCTGCCGCTGCTCCACGCAGTTTGGCGGCGAGCCCAACACCCACACCTGCCCCATCTGCACGGCTATGCCCGGCACCCTCCCCGTCCTCAACCGCGAGGCCGTGGAGAAATGCGTGACCGCTGGGCTGGCTCTGGGGTGTACGATCAATCGCCGGGCCAACATGGATCGGAAGAACTACTTCTACCCCGACCTGCCCAAAGCCTACCAGATCAGTCAGCTCCATCACCCGCTCTGCCTGGGTGGGGTGGTGCGCTTTCCCTACATCGACGAGAACGGTGTGGAGAAGGAAGGCGCAGTACGCCTCAATCGCATCCACCTGGAAGAGGACGCCGGCAAATCGCTGCACGATGCCTATGGCCGGTCGACGCTCTTGGACTTCAACCGCTGCGGCGTACCGCTCATTGAGATCGTGACCGAACCCGACATCCGCTCCGCCGAGGAAGCCGGCGCGTTCGTCGACACCATCCGTTCCATCCTGCAGTTCGCCGGTGTCTCCGACTGCCAAATGCAGGAAGGCAGCCTGCGTGCCGACATTAACCTCTCCGTGCGGCCCTGGGGCCAGCAGGAGTTTGGTACCCGCACCGAGATGAAGAACCTCAACTCCCTCAAGGCCATCGTGCGGGCGGTAAAGTCCGAAGCCAAGCGCCAGATTGAGGTGCTGGGCGAAGGCGGCCGCATCACACAGGAAACCCGCCGGTGGGACGACAACAAGGGCCGCAGCATCGCCATGCGCACCAAGGAAGAGGCCAACGACTACCGGTACTTCCCCGACCCCGACCTGCTGCCCATCGTCATCGATGACGAGTGGATGGAGCGCATCCGTACTGCCCTGCCCGAGCTGCCGGAGGCCAAGCGTGCCCGCTATGTGCGGGACTACAGCCTGCCAGAGTACGACGCCGCCATCCTGACGACGGACCCGGCGCTGGCCAGTTTCTTTGAGCAGGCCGCTGCCTGCACCGCCAACGCCAAGGCAGTCTCCAACCTGCTGATGGGCGACATCATGCGCCGCACCAAGGAGGACGAGAGCCTGACCTTTGCTACGCTGCCCTTCACCCCCCAGGCACTGGCAGAGCTGGTGTCTCTGATGGACAAGGGCATCATCAACAGCACCACCGGCAAGACCGTGCTGGACCAGATGTTCCAGACCGGAGGGAACCCACAGGACATCGTGGTGACGCAGGGATTGGCTAAAATCTCCGACGACAGTGTGCTGCGAGACGCCGCGCAGAAGGTTGTGGCAGCCAATGCCGCCGCCGTAGCTGACTTCAACGCCGGCAAAGAGAAGATCTTCGGGTTCCTGATGGGCCAGATGATGAAGGAGACCCGCGGCAAGGCCGACCCGGACCTGGCCAAGGCCGTGCTGCTGGAGGAAATGAAGAAGTAGCGTTCCACAGCCGAACATGCATACGGGAGGATGCAGTGCATCCTCCCGTTTTTTATCATGACAGGACATTCATTATGCGTCACCCAAGTGGCAACAGCTCGATTTTGTAAAGCAGGCATATCATCGCTCGGTATAAAAAGCGAGGGACGGCTTTCGCCGCCCCTCGCACCTTGTAGATCCAATCAATAAAGCATGTCGCCCGCGTCCATCGGGATCTCGCCGCCGTTGATGAGCTCGCACTCGTCGCTGGCCAGGTAGACCGCCATCTTGCCCATGTCTGCGGGGACCATCGGCCGGTGGCCGCCCCCCTTGCGGAACTGGAAGTGCTTTTCTTGGATCAAGTACTTGGGCTCGATCATCTGCCCTTCATTGCCAGACTTAGGTGCCTCAATGCGCACGCCGCCCGGCTCCATGCACAGCGTCCGGATGCCCTTGGGCCCCAGTTCCAGCGTCGCTTCCCGCTCCAGCATCTTGATGCCGCCCTTGGTCATGCAGTAGACCGGGTCAAACTCGGTCGCCCGCTTGGCGTGTACGGAGGAATTGTAGAGGATGACGCCGCTCTTATTGGGAACCATGTACTTGGCCGCCTCACGGGTGCAAAGGTAGTAGCCCTTGAGGTTGACCTTCACCAGGCTGTCGAACGACTCCAAGCGATAGCTGCGGAACCCGACGTTGGTCTGCAGGGCCGCGTTGTTCACCAGAATGTCGATACGGCCGGTCCAGTTGAAAGCCGCCTGGAACATGGCCTTGACTTCAGCCTCCTGCGAGACATCGGCCTTGAAGATCATGGCCTTGCCGCCCTCAGCGATGATGTCGTCCCGCACCTTGGCCGCGCCGGCCTCACTGAAGCTGTAGTTGATGACGACAGAAGCGCCTGCCAGGGCCATTTCACGGGCAATGCCCATGCCGATGCCCTTGCCCGCACCGGTGACGATGGCGGTACGGCCTTCCAATGGTTTCATAATCATGACCGCACCTCCCCTTCGGCTTTCATTGCCTGGTGGGCACGCCAGTTTGCACGCGGGTCCACATACTCGTTGATCGCGCCGCCATCCAAGAGGTAGCGTGCGCCGTTGGCGAACATCGCCCGATCAGAGAGCAGGAACGCCGCCAGATTGCCGACGTCTTCCCAAGTACCCAGCCGGCTGTAAGGCACCTTAAACTGCGCTCCTTCGTAGAAGTGGCTGCGTTCGGATTTGAACTGCTGGTACAGCCCATCCACCGCGCCCAGCGCAATCTGGTTGGTACGCACGCTGCTCATGCCATATTCCATGGAGGCTTCCTTCACCAGGTTGCCAACCATGCCCTGGGCCATGCTGTGCGCCATATCGTAGCCGTTGGGCTTCTCGTCGTGCAGGGTGGTGATGTACACCACCGAGCCGCCGCCGCAATCGCCCACATACTGGCCCAAAACCTGCATCGTCACAAATGCCGCGCGGGCCGTGGCGAAGAGCCGATCAACCAGCACATCACCTTCCAGCGTCTCCAGCGAGCTGGCCGTGATGTCCACGTGATGGAACACGATACCGTCGAGTTTGCCATACTGCGTGGCGATCTGGTCACGCAGAGCAGCTGTTTGTGTTTCGTCCGCCAGATCATACCGATACGCCTTGTCGCAACCGGCGGGTTCGGGTTGGCCTTTTGAAAGGTTGGCCAACACCACGGCGCCTTCGCTCTTGAGAACAGCGATAATGCCGGCGGCACTATCGCTGTCATTGTCGGCGACCAGTACGACCTTGTTTTCAAGGTCGAGTTTCATAGTTACTTACACCTCAGCTCCAGAGTCTGTCCCAAGACTCGAATTTGTGCCAAAGTTGAGAGCCTTCCCACAGTGTCTCGTAACGAGCGCTCTTGTGCTGTTCCAGCACTTCGTCGTTCAGGCTGTGGATGCCCAGACCGGGCTCATCGTTGATGCGGACGAAGCCATTGTCAACGATCTTGCTGTAGCTGCTCTTGACCATATCCTGCCACCACGGCACATCAACCGAGTGGAACTCCAACGCGAGGAAGTTCTCGGTTGAGGCAATGCTGTGGGCAGCGGCCAACATAGCAATGGGCGACTCAGCCATATGCACGGCCATGGCCACGCCATAATCCTGTGCCATATCACCAATCTTCTTGTTCTCCAGAATGCCGCCGGAGGACAGGATGTCGGGGTGGATGACGGAGACGCCGCCCGCCTCGAACAGGGGCTTGAAGCCTTCCTTGAGGTAGATGTCCTCACCGGTGCAGACCGGGATGTTGACTTCGTTGTTCAGGCGCTTGTAGAGCTCCGGATACTGCCACGGAATCATGTCTTCCAGCCAGGCAATGTTGTACTTCTCTATGCGCTTGCCCAGACGAATGCAGCTGTCCAGACCAATGTGACCAAAGTGGTCAAGAGCCAGCGGAATTTCATAGCCGATGACGGAACGCACATCAGCCACATACTTTTCCATGATATCCAGACCCTTTTCGGTAATCTGAATGCCCGTGAACGGATGCATCACGTTATAAGCGTCATAGCCCTTGATGCGCTTGCCCAAACTGTCGAGATCCATGGCACCCTTGGTGCTGTGGGCTTCAGCAGTAGCGGCATGCATGGAGTCCAACAGGCCCAAGGGAGCATTCAGAGTACCCGGGATGCCGTCCAGAATGTTGATGCCCAGATCCATCTTCAGGAACGTGAAGCCCAACGCCATACGCTCCTTCAGTCGCTTGCCCATCTCGATGCCGTCGTTGCTGTCGCTGTCAGTGTCGCAATAAACGCGAACGGCGTCACGGAACTTGCCGCCCAGCATCTGATACACCGGCATACCATAAGCCTTGCCAGCCAGGTCCCACAGAGCGAGCTCAATGCCGCAGACACCACCGGCCTGACGGGCAGGAGCGCCGAACTGCTTGATGCGGCGGAAGATCTTGTCAATGTCGCAGGGGTTCTGGCCAATGATACGGCTCACCAGCATCTGACCATAGATACGGTCGGCGCCATCGCGAACCTCACCATAACCTTCGATGCCCTGGTTGGTCTTGATCTTGAGAAGCACGCAATGCATGGGCGCTCCCTTGATGTCGCAGAACTCCACGTCCGTAATGCGAAGGTCGGACGGTCTGGAGCAGGTGTTGACATGACTCAGCGTCTGCTCGAAATTGTTGCTCATGGTTGCCTCCCGCTTTGTTTTTCTACATAACCTACCGGTTACATTCCTCTGCAATTTTTACATTATTCTAGTAGGAAGTCAATAACAAGGTGAGCGTAATTATATAGACAATGACAGGGGTTCAGAGCCTATTCTATTTTTATAATATATCAAATTTGTTGTTTTATTGTTATATCACTGTATGTGTTTCGCTATCAAACTTTTGGATTTGATTTTTTATGTCAATGCTTATGATCTAAGGTACTTTATTCACTATACAGGGTAACTAACAACGCCATTCTAAGAGCATGGGATGCCCTGCCTAATGCAGAGGCTTCTGTACACACCCAACACCTAGTGCAATTAGTAAAATACATAAGCCGGCAAAGCTCCGTCGTATTGCGAATCGTCTATCGCGAGTAACGCCGATTCACACAACAGCACACATCACTTCCGCTCCATGTCCAGCACTAACCTATTCACCCAAAGCAGTGAGTGTCCACCTGCTCTCCCCACAACCTGGTACGAGTCAAACATAAAGAAGCCGCGCGACGATTCATTCGCCCGCGGTTCTCCTTATCTCTGCATGTGGCTCTCATCCCACCCCGCAACAGCGGCGTGCCCCCGCTCTCCTCACAACCCGGCACGAGCCACACAAGCAAAGAGGCCGCCCGGCGGCGTGTACGCCGGGCGGCAAGCAGCAGCTCGTACAAGTATCCTAAACTCAAAGAAGGTGTACCAAACGGTACACCTTCTTTGACTAATTGGAGTCTGGCAACTACCTATTTTCCCGGGCCGCTGCCGGCCAAGTATCGTGGGCGATGAGAGGCTTAACTTCTGTGTTCGGTATGGGAACAGGTGGGACCCTCTCGCTATG
>JAEYRA010000144.1 GCA_023409755.1 Bacillota bacterium
GCATCGGCTTTATATGGTGGCTGCTGGGCGGCTTGGTTCTGGTTGGCGTCGTATTGCTGGTTGTTTTTATAGGTCATAGAAGATCAAACTAGCTCCTCCGAGTTATTCGGTCATTTATTGAGCCTGATTCCAGTTTAGGCATTATATTGGCGGCATCCATTTGTGGGGCAAAAGGAAAACAAGAACGGAAGGCCAACTCATCAGTGACCACCATTTTCTGTCGAGAGAAGAAGTGGTAAGTGGGAGAATGATGTGATCGAGGAGAGAGGTTTTGACCCAGCAAACAAGTATATGAACGATTTATTGAACCACTGAACGTTTCATATTCCTAGTTTCAAATGGGCACTAGTATAAGCTGGGCAGTCATAAACCTCTTGGAATGCAGCCCTAGCGGAAGTCGAGTGCGGCTAACAAAAACCTCATAAGCCCAGTAAACACGCCATTTCTGGCTAATTAACAAAGAATCCCGACTCAGACGAGCCGGGCTTCTTTGTATTAACCATTGTTTTTGATTTGTATTTAGAGTATGAGATTTGATGTAATTCTATTTTGCCTTTTCCGGGGGACAAAAACGCCGAGGGGGTGCAATACTCATTCGAGATCGACGAGGTCTTTCCGTAATGGAGATGATTGATACTTTTTGTGTTATACCAATACTATGTCTCCGTCATCAAATGGGTCGCCACATTCCGGGCAGAACTTTGGTGGATGAGTCCTATCATCCGGTTCCCAATTGCACTTGTCACATTTGTATTGCGGTATCCCGGCAGGTTTTGCGTTGCCACATTCCGGACAGAATTTTCCTTTGTTCTCCGAACCGCAGGTACATACCCAATAGTTTGTCATAGCTTCCTCAACTACTACATCAACTATTCCGTCATCTGTGTCAGGGTCTTCTGCATCAACGACGATAGCGGCTTCGTATTCGGCAAACTCTTCCGGTGACATATGAGCCATCGTTGAGAGATGCTTCTGGAGCCTGTGTGCCATCGGCTTAAACGTTGCTAATGTGAGACCGCCTGAGATAGCTCCGCCAAGTAAAGGCACAGCTTTTGATACGCCTTTGGCAAATGTTGCCTTCACCATTCTTTGCCCCAACATTGCTGCGATTTTCTTGACGAGTGGATAATACCACGTATTAGTAAGCGCTTTGGCCGCGACCTTTTTTGCAACAGCCCTCATTGCCGTTTCACCGAACAACTTGGTCACGACTGTGTTGGCAGCGCCTACACCGGACATTACGCCAATAAACAATATGAGCTGAGACTCCGTGCCCGCATCAAGCTCAGATGATTCGGCAAATATCTCGTCCCAACCGTATATGTATGCCAATTCTTGTGCGGTACGGATTACAAATCCGTAAAATTGCGCTAAATCAGCCGGGATAGTAGCAGCCATAGCGACCCCGCCCGGTATGCCTGCTGCTGTTGATATGGCGGTTACCTTAATGGTTTCTGCATTAATCACAGCGTTTGCCAGACTGTCCAATGTTGCAATCGGAATGTCGGCATGAAGCGTTCCCTCAGCGACAGCCTTTTGCAACTGCGTTTGAGTACACAGCTTGCTGAGGTTCTTGGTCAGGAACTCTTCTCGATCGATGCGGACAAGTGGGAGCTTTGCCGCGCTCTCGATGACGGAGGTGAATGATAGTTGCTGAGCCATAATGACCTTCTCCTTACAATGTTTTTGTGTTTTTGAGCATGTTGTCGCAATGACAAGATGTTTCATTATAAGAAGTTTAATTTCTGCGAAGAAAGCTGAATCCACACCGTATGTTGCTTGCTCGCTGGCAATTAGTTTTAGCATTAGTCAAATACACGCCCTAATTGTATCTATTTCTTACTTAAAAGTCCATCAAAATATCTACAAAGGTGCTTATAAACTACATGTGGCAAAAGTGCGGGGCAAAAAAAGGAAAAGGACCACAAAATCTTGTGGTCCCTTGGTGGAGGCGGGGGGAGTCGAACCCCCGTCCGAAAAAGCCCCAACGCCGCTTTCTCCGAGCGCAGCCACAGATTAGAATTCCCCTGAGTCCGAGCCCCCTATGGCCGGGTCTTGGTCAGGGTAGCTTCATAAAATCCCACCGGCTTCAAAGCTTGTTCCGGCTGGTTGCCTGCATAATGACGCCGTTGACCCTCTATGCAGGGCTCGAGGCAACGACGTGTCGCCTTAAGCGGCGACAGCTACGAGATTATCGTTCTGATTTGTTTTTTGTTTGTCCGGTTGATACGCGGTGCCGAACAGCCGCGGCTCGCTTGCAACGCCACAAACTTCCCCGTCGAAACCAGTACGCCCCCCTATGCGTCCGGGATGTTTCCGGCTTTGCTATTATACCATATGCCCAACCAGAAAAAAGAACATTTTACTTCCGAAGGCGGCAGCTTTTGCCGATGGACCAACGATGGTCCATCGGCATGACGAAATGACACATCTTTCCAAGCCTGCATTTATTGAACACCGGACAAAATGCCTGATCGACGCTCTGTACGGCGAAGGAAAACTCACCCGGCGATCACCCCGTAAACGCCCGGTAAGGGAAATCGAATGTCTACTCCTCCCCCACCAGCGGCAGCTCAGTCATGCGAAGGTTGGTGCAGCCGTAGGGAATGAGCCGCAGGGCATGGGCAGGGCCCTCGGCAGGGCCGGAGGGAGCGGGGGCGGCGACGCCGCGTTCCATCGCCCAGGGCACGGCCCGACCCCGCACATGGGCTGCCACCGGAGCGCCATCGGGGCTGAAGGGACAGTCGCCCACCGGGCGTTCCTCAAAGGTCACATCCTCGCTCAGGCGGTCGCGATGGAGGAGGAGCCCGACGTTCCAGGGCGTGGTGGGGAACACCTCCCAGTTGTTGAGCCAGGAGCGGTCGACTGCGTCAGCCTTGGCCTGGCGCACCCAACGCTCCCCCATGGGCAGGGCGTAGACCAGCGGCCCGCGGGACAGCGCGACGAGGCCGTTGGGGCGTTCGTGCAGCACCGGAGCATAGTCGAACTCCACCATAACTTCATCGGCCTGCCAGGGGCCGGCCAACGGGAACAGCGTGCCGGCCTGGGCCGCGACCTCCTGCCCGTTGCGGCGCACGGCCACGCCACCGGGCCAGCCGGGCAGGCGTACGGTGAGGGTGAACTCCACCGGCTGGGCAGCGGTGACGACGATGCGTGCAGAGCCCCGGAAGGGATAGTCGCCCTGCACCGCCACGGTGACGGGCACGCCGTTGACCACCGTCGTCAGCGCGGCTGGCACAAGCAGCATCACGGCAATCTCCCCCTCCCCCCGCAGGAAGGCGGAGAGCGCCAGCTTGGGCCAGCCCTGATGGAAGTTGGCCGTGCAGCAGCCGTAATTGGGCTCCACGCCAAAAAGGTTGGCCTCGGGGCCGTTGGTGCGGAAGATTGGCTTCTCCTGCACGCTGCACTCCACCTGGTTGACCTGCTGGTCATACTGGTGCCACTCCATATCGGGGCTGAAGGTGGCCGGCAGGGCGTTGAAGGCGATGCGTTCCAGTCGGTCTGCCCAAGCGGGTTCGCCGGTGAGGGCCAGCAGCCACTCCAGGGAATACATGGCCTCCACCACCGCGCAGAGCTCGGTACCCTGCACCGGGCTTGGGCCGCTCAGGCACTCATCGCCGGTGAACATGCCGGTAACCATGCCGTGCCAGCGGTCGAGCTTGGCGAGCATGTCCACCGCTGCCAGGCGGTCCCTCTCCTGCCCCGAAAGGCGCGCGTACAGCGGCCCGGATTTGAGCATCATGCCCTGGTTGACGACGTGACTCATCTGGCTCCAGCGGCCGGGGGCCAGCGGCGCCTCCATGGGCCAGTCTTCATAGAAGGCGACCCAATCGAACCCCTGGGCGCGCAGTTTCACCGCCAGGTCGAGGAGCCAGCGCTCCCCGGTGCGGTCGTGGAGCCAGAAGATGGCGACAAGGCACTCAAACCACCGGGTTTGCCCCCAGCCAAAGAGCGTCCAGCTGTCGATGTGGCGATCGAGGCACTGCAGCGCCCGCCGCACGGCGGGCTCCACCCGCTCGTCACCGGTGGCGTCGTGCCACACCACCAGCACTTTGAGCACCAGGAAGAGCGCCCACAGGTCATAGGTCGGGCGCTCCGCCGGGGCCACCGGGCAGAGCCAGCCGTCCTCCTCCTGCCGGGCCAGAATGCCGTCGATGTAGCGGCGGGCACGGGCAATGAGTGCCTCATCCCGCAGGAGGAACGCCAGCGGGATGAACCCATCGAGCCAATAGGGAACCCGCTCCCACCCTTCGGCGTCGCCGCCAATCCAACGGCTGTCCCGGATGTCCGGCCAGAACGCATCGAGTTTGCCACCCAGGCCGTTGGCCTGGATGAGCAACTGCTGACGCAGCCACCCTTGGGGCTCCACCTCCTCACAGCGGAAGAACCCATACCGTGCCGGTTCCAAATGGTCTGCCATGTCGTCTCTCCTTCCCGGCTGCCCAGGCCGCCCGTCGCACCTCTATACGCTGGGCATTGTAGCAGATACAGCGGGCACTGTGCAGCCCTCAAATCAGGCTGTGATACTCAAAATCAGGTGGGCTCCGCCTATTGTGTGACTGTCCCCCATCCCACATCCCTCGGAAGGAGGAGCCCCACGCCATCTGGAAAGAGCACATTCAGACAGCCATCGTCCGGCCTGTGGTGGAGTCCGCCCACCCCCATTTGGTGCGGGCCCGGCCAGCTGGCTCCTCGAAGAGTCGGGCGAACCTATGTCCTTACGTTGAAAGAAAGAGAATTACATGCCGTCCATTGCACGGAAAACCTCAAAGAATGCTTTATGTGATGCGCTTAGGATACAACAAAAAGACTATAAGGCTCTCTCGCATTCCCTCGTTCCTGCGGCGGTTTCTTGGTGGTACTCCTTCAACGACCGTTACGGGGTGTCTCTATGAATTCACCGCAGTTTTGCAATAACACGGAGTTCGGAGCGCCGGGGCGTGCGCTCCTGTACCTCGTCTTCGATCTGCATTTTGTGCACCCAAAACTACAGTTTCCTGCAGCGTCTTTCCATCCCATCTCCGTGATTCAGCCGTTTGGATTCCTGTCCGTTTCAGTAGCAACCCTACTGTTGCAGTTGTTCTGCAGCAGGAGGATTTTCTTCCACCGCTGAGCCCACCCAGGAACACACCGGGCCGGCCCGTCATACCCTGCCATAGAACTGCAATCCAAAGGAGGTTCCGTTCATGG
>JAEYRA010000162.1 GCA_023409755.1 Bacillota bacterium
AGGACGCCCTGACCTGGCTGCTGCAGAGCCCCGGTCCCGCCTTCCTGGAGTGTGTGGTGGACCATGACGAGATCGTGCTGCCCATGGTGGCCCCCGGCGACAGCATCGACCGGTTCGTGCACGCGGCAGACATTATCGACTGACGGCGCTTCGCTTTCGCGATGGCCGCTGACGCGACCGTCGCGAGTTTGGAGTGCTCGTTGCAGAAGTCATTTGGCCGCGTGCCGCGCATGTCGCCGCGCGGCTTTCTTTTGCCCGGCTCGTGCTTGCCTTTTACGTGGGGACGCCGTTCGCGGGGTAGGGGTGTGTGCCACGGGCAGGGTGCACCGTGCCTTGGCCGGATGAACCGGCTTGCGGCTGCGGGGTTCGCGCCCTCCACAACTAGCGCGAGTTGGAGCGCTTGTTACAGCTTCTTTGCCGCGCGCCGCGTATGTCGTCGCGCGGCTTTCCTTTGCCCGGCTCGTGCCTGCCTTTTACGGGGGAGACGAGCCTGCGAGCGGGGGAGGCTGAGTGCCACAGGCGTGCTTCCTCGTGCCTTGGCCCACTGGCCCCACACCGCGGCAGAGCGATTCGTCCGAATCGCTTGAGAGCGGTGTGAGCCCTCGGCGCAGGATGCGTCTAAGGCCGGCGACGCCGGGTGCTGCCCGAAGGACAGCACCAGCAGGCAAGGATGCCTGCGAGGCGGAGGGAAGGCAACGCGAAGCGTTGCGATGGGCGGATGAACTGGCCTGCGGCTGCGAGGCCGCGCTGGCTGCTTTGAGGCTTGGCCCACTGGCCCCACGCCGCGGCAGAGCGATTCGTATGAATCGTTTGAGAACGGTGTGAGCAACCCAAGGCGCAGGCTGGTCGCACACTTCGTGTGCTGCTCGCCCCTGCCACCTGGGATGCGCCTAAGGCCGACGGCATCGGGGCAAGCCCGCACGATGCGGGCGAGGTGCCGGGAAGGTGTCTAGGCGTTGCGATGGGCGGATGAACCGGACTACGGCTGCGGGGTACGCGGCCCTCCACAACTAGCGCGAGTTGGAGCGCTTGTTACAGCTTCTTTTTCCGCGCGCCGCGCATGTCGCAACGCCGCTTCCCTTTAGCCGGCTCGTGATCGCCTTCTTCAGGCAGTCACCATGTGCGAGGACGATGGCAGCAGTTGCTGACGGCCCCGCCCACATTGACGGGTGCACCCGTCCGGCGTATACTCTTCCCCATACGTTTTAGAAAAATGAGGATACTGCATGCCAAAAACATCCATGAGGGACAAGTCTGAAGAGTTTGCCCACGCACCTACCTTTGGTCTCATCGTCAGGTATTCACTGCCCACCATTGTGGGCATGCTCGCCAACGCGCTCTACACCCTCATCGACCGTGTCTTTGTGGGGCACCTGCCCGGTGGCGCGGGGGAACTGGGCATCGCCGGCATCACGGTGGCCCAGCCGGTCACCACCATCCTCTTTGCGGTGGCAATGCTCGCGGGTGCGGGCGGCGCGGCCAACATCTCCCTGAGCCTGGGCCGCGGCGAGCGGGACAAGGCGGAGGAGTACATCGGCAACAGCGCCACCCTGAGTGTCATTGTGTCGGCGCTGCTCTGCATCGGGTTTGCCATCTTTGCCGACCCCATTCTCATTCGCTTCGGTGCCAGCGCCGCAGTGCTGCCGTACGCACGCTCCTATTTGCTGGTGATGCTGTTGGGCGGTGTCATCAATACCTTTGGCTTCACGCTGAGCCGCACCATCTTGGCACAGGGGTTCACCACCATCGCCATGACCATGATGTTCGTGAGCGTGGCCGTCAACATCGTGTTGGCGCCGCTCTTCCTCTTCGTGTTCCATTGGGGCGTGGGGGGGTCGGCGTTGGCCACGGTCATCGCCCAGCTTTCTTCCATGCTCTTATCACTCTCCTACTACCTGCGCCATCACCTGCCGCTGCGGCTGCGTGTCAAACACCTGCGCCTCCGGTGGAAGCCGCTGTTCGCCATCGTATCCATAGGCGTATCTCCTTTTGCGATGCAGCTGGCCATGTCGCTGGTGCAGGCCATCATGAACAACTCCCTCTTGAAATATGGCGGCGACGTGGCCGTAGCGGCCATGGGCACGGTCATGGCCGTGTCGTCGGTGCTGATGATGCCCATCTTCGGCATCAACCAGGGTGCCCAGCCCATCATTGGCTACAACTACGGCGCCCAACTCTTTGACCGCGTGCGGCGGCTCTTGGTGCAGTCCATCCTGCTGGCCACGGTGGTCATCACGGTGTTCTGGGGGGGGCTGATGATCGGGGCCGAGAAGGCCATCCTGCTCTTTGGCTCCCAGAACGCCGATCTCATGCGCGAGGGGCCGCTGGCCATGCGCCTCTACCTTCTGGCTCTGCCGGTCGTGGGCTTCCAGGTCGTCAGCTCCAACTACTTCCAGTCGGTGGGCAAGCCCGCCCATTCGCTTGCGCTGAGCCTTGCCCGTCAGGTGCTGCTGCTCATCCCCGCAATGCTCATTCTGCCGCTGTGGCTGGGGATCCGAGGTGTGTATCTGGCGGGCCCGGTGGCCGATGTGCTGGCCTCCCTTAGCACGGCGGTGTTCTTCGCCCTGGAGATGCGTCAGTTGTCCCAGCGGCACAAGGAGCGTGTCTGCCTACCGGAGGAACCCGACCCGATGACGCCGGCTGATGGTTGAGTTGCCCCCAGTTTGATGTATAATACAAACAGCACAAAACAGGAGCGTATATCCTATGGTGAAAAAGAGTTCTGCCATACTAGCCTGCGTCATCGTGGGCCTGTGCGCGGTCTTTGTTACGGGGTCGCTGTTGCTTGGCGGGTTCGTCATTTACCGTGCCCAATCGGGCCAGTGGAACCACTCGACCCAGGTGTCGCCTTCTGCCACCGGCGGGACGGCTGCCTCTGACCAGCTCGATTACAGCCGTCTGGATGAAATCCGCGATGTGCTGCACCAACAGGCGCTCAATGACCCCAACGATGAGGACCTGATGAACGGCGCGGCCAAGGGAATGGTGGAGGGTACCGGCGATGTCTACGCCCAGTACTTCACCGCCGAAGAATATATGGAGTTCAACAGCGACGAAGCCGGCGAATACGTGGGCATCGGCGCATCGGTCAATGTGGACAGCAAGGACAACCTCATCACCATCGTCAACGTCTACAAGGGTTCCCCCGCTGAGAAGGGCGGCCTGCAGACCGGCGACAAGCTGCTGGCGGTGGACGGCACCGATGTGACCGCGATGACCGTGGACGATGCCGTCAAGCTTGTGAAGGGCGAGGCCGGCACCCAGGTCAAGCTCATCATCCAGCGGAAGAGCGAGACCAAGGAACTGACGCTGACCCGCGCACAGGTGACGGTGGACCGCACCGAGTGGAAGATGCTCGACACCAACATGGGGTACATCAAGATCATCGAGTTCAACGGCAACGCCGCCACGCTCTTTGAAAAGGCCGTCAACTACCTGAAGGACCAGGGGGCCAAGGGCTTCGTGCTCGATCTGCGCAACAACCCCGGCGGCAGCTACGACATCGTGGTGAGCATTGCCGACCAGCTCTTCCCCGCCGGCCCCATCATCACGCTGGAGGATAAGAACGGCAACAAGACCAACATTGCCACCTCCGGCGCGAGCTACCTGAACATGCCCATGGTGGTGCTGGTCAATGAGTACAGCGCCTCGGCGTCGGAGCTTTTGAGCGGCGGCATTCAGGACTACAAGGTGGGCACGCTGGTGGGCACCACGACCTATGGCAAGGGTGTGGCGCAGGACTTCTACCAGTTCCCCGATGGATCGGCGCTCAAGTACACCTCCAGCCGGTACCTGACTGGCGGCGGCCGCTGCCCGCAGGACGTGGGCATCACCCCTGACATCCAGGTAGAACTCAACGAGGCCGTGCAGAACGACGCGACGCTGCTGTGCACCGACCAGGACAACCAGTACACCACCGCCATTGCGGAGCTGAAGAAGTTGTTGGACGCTGCCAAATAACTGCGCTTCGCTTTCGAGCCCGCCGCTTGCGCGACGGGCTCGAGCAGGAGTGCTCGTCACGAGTGAGAGTTACCCCGCGCCGCGCATGTCGCCGCGGGGTTTCCGTTTGTGCTGGTCGTGCTTGGCTTTTGCGGAGAGGAGACGCGCCTTCGGGCGGGAAGGGTGTGTGCCACGGGCGAATTGCACTGTGCCGCTGCGGGGTAAACCGCGACGCGGCTGCCAGTGGTGGTTCATGCAGTGGGGATCGGACGTACACGCCTCGGCGCCATGCAAACGTCCCGGGTCGCATGTGAGAGCAGTAGCACGGGAGGTGCGCGGCAAGTCACCGCGTCTAGGCCCGCGCAAATGCCAGATGTTGGCGTTTGGTGGCTTGTGCCGCCCCTCCCGGTCGGCTACAATGGGTGCGAATGGGATACAAGGAGGAACCGCCCGTGCACGACCTCAACGCCCCCACGCCGCAGGCGCGGCTCGCGGCCCTGCAGGCCCTGGCTGGGGAGGAATTCCCGCCGGTCATCGCCTGCCAGGTCAACAACCACATCCACACGACCTACTCGTTCTCGCCCTATTCTCCCACACGCGCCGTGTGGGAGGCCAAGCGCAACGGCCTTGCGACGGCGGGTATCATGGACCACGACAGCATGGCCGGGGCGGAGGAGTTCCTAGCCGCCGGGGCCATCCTCGCCATGCCGGTCACCTGCGGCATTGAGTGCCGGGTGAGCTTCCGCAACACGCCCTTTGGCACGCGGCGTCTCAACAACCCCGACCAGGACGGCGTGGTGTACCTGTCGCTCCATGGGGTGCCGCGGCGGTCCTTCGGGGCGGTGCAGGCGTTCTTCGCACCCCACCGCGAGGCCCGCAACCGCCGCAACCGCCGCATGGTACAAAACTGCAACGAGCTGCTGGGTCCCCACGGTGTGACGATTGACTTCGACCTGGACGTGCTGCCGCTCTCCCAGTGGGGTGAGGGCGGAGCTGTTACCGAGCGGCACCTGGCATTGGCGCTGGCCAATCGGATTCTGGACGTCTGCGGCGATGGCCAGCCGCTTCTCGATTTCCTCCGAGGGCCCATGGGCATCGCCCTCTCCCCCAAGTCGGAGGGGCAGCTGTTGGACGGGGCCAACCCCCACCGGGCCTATGACATTCTGGGGCTCATCAAGGGCCACTATGTGCCGCGCTTCTATGTGCCCGCCGGTGAGGAATGCCCTGACGTGCGCGATCTTTTGGTTCTCGGCCGGCAAACCGGTGCCATCGTGACCTACCCCTACCTGGGGGACGTGGGCGACAGCGTGACTGGCGACAAGCGCACCCAGCGCTTTGAGGACGACATACTGGAGGAGCTGCTGGTCTACCTGAAGGAGCTGGGGGTGCAGGCCGTCACCTACATGCCCACCCGCAACACCCCGGCCCAGCTCGCCCGCCTGCGTGGGCTGTGCCGGCAATTGGGGTTCTTTCAGGTCAGCGGCGAGGACATCAACTCCCCCCGCCAGAGTTTCCTCTGCCAGGCGCTCTATGAGCCGGCGTTTGCCAACCTCATCGACGCGGCCTGGGCTCTCATCGGCCACGAGCGCGCCAGTGACGACGATCCCGAAGGCGGCATGTTCAGCGAAAGAACCATCGCCCGCCTGCCCGACATGGAGGAGCGCGTGCGTGCCTTCTCTCGTGAGGGACGGCGGCGGTACGGGCAGGAATGACCGAAGCATAGTAAACAGCCCGTCACACCGGCGCTAGTGGCGTGGAGACTTACTCGATATGACGTGAAAATGAAACACTTCCGTGAAAAACGGAGGTGTTTCTCTCTAAAACGGCCGGATCTCAAATTGAGATTGGAAAACTTTGCATTGCGCTCACAATACCTTTGTTGAGACAAACAATCCTGTTTCCTTTGGAATTCTTATAACCCCTTCCCGTTGTCTAATACTCTCAAAATATCCATAAAGGGCATCCGAATCGTCTTCTGTAAAATTCGACATTGAAACCGTAGATTTCAGCCAGTCAATCAAATCTCGTGTTTCAGTTACCAACAGAGCATCTTCATAATCGAATCGTTGAACCGAGTCAAAGTAACTGCTCAATAGATCCTTGCCATTTTGTAAACTGAAAGTAATATTCTTTGCATAAGCACTTATTGCTGGATTGGCCTGTGAAAATGCATTTTGCAGAAAGGATCGCATGCCCCCGTTTCCATTGGTAGCGGAATAAAACTTTCCATTCGCTTTCAGTATCCTCTTTACCTCGGAAAGCGCCGCATCAATATCCGGAATGTGGTAGAGCATGTAGTTGGCAATTACAACATCAAAACAATTGTCCGGAAACGGTATGTTCTGAATATCGATCTTTGCGGACAGCATGTTTTTGTGATGCTTGTATCTGTCCCATACCATACTGACCATGCCTTCCGAAAAGTCTGACAAAACCAACGTACAGCCAGCGGGAAGATTTTGAATGCGATTTTCCCATTGTCCTCCGTTTCCGCATCCGAGCTCCAATATCCGATACCCTTTTGAAAACTCATATTTTTCGAAAAGCCATGGTATTAATCCTTGGCTATTTGTACTGTATTTGACATGAAATCCAATTCTTACAGATAAATTGCTGTCATCTTTGTACTGCTCCCGGACATTTTCAGTTCTGTTCATTGCTCTGACCATGTCGCTTCTATCAGTTGAAGACATCATTCACCTCATCGATGCAAGCAGCCCGTAACTCAAAGCTACCTGGCAAATTCCCGTTTGTCTTGATTGGTCAACCAGCTTACAGGCATTGTGTTTCGCATACATCGAATCATAACACAGAAGAGACGGGAATAACAGAATGATCACTGCATCGGGATGATCTTGCCACTTTGGCATGATGCAGCATGGGGGATCCGGTACTTGCCCAAGAAAGCTGTACTTTGACAGCACAAGCCTTGCTTGCACGAAAAAAGCAACTAGCCCAAACTTGCTGCCTTCTCAGATTTCCTTATGTCAGCCACGCTTCGGTACGTCGGGCTGTTTACCTGTACCAGCTTCACAGGCCAGCCGCCTCGTCCGGCGACGGCCTCCAGCAGGAAGACAACGGGCCGCACACCATCGGAGCAGCACAGCATCTGCTGGTGGTCGTGGTTGTTCCATGGCGCGTAGTTGACCCCGGCGGTGAGCGTGTTGACGCCGATAGATACCCACCCTGGCCCAGGGGCAGAGCCTCTCGGGCATGGCCGCGCCGCCGGTGTAGAGGAACCGGCGCCTACCGAGAGCAGAGGGCAGAGACCGACATCCGCGCTGTCGGTCAAATAGACTTCGGCCAGTTCCCGGTCGAGAGTGTCCGCAGTACCGCGATGCTCACCTGCTTTGCTCCCATTCCTCCCGCGTCAGGGAGTAGCACACATGGTCCTGCAGGGTCCCGTCGAAGAGCCGGACGGCTTGCCGCAGCGTGCCTTCGTAGCGGAAACCCGCCCGCTCGATGACCCGGCGGGAGCGGTCGTTGGTGGGGTAGTGGCACACCGAAACGAGGGCGAGGTCCATCTCGCGGTAGGCGAAACCCAGCACGGGCGGCACCGCCTCGCCCATGAGCCCCACGCCCCAGTGGGGCCGGGCCAGCACATAGCCCAGCGACCGGCAGCGGCTGTTGCGGCGGAAGGTATCCTGGTGCAGGCCGATGGAGCCCACCACCCGGCCGGTGGCGCGCAGTTCGATCGCCCACACATCGTCCTCCCGCAGGAACATGCGCAGGATGTCGCGGCTCTCCTCCAGGCTCCCATGGGGCCGCCAGCCAGCGGCGGGGCCGACAGCCGGGTCGCGGGCGTAGGCATAGAGGTCGTCAGCGTCCTCGGGGCGGAAGGCGCGCAGCACCATCCGCGGGGTTTCCAGTGTTTTCATGCGTCCTCTCCCCCAGGCTGGTTTTGTTGGTAGTATAGCACAGCCGGCAAGGCTTGCCATCCCGAGAGATATCCGGACGAAGCACAGCCCCGCCTGCGGTGACTGTTGGGGTCAAGAAGGGATGATATGGATCAATTGGCCGTGAACATGGCATCGCCCAGCGTTTGCGCTGGGCGATGGGGGAGGCGGAACAGCTGGTGTGGGCCTGGCAGGACCAAGCCTTGCTGCCCTATGCTTCAACCGTTGTCCACTGCGAGGGCACTCAGCGTGGCGTTCTGAATCGTCAGGCCGGGCGTCACTTCGATGATGGTGTTGGTGGAGAGCTCCACCGCATAGGTGTAGGCGTTCGGCTCCAGGGGGCTATCGAAGAACTGGAAGCTGAAGGCCTCCGCTTCCAGGGCGGTGACCAGCGTGGCAAAGGTGTAGGTGGAGCCCACCTTGGCGGCGCCGTCGTTGGTGCTGCGGTTGATCTGGAAATTGAGCGTGACCAACACGCCGACCGGCAGGTTGATGATACCGGTAAACGTCAGCAGCACGCCGGGCCGTTCCATCCCGCGGGTATCGATGGGAACGCTCACGATGTTGATGGGGTCGGCCAACAACGTGGTGAGGATGGGCAGCGGGCCAGCACCGCCGGTGGCCGCGTTCAGGCGAACCTGAGGGGCTCTGTCCCTTTCAACATTTTCCAATTCGCGGTCGTCCCAACGGCAGTGGGAAGAATTGTTGACGACTTTCATCTATCTCACCCTGTTTTCAGATTGAAGTGGAAAGCGGCGGGAGGATTGATCGACCCTGCGCCATATCCTCTTCGATGACAGTGTATGGAATCTGGAGCATATTTGTTCCCGTCAATCCGGCGGGAGATCCATCTGGCTTTCCAAGGGCAGCGCTGAGCATGCCTTTGTCCAAACAGTCCAAATTGACACACGCTTTTCTATCGTTGCCGTCACGTGGACACTCCGAACGATTCATTGTATAATGGGTTGAATATTCATGAATTCTGACACAACGGAGTGGATGGAAGTGCGCACGACACAGGAGAGGTTCGCGGAACTGGGTGTTGCACCAGCCGACCTTCTGGTACCGGCAGAGGGTGTGGACATGGGTTGCTGGCCGGTCATCGCCTGCGACCAGTATTCGTCACAGGCCGATTACTGGGAGCGGGCCGACGCCCTTGTGGGCGACCTGCCCTCCACGTTGCGGCTCATCATTCCGGAGGTCTACCTGGAGACGCCCAGGGGCCGCGCCCTGCAGGAGCGGACGGTGCAGACGATGGACGTCTACCTGCGGGAGGGCGTTTTCCGCACGTTGGAGCAGAGCTTCCTTTACCTGGAACGCACCACGCCCCATGGCCTGCGCCGGGGGCTGATGGCCGCTTTTGACCTGGAGCGCTACGACTATACGCCGGGCAACCGCATGCCCATTCGTGCGACGGAGGGGACGATCGTTAACCGCCTGCCGCCGCGCATCGCCGTGCGCCGCCGCGCCGCGCTGGAATGCCCCCACATCATGGTTCTCATCGATGATCCTGCGGACACCGTACTGGGGCCGCTCACAGCTGCCCGTGCGGGGTTGGAGCCGGTTTACGACACCGAACTCATGCTGGGCGGCGGGCACATCGTCGGCTGGCGGGTGGGCGGTGACCGGTGGGAGTCGCTGGCCGAGGCGATGGAGGGACTCTGTCCCGAGGGCGGGATGCGCTTCGCCGTGGGCGACGGCAACCATTCGCTGGCCACGGCCAAGGCGTACTGGGATGAGATCAAGGGAACGCTCACCGAGGAAGAGCGGCAGCGGCACCCGGCTCGCTGGGCGCTGGCGGAGTTGGTAAACGTCCACGACGCGGGATTGACATTCCACCCCATCCACCGGGTGGTGTTCGGGGTGGACGACGCGGCGTTGCTGGCCACCGTGTTGTGGGAGATGAACCGCCGCGGCTGGGGCGCGGTGCTGGGCGATGGCCCGGAGGTGAATGCCGCCCAGTCGGTGCGGTATGCCTGCGCCGGGGGCGAGGGGTGGATCCACCTGAAGACCCCCACCTGCCCGCTGGCGGTGGGCAGCCTGCAGGAGGCACTGGAGGCCGTGCTGACCGCCGAGCCCCAGGCCACGGTGGACTATGTCCACGGCGACGAAGCCGCCACCGCGCTGGGGTGCCAGCCGGGCAATTTGGCCTTCCTGCTCGACGGCATGGACAAGGGGGAGCTCTTCCCGGCGGTGGAGAAGCTGGGCGTGCTGCCCAAGAAGGCATTCTCCATGGGGGAGGCCGATGAAAAACGCTTTTACCTCGAATGCAGGGCAATTCGATAGACGGTTGGAGGACAGGGGACGATATGGGGAGTAGGGTTGTTAAGTTTGGCGGCTCGTCGCTGGCGGACGCCGATCAGTTCCGCAAGGTTGCGGCCATTGTGCGGGCCAACGGGGACCGGCGCTATGTGGTGCCCAGCGCACCGGGCAAGCGCAGCAACGCGGACACCAAGGTGACGGACATGCTGTATGGCTGCCATGGGGCCACCGGCACCGAGTTGGCGGGTAAGGTCGCGGCCATCCGCGCACGGTACGACGGCATTGTGGAGGGGCTGGGCCTGACGCTCAACCTCGCGCCGGAGTTTGAACGCATGGAGCAAACCATCGCTGCCGGGGCCACGGCAGATTATTGCGCAAGCCGCGGTGAATACCTGAACGGTATCATCATGGCGGCCTACCTCGGGGTGCCCTTTGTGGATGCCGCCGAGGTCATCTTCTTTGAGGAGAACGGGCAGCTCGACGAGCGGCGCACCTGGGATGGTCTGCGTACGCGGCTGCAATCCATGGAGCGGGCGGTGGTGCCGGGTTTCTACGGCAGTCTCCCCGATGGGCAGGTCAAGACCTTCTCCCGCGGGGGGAGCGACATCACCGGGGCGCTGGTAGCCTGGGCCGTTGGGGCCGATGTCTATGAGAACTGGACCGACGTATCCGGCGTGCTGGCCGCCGACCCGCGCATTGTAAAGAACGCCCGACCCATTGATGTCATCAGCTACAAGGAACTGCGGGAACTCTCCTACATGGGGGCCAGCGTGCTGCATGAGGACGCGATTTTCCCCGTACGCAAGGCCGGCATTCCCATCCACATCTGCAACACCAACGCCCCCAACGAGCCGGGCACCCTCATCCAGGCTGCGATTCCGCCGGAGAGGCCCTCCGACGTCATCACCGGCATCGCCGGGCGCAAGGGGTATTCGGTTCTGAGCCTGGAAAAGGCCATGATGAACAGTGAGCTGGGCTTCGGGCGGCGGGTTCTGACGGTGCTGGAAGATCTGGGGATCTCCTTTGAGCACCTGCCCACAGGCATCGATACCCTTTCGGTGTTGGTGGAGAGCCGGTACCTCGACGGCCGGCGGGACCAGGTGCTCCACGCCCTCTACGAGGCCGTCAACCCCGATGAGCTGGAGATCATCGACGGCATCTCCCTCATTGCCACGGTGGGCCGGGGCATGGTGGAGCACCGCGGCACGGCGGCCCGGCTGTTTGGGGCGTTGGCGCAGGCGGGCATCAACATCCGCATGATCGACCAGGGGTCGAGCGAATTGAATATCATCGTCGGTGTGGTGACCGAGGATTTCGAGGCCGCCATACGCGCCATCTACGGCGAGTTCTGCGCCGAGCGGGGCTGAGCCATGCTGGATTGGTCGACGCTCCCCCGGGCCTTTGGCAGTGTGTTCGTCATTTTGCTGCTGCTGGGGGCCGGTGTGTTTGTGGAGCGCCGCCATTGGTTTGAGGGCACCAGCTGGAAGGGGCTGGGCACGGTGGTCGTCAACATCGCCATGCCCGCCGCCGCGTTTTACTACATCACCAGCGGCTTCACCCGGGCAGACCTGTCCGGTGCGGCGCTCAGCATGGCGGCCTATGGCGGGGTCATCTTGTTGTCCTGGGTGGTGAGCTTCGGGCTTGCCAAACTTCTGCGGCTGCCGCGGGGGCGGCGGGGCGTGTTCCTCGCCACCTGCGCGTTTTCCAATTCGGTGTTCATCGGTGTGCCCATGACGGCCATGCTCTTTGGTGAGGACGCCGTCAAATACGCCTTCATGGCCTACCTGCCCAATACGCTGCTCTTCTGGACGATGGCGGCCCAGGCCATCCGGCGGGATGGGGAACCTGATGCGCCTTTCTTCCAGCCCGGCTGGCTGGGGCGGCTGCTGCCGCCGGCGTTGGTGGCCACGCTGCTGGCGGTTGTGGTGGTGTGGTTCGGCGTGCCGGTGCCCACTGTCCTCACGGACGCCACCCGTGTCATGGGCGGCATGGTGTCGCCGGCGGCGCTGCTCTATTGCGGCATGCTGCTCTCGGCCACCGGCTTTGCCAATGTGAAGATCGACCGCAGCCATGCGGCGAGTCTTGTCGTGCGTTTCGTGCTGTCGCCGTTGGCGGCTTTTTTTGTTTTGCGGTGGGTGGGGGCAGCTCCGCTCCTGGCCCATGTGCTGGTGGCTCAGGCCGCCATGCCGGCCATGAGCAACATCACCGTGCTGGCGGGGATCTGCGGTGCCGACGACCAATACGCCGCCACCGGGTTTCTGTTCACCACGCTCATGTCCTTTGTGTTCATTCCTCTTGTCATGCTCGCCATGACAGTGGGTTTCTAACGACAGGGAGGGTTTGTCATGTCCATGGTCAAACGGTTGTTTGTGGAGAAGCGGGCGGGCTTTGACGGCGCGGCCCACCACCTGTGTGCCGATCTCCGGCAGATGCTGGGCATCGCGGGGCTCGAGCGGGTGCGCATCGTGCTGCGCTATGATGTGCAGGGGGTAGCCGACGCCGACTGGCAGCGGGCCCGCACCGATGTCTTTGCCGAGGCGGCGGTAGATACACTCTGGGACGAGAGCCTGGACGCGGCGGGCGCGGCCGTCTTTGCGGTGGAGTACCTGCCGGGGCAGTATGACCAGCGGGCCGACTCGGCCGCCCAGTGCGTGCAGCTCATCGCCCAGGGCGAGCCACCGCTGGTGCGGTGCGCCACGGTGTACCTGCTCTACGGTGCATTGACCGCCGACGATGTGGCGAGGGTGAAGGGCTACCTCATCAACCCCGTGGACAGCCGCGAGGCGGCGCTGACCAAGCCCGAAAACCTGGAGCTGGTGCTGGATACGCCGCCGGACGTGGCGGTGGTGGAGGGCTTCACCGCCCTTGCGGAGGACGGCATCGCTGCCCTACACCGGCAGATGGCGATGGCCATGAGCGTGGCCGACCTCCTGCATGTGCAGCGGTACTTCCGCGATGACGAGGGGCGTGACCCCACGGTGGCTGAGATTAGGGTCATCGACACCTACTGGTCCGACCACTGCCGGCACACCACGTTCCTCACCGAACTCACGGACGTGTCCTTTGCCGACGACCCGGCAGCCGCGCCCCTGCGGCAGGCCTGGCAGCTCTATGAGGAAGGCCGCAGCGAGGTGCACGGCGGCCGCAAGCCCCGGTCACTCATGGACCTGGCGACGCTGGGGGCCAAGAGGCTCAAAAAGCGCGGCCTGCTGCCCGCCCTCGATGAGTCGGAGGAGATCAACGCCTGCTCCATCGAAGCCGACGTGAATGTGGACGGCAAGCCCCGCCGCTACCTCATCCAGTTTAAGAATGAGACCCACAACCACCCCACCGAGATTGAACCCTTCGGCGGGGCGGCCACGTGCCTGGGCGGGGCCATCCGCGACCCGCTCTCGGGCCGGGCCTATGTCTACCAGGCCATGCGTGTCACCGGCAGCGGCGACCCGCGCCAGCCTCTGGAGGACACCCTGCCCGGCAAGCTCCCCCAGCGCAAGATCACCCGTGAGGCCGCCCATGGCTACTCCTCCTATGGCAACCAGATCGGCCTGGCCACCGGGCAGGTCACCGAGGTGTACCACCCCGGCTATGTGGCCAAGCGCATGGAACTGGGTGCGGTCGTCGGGGCCGTGCCCAAGGAGAACGTGCGCCGCGAGCAGCCCACAGCCGGCGATGTGGTCATTCTGCTGGGCGGGCGCACCGGGCGCGACGGCTGCGGCGGGGCCACCGGCTCCAGCAAGGCCCACGACGAGCAGAGCATCGAGACCTGCGGGGCCGAGGTGCAGAAGGGCAACCCGCCCACCGAGCGCAAGATCCAGCGGCTCTTCCGCAAGGCCGCCGTCACCCGGCTCATCAAGCGCTGCAACGACTTCGGCGCGGGTGGCGTGTGCGTCGCCATCGGCGAGCTGGCCGACGGGCTGGACATCGACCTCGACGCGGTGCCCAAGAAGTACGAGGGCCTGGACGGCACCGAGCTCGCCATCAGCGAATCCCAGGAACGAATGGCCGTGGTGGTGGAGGCCGGCGACGTCGGCACCTTCCTCGCCCTGGCGGCCGAGGAAAACCTGGAAGCCACGGTGGTGGCGCAGGTGACCGACGCGGGCCGCATGCGCATGAGCTGGCGCGGCAACACCATCATCGACCTCTCCCGCGCGTTCCTCAACACCAACGGCGCGGCCCAGTATGCCCGGGCGGCGGTCACTGCCCCGCAGGTGGGCAGCTACTTCGCCCCCCGGCAGCCCGCTGACCCCATCGGGGCGGTGCGCGCGGCGCTCTCCGGTCTCAACGAGTGCAGCCAGCGCGGTCTGGTTGAGATGTTTGACAGCACCATCGGCGCGGGCACGGTGCTCATGCCCTTTGGCGGGGCGCGGCAGATGACGCCGGCCCAGGCCATGGCGGCCCTGGTGCCGGTGGAGGGCGGCACAACCGACACCTGCACCGTCATGGCCCATGGGTTCTTCCCCAATCTCTCGGTGCTGAGCCCCTTCCACGGCGCGGCCTATGCCGTGGTGGAGTCGCTGGCCCGGGTGGCCGCCGCCGGTGGGGACATGGAGGGTTGCTACCTCACGTTCCAGGAGTATTTTGAGCGCCTGGGCGAGAACCCCACCCGCTGGGGCAAGCCACTGGCGGCGCTGCTGGGGGCTTATTGGGCCCAGTGCGGGCTGGAAAAGGGTTCCATCGGCGGCAAGGACAGCATGAGCGGCAGCTTCGGCAGCATGGATGTGCCGCCGACGCTGGTGAGCTTTGCCCTGGGCATGGCGCAGGCCGGCGGGGTGTGCTCGGCAGAGCTGAAGCGTGCCGGTTCCACCCTGGTGTTGCTTCGCCAGCCCCGCGATGGGCACGACCTGCCCGATCTCGCTGCCTTCCGTGCCAACTGTGCGGCGCTCCATGCCGCCATTGCCGCAGGAGACGTGCTGGCCGCCCACACCGTGGGCGAGGGCGGCGCCGCGGCGGCCCTTGGCAAGATGGCCTTTGGCAACGGCATCGGCGTGCGGGTGGAGGATGCAGCTGGCCTCTTTGAGCCTGCTCTCGGCTCCTTCGTGGTGGAGGTTGCCGGTGACCCGGCGGCGCTCTTTGCCGGGCTCACCTGGCAGACGCTGGGTGTCACCACCGGCGACGGCACGTTCGCCGTGGCCGGGCAGGCCGCCGCGGTGGCGGAGCTGCAGGCCGCCTGGGAGGCCCCGCTGGAGGACGTGTTCCCCACCCGTGCGGCAGTGCCCGCCGAAGCGGTGAAGACCCGTGACCACACCGTGCGCAGCGCGGTTCGCCCGGCGGTGGCCGTGGCTCGGCCCCGGGTGCTTATCCCGGTGTTCCCGGGCACGAACTGCGAGTATGACAGCGCCCGCGCCTTTGAGCGTGCCGGTGCGGTGGCCGAGGTGTTCGTCATCCGCAACCTGACCTCCGCCGCCATTGACGAGAGCATGGCAGCCCTGGCCGCCGCCATTGACCGCAGCCAGATCGTTATGCTGCCCGGCGGCTTCTCGGCCGGTGACGAGCCCGACGGCTCGGGCAAGTTCATCGCGGCCCTGTTCCGCGAGGCCCGCGTGGCTGACGCCACCACGCGGCTTCTCACACAGCGCGACGGCCTGATGCTGGGCATCTGCAACGGCTTCCAGGCGCTCATCAAGCTGGGCTTGGTGCCCTACGGGCAGATCGTGCCCATGGGCAGCGACAGCCCGACCCTCACCTTCAACGCCATTGGTCGCCACCAGTCGCGCATCGTGCGCACGCGGGTGTCGTCGGTGCTTTCGCCGTGGTTTGCGGGCCTTTCCTGCGGGGACGTGGTCGCAACGGCCATCTCCCACGGGGAGGGGCGCTTCACCTGCACCGAGGAGGAGTTTGACCGGCTTCTGGCCGCCGGGCAAGTCGCCATGCAGTATGTGGATGAGGCGGGGCAGCCCACGATGGACACGCTCCATAACCCCAACGGGTCGCTCCACGCAGTGGAGGCCATCACCAGCCCCGACGGGCGCGTGCTGGGCAAGATGGGCCACAACGAGCGGGCCGGCGCAGGTGCGTTTGTCAATGTTCCCGGCTCCTACGAAAGCAGGATTTTTGAGTCCGGCGTGCAATATTTCCAGTAAGAGCCAGAACGGAAAGAAGGTATTGCACATGACACAGGTTGCTGCCCAGCTCTACACCCTGCGGGCGCAGATGCAGACCCCCGAGGACATCGACCGCGGGTTTGCCCGCCTGGCCGCTGACGGCTGGAAGGCCGCGCAGGCCTCGGGCCTGGGCCCCATCGCCGCGGCCGATCTCAAGGCCATCGCCGACCGGCATGGCATTGCCGTCGTCGCCACCCACATCCCGCTGGCATCGCTGCAGAATGACCTTGACACCGTGCTGCGTGACCATGAGACGCTGGACTGCCCTTACATCGGCCTGGGGGCCATGCCGTGGGATTATGCCACCAGCGAGGACGGCTACCGGCGCTTCGCCGCCCTTGTCAACCCCATTGCTGAGCGCATCCGCGCGGCGGGCCGTACATTTGTGTATCACAACCACAACTTTGAGTTCGTCCGCTTTGGTGCGCGCACGGGCATGGACATCCTCTTTGACGAGTTCAGCCCCGCTGTGCAGTTTGAGCCCGACACCTACTGGGTGCAGGCCGGCGGCGGCGACGTGGTGGGATGGCTGGAGAAGCTGGCTGGCCGCATCGACGTCGTGCACTTTAAGGACATGGTGTATCACCCCGATGAAAAGCAGGCCATCATGGCCGAGGTGGGGGAGGGCAACCTGCGTTGGCCCGCCATCATTTCTGCCTGCCGGGCGGCCGGTGTGCGCTGGCACATTGTGGAGCAGGACATCTGCCGCCGCGACCCCTTTGACAGCCTGAAGATCAGCCTCAATAACCTGAAGACGATGGGGCTGGAGTGACCCCATCCAATATGGAGGAGACTATGCGCAAGACCGCATTCATCACCGGCGGCAGCCGGGGCATCGGCGCGGGCATCGCAAGGGTTCTGGCCGCCAATGGCTACGACCTGGCCATCACCTACCGTACCAGCCCTGAGGGAGCCGACGAGGTCGCAGCCGATTGCGGCCGCCTGGGGGCCGAGGTCCTGGTGCTGCAGGCGGACGTGTCCCGCGTCGCCGACATCGACCGTGCCTTCGACGCTTATGAGCGAGCCTTTGGCGACCGGCTGGATCTCATGGTCAACAACGCCGGCATCACCCGCTTCGCCTCCATTTTGGAGACCGACGAGGCGCTCTTCGATGAACTCAACAACACCGACTGGAAGGGTTCGTTCTTCTGCACCAAGCGGGCAGCTCAGCTCATGGTGCGACGGGGGCAGGGCGGTGTGGTGGTCAACATCACTTCCAACCAGCAGCAGGGCTGCTGGCCCGACAGTGTGGTCTACGGCCCGGTCAAGGCGGCGCTCAAGCACTTCACGGAAGCTGCCGCGTTGAACCTGGCCCCCTACGGCATCCGGGTGGTGGCGGTGGCCCCGGGTTACACGGCCACCTGGAAAGGCGCAAACTCCGAGCGGTCCCGTCCCATTTGGGATCGCATCCCGCTGCACCGCTTCTGCACGCCGGAGGAAGTGGGCCACGCCGTTCTCTATCTCGCCAGCGATCAGGCCGGCTACATCACCGGCACGTGCCTCACGCTCGATGGCGGCGCGCTGCTGCCGGTGCTGGCCCAGAACGGCTACGTTTGACCGAAACAAACACAGGGGGCTCGACAATGTCGGGCTCCTTTTTTGCATCCTCATCTTGTGTTCATCTAAAATATTTAAAAGGATGCGAGAAAATAATAAACAACTGGAATTTGGGCCGTGCATCCATCATACTTGCCGCATTGGGGACGAAGGAGGACAAGAACGATGAAGAAACTGGACCGGGATACACTTGTTGGGTTGCTGTCGGCCTATGGCCTGGGCGAGGGGGATGTGACCTTCTTGGGCGGCGGGCGGGAGGAGAGCGACGGCATCGTCTACA
>JAEYRA010000060.1 GCA_023409755.1 Bacillota bacterium
GGCAGGAACCCATCGGTGTCATGGATGTGGTGGACAAGGGAGAGGGCTATAAATTCGGAGGAATCAAGGGTAGGGGCGAGGCGCTGGCGCTGCAGGCGGCCGCCTACCCCAATGGAAAAACGGAGGAGACGCCCATCTATCTGATGGTGGGCACCAGCGATTACGTACTGCGGCCGGACAACACGGTAGCCGTTGCCTATACGCCGCCGGAATCGCTGGCGAAGGGGGTGGAGCTTTTCGCCATGGAGGACCTTTCCGACAAGCTGCAAGCTGATATCGCCTACGCCAAGGCAAACCCCAGCGTGCTGGGCGGTGGTGCGGCGGCGGCGCAGGCGACTGCGGCACCGCAGGGGCCATCGGTCATGGCGCGGGTGTTGCTGGCACTGGGCTGCGCCGCCGTGTTGGCCATCGGGGCCTATGGGGTGTTCATGATCCGCCGGAGGGGGAGCCGGAGTTGAGGTTTGGTTTTGTGGCCAAGCCATGCTAGACTGGAAGGCGGTGCGTGCCACAAAGAGCATCGGATGGGGGGCGGCGGGGCTGTCCAACCGGCGCACGGGGGAACCGGACGCGGACACAGCGCTTTGGTACCATGGGGAGGCGAAAGGGGGAAGCGCCTATATGGATTGGCTGACGGCAATGAACCGTGCGCTCGATTACCTGGAGGACTGCCTGGAGGAACCTTTCGATGTGGAGCAGGCCGCCCGGCTGGCCCTGTCCTCGCGGTTCCACTTCCAGCGCATGTTCTACATGCTCTGCGGCATGACGGTGCAGGAGTATCTGCGGGGCCGGCGGCTGACGCTGGCCGCTCAGCAGCTGGCCCTGGGCCGCGTCCGCGTGCTGGACATCGCCCTGCGCTACGGCTATGAGACGCCCGAAGCCTTTGCCAAGGCCTTTCGCCGGTTCCATGGTGTCACGCCCTCGGCAGCGCGCAAGCCGGGGGTTGGGTTGCGCGCCATGAACCGTCTCCGCTTTCAGGTATCGGTGAAAGGAGAGACAAACATGGAGTATCGCATCGAACGCAAGGACGCCTTTGCCCTGTGGGGCAAGGCCATCACCGTAACCCCGGCCGAGGCCGCCGTCGCGATTCCGAAATTTTGGACGGACTGCCGTGAGGACGGCACTGCCGCGTTGCTCTCAGCCAAACCCGGGCAGGATACGTTCTACGGTGTGTGCCTGGACATTGACGCTGACACCCAACGCTTCCGCTATGCGGTGGCGGCGCGGGCCGGCGAGGGGGCTTGCCCTGCTGAGCTGGAGGTTTTCACCATCCCTGCCCAGACCTACGCGGTCTTTGCCGCTGTGGGCGAGCTGCCCCGGTCTCTGCAGAGCCTAACCGAGCGGGTCTATAGTGAGTGGTTCCCAGCCTCCGGCTTTGAGCATGCGGAGGGCCCTGAGTTGGAGATCTACCCCGCCGGCGATCTGGATGGCAAGGCCTACCGGTGCGAACTGTGGGTGCCAGTGGCCGAAAAGGCGTAAGTCAGTGGCAAGAAAGAGCGGCCCGCCCCTGTGGGAGCAGGCCGTTCTGCGTTGTTTATGCCGGTTTGAGGGCGGCGGCATGGAACCGACGCAGCGGTAGGGAAACGAGCAAACGTACAAGAGCGACACTGAACCCGCCCGTAGGCGAAATTCATTCCTTAGAAACCCGGTATGAGAACCTCGGTTAAGAAATCGCCCGGCGGCGTGTACGGCGGGCGATTCGGGGGCATGTGAACAAGTCATTTAAATCGCGGCTGACGCTGCAGCGTCAGCCGCGAAGCTCCAGCACCGCCGCCATGACCCCGGTGTGGCCCTGCTCTCGCCGGTGGGAGTAGAACGTCGCCGTGTCACAAGCCGTGCACAGGCCCGCTACGGCGATGGACGCCGCCGGTACCCCGGCCCGCAGCAGCTGCCGCTCGTTGCAGCGCCACAGGTCCACGTGGGGACGGCCGTCCATTTGTGTCACCAGGTCGTCGCCGGGGAAACGGGTGGCAAAGAGTTCGGCCACATCGTCGCCCACCTCGAAGCAGCAGGCGCCGATGGACGGCCCGATGGCCGCCAAGCAGTCCGCCGGGCGGGTGCCGTAACGCTCGGCCATGCGAGAGAGAGTTTTGTCAACAATTTCCTCATAGGTACCGCGCCACCCGGCGTGGATGAGGGCGATGGCTGGGGTGGCGGTGTCCACCACCCACACCGGCACGCAGTCGGCGCTGTGCTTGACGAGAGCCACGCCGTGCCGGTCGGTCATCAGGGCGTCGGCTTCCGGGCTCACCTGGTCATCGAAGACACCCATACCCACTTCATCGGGCGTGGGCTCATGCGCAACGGTGCCGTGCACCTGCCGGGTCACCACTAGGTGCGTCGGGTCGATGCCGGTGGCGGCACAGAGCCGGCGGTAATTCTCCCGCACGTTCTCCACCGTGTCGGCTCGCTTGGTGCTGAAGTTCATCGTGGCCGTCTCGCCCTGGCTCACACCGCCCAGCCGGGTGGAGAATGCCGCCCGTACCAAGCCCGTTTGCTCCAAAAAAGAAACGGCGTAGGTTGTTACGCCGTTGGTTTCGTTCCGTGTAAAGCCGCCGTGCGCCATGCTCACTCCACCAGCAGCTTGTTGAGCTCGTCCCGGAAGGTGTTGATGTCCTTAAACTGCCGGTACACCGAGGCAAACCGCACATAGGCAACCTGGTCGAGCTCCTTCAAGCCCTCCATGACCATCTCGCCCAACCGGTCGGAGGACACCTCCTGCTCCAGGGAGTTGTAGACCTGCTTTTCAATGGAGGTGACCAGCGCCTCGATCTCCTTCATGGCCACGGGGCGCTTCTCACAGGCTTTGATGACGCCGCGCTGAATCTTCTCAATGTCGAAGGGTTCACGCCGGCCGTCCTTCTTGATGACCAGGATAACGGGGTTCTCGATCTTCTCATAGGTTGTGAAGCGTTTGCCACAACCGACGCACTCCCTGCGTCGCCGGATGGCCCAGCCGTCCTCGGTCGGGCGGGAGTCCACTACCTTACTGTCGGTGTGGTTGCAGTACATGCAGCGCATATCGGTTCCTCCCCGCGGTTCGCTGCAGCCAGTATACCACATATTGTTATATTGTGTCTATTTTATGTTTATTGAGGGCGCGGTATTTATGAGTCGACCGGTAGACCCCGGCCCCCCTCGTCCACCCGCACCAAAATGACGTCCTCCCCGATCTTGACGATGCTCTCCCAGGGGATGACGACGTCGGAGCGGCTGCCACGGATCATGCCGACGATGTTGAATGGCCCCGGCACGGCGATGGAACTGATGCGCCCGTCGGCGGTGAAGTGCATGTCCACAATGGTACCCATACGGCGTCCGTTGGTGATGTTGATGACGTCCTTTTGGCGAATGTCGGAGGAGTTCGCCATGGCACATTCCCCCCTTCTCCACAGGGTATGCGTGGGGCGGTGCGGCTATGCCGCCGTTGTAGCCCCGGGGGATTCCTGCTATCATGGTACCAATGGGAGGGATTGCCATGGATGGGACGATTCGGCCGGAGGTGGAGGCGCTGCTTGCCCGCCTGCCGGCGCTGGAAGATTGCCGGGGGGACATCACGGCGGCGACGGATATGCTCATTGCTTGCTTCCGCCGCGGCGGGCAGGTACTGCTGTGCGGCAATGGTGGCAGCGCAGCTGACTGCGGGCACATCGCCGGGGAGCTTTTGAAGGGCTTCCTGCGCCGACGGCCCTTGACCGAGGCCCAGCGGCAGGCCTTTGCCGCGCAGGGCGAGGAGAGCGCGGCATTGGCCGACCGCCTGCAGCGTGGACTGCCGGCCATTGACCTCACGGCCCACGGGGCACTCTTGACGGCGGCGCTCAACGACATCGGCGGGGAGGATGTGTTTGCCCAGCAGGTCGTGGCCTTTGGCAGGCCGGGCGATGTGCTCCTCGGGCTTTCCACCTCCGGCGGGGCGGCCAATGTGTGCAACGCCTTGCGTGCGGCGCGGGCGCTGGGCCTTGGTACCATCGCGCTGACCGGGCAACGGGGCGGGGCGGCGGCGAGCCTGGCTGATGTGGCCATCCGCGTGCCGGCTGACGAAACCTACCGCGTGCAGGAATATCATCTGCCGGTCTACCACGCGCTGTGCGCGGCGGTGGAGGCGGTGTTTTTTGACCGGTGAGGGAGGCGCGAACATGACGGAGAAATTCCATGAGCCGGTGCTGTGCGGGGTGGACATCGGCGGTACCAAATGCGCGGTGACACTGTCGGTGCCGCAAGGCAACGAGCTGCGCTTTCTGGGACGGGGAGCATTCCCCACGCCGGGGTCCCCGCATGCGGCGCTGGACCGATTGGTGCATACCGCGCGGGAGTTGGCGCAGGTGGCTGGGTGTACCCCCGATGCTGTGGGCGTGAGCTGTGGAGGGCCGCTTGACAGCCGCAGGGGGTTGGTGTTGTCACCGCCCAACCTGCCTGGGTGGGATGCCATTGATGTGCTTACCCCCTTTCGGCAGGCGTTCGGCGTGCCGGCTGCGCTGTGCAACGACGCCAACGCCTGCGCCCTGGCCGAGTGGCGCTGGGGTGCGGGGCGGGGCAGTGATAACCTCGTTTTCCTCACCTTTGGCACCGGCATGGGCAGCGGACTCATCCTCAATGGCCGTCTTTACGAGGGGGCCAACGGCAATGCCGGTGAGGTGGGCCACCTGCGCCTGACCGACGACGGCCCTGAGGGATACGGCAAGCGCGGCTCCTTTGAGGGGTGGTGCAGCGGGGCCGGGTTGGCCCGGGCCGCGGTGGAGATCGAAGGGTTCCCGGCGGGTATTACGGCGGCTAAGCTGGCCGAGCTGGCCCACGCTGGTGACGAACGGGCGCTGGCCGTCTACCAGCGCTGCGCTCGCATGTTGGGCCGTGGTTTGGCGGCGTTGGTCGATTTCTTCAACCCCGACTGCATCGTCATTGGCTCCATCTATGCCCGACAGACGGTGCTGCTGGAGCCGGAAATGGGCCGCGTGCTGGCGACCGAGGCCTTGCCCGAGGCGCTGGCCTGCTGCCGGGTGGTGCCGGCAGCGTTGGGGGACGCTGTGGGCGACTACGCCGCGGCCGGGGTGGCGCTGGAAGCGCTGCGTTCCCCCCACTCCTAACAGGCGAATAAGGAGGATACAGAAATGGCGAACTTCATGGGCCGGGAGATGACCCGGAGCGAGATTCTCAACAGCGTGGGGCACCTGGGGCAGTTGGCCGGGGTGCGGCCCCTGCGTTACGACGACGGCAGGGCCGGCGGCTGCCGGGCCATGGAGGTCACAACTGGTGGCGGCCTGCGCTTCACCGTGCTGCCGGATAAGTGCATGGACCTTTTCGCCTTGGAATACAAAGGCGTCAACCTGTCGTTCCTGGCCAAACCGGGGCTCACCGCACCGCAGTACTTCAACCCGCACAACGAGTTTTACCATTACGCCCAGGGCGGCCTTCTGTTCACCTGTGGGCTGCGCAGCGCCGGGGCCGGCTCGGTGGATGGGGGGGAGACCCACACCCTGCACGGCCGCATTGGCAACACCCCCGCCGAGCATGTGGCCGTTCACGCCGGCTGGCAGGGTGACGAATACGACATCCGGCTGGAGGGGGAGATGCGGGAGTCCGCCCTCTTTGGCGAGAACCTCGTGCTGCACCGCACCATCGAGACGGGGCTGGGCCGCCGGTCCATCACCGTCACCGACCGGGTGGACAACGAGTCTCACGCACCGCAGGACCTGATGCTGCTCTATCACATCAACTTTGGCTTTCCGTTCCTGTCGGCGGATACCGACCTACTGCTGCCCGCCGGGGTGGCAAGTGCCCCGCGGGACGCCGACGCGGCGAAGGGGCTGGATGCATGGCAGCACATGGGGTCGCCGCAGGAGGGTTACCGGGAGCAGGTGTTTTACCACACCATGCCCGCAGCCACCGATGGTACCACCGCCGCGGTGGTATGGAACCGGAAGCTGGAGCTGGCGGTGGTGCTGCGCTACAACGTGGGCGAATTGCCGGTGATGAACCAGTGGAAGTGCCTGGCCGCCGGGGATTATGCACTGGGGCTGGAGCCTGCCAACTGCCACGTGGAGGGTAAGGTAGCCGAGCGGCAGCGCGGCACGCTGCAGTCCATCGAAGGGTTTGGCTCCCGCCGCTTCACCTTGCATCTGGAGGTGTGGGAAGGGGAGGAGATCAGCGCAGGTCTCCAAGCACTTCGGACAGAGTGCGGACTGGTGCTGCAATGAAGGCCGCGGAGCCGGTGGACGAGGGTCATCTTCGCCCACCGGCATCCGCTTTGTTTGGGTTCGATTTTCCTATGGGCTAGAAAATGAGAATTATTAAAAATCTCAAATCTAGCATATTATGCAAATGTTCTTATTAATATACCAGGATTTGTTCACGCTTTGTTCATCGGTTTATTGAAATGGACTAAATTTGCTTGCTAAAACGGCTTTGATTTTGTAAAAAACGTGTAGACAAAGCCATATCGTCATATTATAATACAGGCGATGAGGAAACGATTCTATTGTTCGGTATTCACAAAACGCGACGTTTTGTGGCGTTACTATTTTGTTTGGGGGTTTGGTAATGGCGACACTGCAGGAAGCTAACAAGTCAGCGCTGCCGGCGAAGAAGAAAATTCAACGCTGGGGCATTGGCGAAATCAAGCGGCACATCGAGTATGTGTTGATGGTTTTGCCGGGGTCTATCTGGCTCATCCTCTTCTGTTACATCCCGATGCCCGGCTTGGTCGTGGCGTTCAAGAACTACATGGTGCAAATGCCGGCCAAGGGCACTGCGTGGCCGATGAGCAACGTGTTCATCAACAGCGTAGTGAAGAGCAAATGGGTCGGGTTGCAGAATTTCAAGTTTATCTTCTCCAACGCCGATGCCTGGATCATGACTCGCAATACCGTTGGTTATAACCTGGTCTTCATCTTTGTTGGTCTTGTTTTGAGCGTGGCATTGGCCATCGGCATCAGCGAGCTTCGTCAGCGTCGCACCGCCAAGCTTTACCAGACGATCTTTTTCTTCCCTTACTTCATTTCATGGATCGTGGTCAGCTACCTCGTCTATGCCCTCATGAACAATGAATACGGCATCTTTAACCAGGTGCTGAAGGCTATGGGCCGTGACCCGGTGCAGTGGTACCAGCAGACCAGTCTCTGGCCATGGATCATCATCATCGTAAACTTCTGGAAAAATACAGGTAACGGTTCCATCATCTACCTGGCGGCTATCACAGGCATGGACCAGGAGCTGAACGAAGCCGCTGCCATCGATGGTGCCAACAAGTGGCAGCAGATTTGGAAGATCACCATCCCTCAGCTCATCCCCATGATGGTGCTCCTCTCTATTCTGAACGTTGGTAACATCTTCCGTTCGAACTTCGACCTCTTCTACACGCTGCCCAATGGCTCGGGCGTGTTGCGGCCGGTCACCTTGACCATTGACGTCTATGTATTTAACTCCATGCGTACCAACTCCAAGCTGGGGTTGCCTGCTGCCGCTGGTATGTATCAGTCAGTCGTTGGTTTCATCATGATACTGGTGACTAACATGGTCGTTCGCAAGTTCCGGCCTGAGATGGCACTTTTCTAGGAGAGGCGGATAAATAGAAATGACAACAATTCGTGAAAATATGCCGGCTGGTCCGGTTGTGAAAAAGAAAAAGCATCGTGAGATCAACACGATCGGGACCGTACCCAATTTGCTTCTGCACTTGCTCTTCATTTTGGGTTCGCTGGCCTGCGTTGTGCCGTTCCTGATCATCATCGCAGTATCCCTGTCGACTGAGACTGAGATTTTGCTTCATGGCTATGGCATTTTTCCCCGCGGGTTCACGCTGCACGCCTACAAGTTTCTGAACACGGCAGCAGGTAACCTTCCGCGCATCTACATGAATACGATTGTGTCCACCTTGGTGGGTTCCATCATGACCGTTGTTCTGGTGGCACTCTATGCC
>JAEYRA010000081.1 GCA_023409755.1 Bacillota bacterium
TGCCGGAGAAGCGTCAGTTTCAGTGGGAGCTGCCCAGGCAGGTCATCGGGTCCAACGTCCACGCGTGTGAGTACGTAGGTCATCGCCGCCACCCTCCGCCCCGAAAGAGGCCCTTCATGTTCTTTCTATCATTTCAGTATGGTTCGCTATCACTTCCCCCACTTTCTTGCAGGAGAAACCACCACCAATGCACAAACAAACATTGCGCCGGTGGGCTGGCTGTGGTATAAAAAAGGCAACTGGTCTAGACCGGTTGAGGAGGGACAAACATGCAGGTGACATTGACGCGGCAGGTGGAGCTTCGCGCCCAGGTGGAGTCTTTGTGGCCGGGGGCGGCCCGGCTGGTGTGGCGGCGGCGGTGACCGCGGCGCGCCAGGGGAAGCGGGTCTTCCTGGCGGAGGGGTTCCAGTTCCTGGGCGGGGCGGCGACGGCGGCGCTGGTGCCGGCTTACATGCCCTTTACCAACGGGGTGGACTTCATGGCCGGCGGCATCGGGCGGGAGATTTACGACGCCGTGCTGGCGGCGGGCGGTGTGCCCAGCGGCAATACCGTCGGCATCTTCCCGGAGGCGATGAAGCGCATCTGTGACAAGCTGGTGACCGACGCGGGCATCGAGCTGAGTCTCAACTCCACCGTGGTAGCGGCGGAGGTCGCCGGCGGGCTCATCGACCACGTGGTGCTGATGGGCAAGTCGGGTTTCTTCGCCGTGCGGGCCAAGACGTACATTGACAGCACCGGCGACGGCGACCTGGCGGTGTGGGCCGGCGCGGCCTATGACAAGGGCGACGACCAGGGCCGACTAATGCCCGGCACGCTGTGCTCGGTGTGGGCCGGGGTGGATTGGAGCCGCACCGTGGCCCCCGATAGCCGGGAGTTGGAGCGGGCCTTCGCCGACCATGTCTTCACCCAGGAGGATCGGCATATGTCCGGCATGTGGCGCACCGGCGAAGCCACCGGCGGGGCTAACATCGGCCATGCCTTCGGCGTGGATGGCACCGACGAACGGTCGCTCACGAAAGCCATGGTGGCCGCCCGTGCCATCCAGCCGGAGTTTGAACGCTACTACCGCGAGTATCTGACAGGCTTTGAGAAGGCTCAGATTATGGCGACCGGCGCCATGCTCGGCATTCGGGAGACGCGACGCATCCGCTGCCTCTACACCCTCGATGAGAACGACTTCCAGAAGCGCGCCAGCTTTGACGATGAGATCGGCCGATTCTCCTACCCGGTGGACATCCACGCCCCCAGCACCAGCAAGGCCGACCACAAGGCCTTTGAGGAGGAGTATGGCGCGTGGCGCTATCAGGATGGGGAAAGCTATGGCATTCCCTACCGCTCTCTGGTGCCCCAGGGCCTGGGGAACCTGCTGGTAACCGGTCGCTGCATCGGCACCGACCGGCGCATGCAGAGCTCCATCCGCGTGATGCCCTGCTGCTACATCACCGGCATGGCCGCTGGCATGGCAGCGAGCCTGGCGCAGGACACCGGCGCGGCCCTGCCCGAGGTGGACACCGCCGCCCTGCGCGGGCGGCTGAAGGCCGCCGGGGCCTGGCTGCCGGACCACAGCTGAACCTCAAAGGAGAACCAACATGGCTGACGAACAACCGGTGGTGCAGGAGGGCGTGCACAACTTCACCGCCGCCGAGCGTTACTGCTGGCCCGAGGAACCGCTGCTGCGGGAGCGGTTGGAGTGGTGGCGCGACCAGAAACTGGGGCTCATGATGCACTGGGGGCCCTACAGCCAGTGGGGCGTGGTGGAGTCCTGGGCTCTCTCTGACGGCGACGCCGACTGGAGCCGCACCGAGATTGACTGGGTGCAGGACGGCGGCGAGTTCCGCCGGCAGTATTTTGGCCTGGGCCGCACGTTCAACCCCGTGCGCTTCCGCCCCGAGCAGTGGGCCGACATCGCCGCCAACGCTGGCTTCCGGTACTTGGTGTTCACCACCAAGCACCACGACGGCTTCTGCATGTGGGACACCAAGACCACCGACAACCGCAGCACCGGGCCGGATTGTCCCTTCCGCACCGACCGCCACGCCGACATCTGCCGGGAGGTATTTGACGCCTTCCGCTCGCGGGGCATGGGCATCGCGGCCTACTTCAGCAAGGCCGACTGGAACACGCCGACCTACTGGGCGCCGGGGTTCGCCAAGAGTGAGCACCCCGACCGCAACCCGACCTACGACCCGGTGGCCGAGCCCGCGCTGTGGGACCGGTTTGTGGACTTCACCCACCAGCAGCTGATGGAGCTCGTGGCCGGCTACGGCCCGCTTGATGTGCTGTGGCTGGATGCCGGCTGGGTGTGCCCGGCCGAGGGGCAGGACATCCGCCTGGGCGAGCTCATGGCCCGCGCCCGTGCCTACACGCCGGGCTTGCTGGTGGCCGACCGCACCGTGGGCGGCCCCTACGAGAACTACGTCACCCCCGAGCAAACCGTGCCCGAGCGGCCCCTCGATATCCCGTGGGAGAGCTGCATCACCCTGGGCACGTCGTTCTCCTTCAAGTATGAGGACACCTACAAGACGCCCCGGCAGGTCGTGCAGCTCCTCATTGACATCGTGGCCAAGGGCGGCAATCTGGCGCTGAACGTCGGCCCCCAGCCCGATGGCCGCCTGCCCGCCGGCGCAGTGGCCTGCCTCAAAGGTTTGGGTGACTGGCTTGCCGTCAATGGCGAGGCCATCTACGCCACCCGGCCGCGGGCACCCTGGCGCACCGGCGACTGGGCCTTCACCGGCCGCGACGGTGCCTTCTACGCCCTTCGGCTCTACCCCGAAGGGGCTCACCCGCTGGGGGAGGAGCGTCTGCCGCTTGTGGGGCTCGGCCCGGCCACCCTGTTGGGCCACGGCCCCGTGCCCGCCGCCGAGCGGGAGGGGGACACCGTCCTCACCCTGCCCGCCATTGTGACCGACCAACCCGCGCCGCCGGCGCTGGTGTTCCGATTCGACCATCAGGAGGGACGCACATGAACTATGTACTGACCGCCTATGTCTGGGACAAGGCACTCAAACAGGTGACCGTCGAACAGGCACGGAAACTGACCCACATCAACATCGCCTTCGGCCTCGTCCGGGACGACCGGGTGGTGACCGACCACCTGACTGACATGGAGCAACTTTCGGTCATCCGCGACTGGAACCCGGCCATCCAGGTGCTGCTGTCGGTGGGCGGCTGGGGGGCCGGCGGCTTCTCGGAAGCCGCGTCCACCGCCGCCGGGCGCAAGCTCTTCGCCCAGACCGCCGCTGAGGCCGCCACCCGGTACGACCTCGATGGCATCGACATCGACTGGGAGTATCCTTCCATCGGCGTGGCGGGCATCGCATCCAGCCCCGCTGACCGGGAGAACTTCACCCTGCTGCTGGCCGAGCTCCGCGCGGCGCTCGACCTGCTGCCGGGCCGCCGCAGGCTCCTGACCATCGCCGCTGGCGCCGACAAATACTTCCTTGACGGCACCCGCATGGAGGAAGCCGAGCGCTACCTCGACCTCGTGCAGATCATGACCTATGACATGCGCGGCGGGTTCCAGACGATGACCGGCCACCACACCAACCTGTATCCATCGAGCGGCGACCTCTTCCGCATCAGCGTGGATACGTCGGTCAAGCTCTTTGCCGAAGCCGGCGTGCCCTATGAGAAGATCGTCATCGGCGCGGCGTTCTACGCCCGCAAGTGGACGGGCGTGCCCAATGTGAACAACGGCCTCTTCCAGATGACGGCGGCCGCCGGCGGCCATGGGGCCCACTTTGACCTGCTGGAACGGGAGTACATCAACAAGAACGGCTACACCCGCCACTGGGACAGTGAGGCCTGCGCCCCCTGGCTCTTCAATGGCGACTCGTTCTTCACCTATGACGATGAGCAGTCCCTGGCCTGCAAGGCGCGCTACCTCATGCGCGAGGGTCTGGCGGGCATCATGTATTGGGAGCACAGCTGTGACACCTCAGGCAAGCTGCTCGACGCGCTCTACAACACCCTGCAAACCGACGAAGAATAATGCGGAGGAATGACCATGAGCAAAGTGCTGGGACAGCCGTCCCTCCCCAACATCCCCTGGCAGGATTCCACCAACCCCAACGCCGCCATCTGGCGCTATTCCGCCAACCCCATCATCCCGCGTGATCTGCTGCCCAACTCCAACTCCATCTTCAACAGCGCCGTCGTACCCTTCAAGGGCGGCTTCGCCGGCGTGTTCCGCTGCGACGACACCTGCCGCAGCATGGACATCCACGTGGGCTTCAGCGATGACGGTTACCACTGGAACATCAAGCCCGAAACCCTGACCTTCGAGGGCGACCCGGAGATCACGCGCTTTGAGTACCGCTACGACCCCCGCGTCTGCTGGATTGAGGACCGTTGGTGGGTCAGCTGGTGCAACGGCTACTACGGCCCCACCATCGGCATTGCCTGGACGAAGGACTTTGAGACCTTCCACCAGGTGGAGAACGCCTTCCTGCCCTTCAACCGCAACGGTGTGCTCTTCCCCCGCAAGATCAACGGCCGCTACGCCATGGTGAGCCGCCCCAGCGACAACGGCCACACCCCCTTTGGCGACATCTATTACAGCGAGAGCCCGGACATGGAGTTCTGGGGCCGTCATCGCTACGTCATGGGCACGATCAAGGGCAACGACTCGGCCTGGCAGTCCACCAAGATCGGCGCGGGCCCCACGCCCATTGAGACCGACGAAGGGTGGCTGATGATCTACCACGGCGTGCTCAACTCCTGCAACGGGTTTGTGTACAGCTTTGGCGTGGCGCTCCTCGACCGCGACCAGCCCTGGAAGGTGCTGTACCGTTCGGCGCCCTACCTCATGAACCCTCGCGAGCTCTACGAGTGCGTGGGCGACGTGCCCAACGTCGTGTTCCCCTGCGCGGCGCTCTGCGATGGTGACACCGGCCGCATCGCCATCTACTACGGCTGCGCCGACACCACCACCGGCCTGGCGTTCACCACGGTGGACAAACTCCTCCACTTCGTGAAGAACAACAGCCTGAAACTGTAAAACATGGGGGGCTGCAACCAACAGGCAGCCCCCGTGAGCCCTGACGAGTCCGGGTTCACGAGGACTGCCTGTACATGGGGAGGAACAATGGAACACCTGGAACAACTGGCCACTGAGGCCGCCAACCCCCGCACCGCCCACATCGACGAACTCAATACGTTGGAACTGGTACGACTCATCAACGCCGAGGACTGCGCCGTGGCCCCCGCCGTGGGCCGCGCGCTCGAGCCCATCGCCCGGGCGGTGGATGCCATCGCCGCGGCCTTCCGGCAGGGCGGGCGGCTCCTCTACCTCGGCGCGGGAACCTCGGGGCGTCTGGGGATCCTCGACGCCAGCGAATGCCCGCCGACCTACGGCGTGGACGAGGGGCTGGTCGTGGGTCTCATCGCCGGGGGCAAGCCCGCCATCTTCCGCGCCCAGGAGGGGGCCGAGGACGACCCGGCACTGGCGGTGGCCGACCTCAAGGAACTGAACTTCAACCAAAAGGACGTGCTGGTGGGCATTGCGGCATCGGGCCGCACGCCCTATGTACTGGGCGGCCTGCGCTACGCCCGGGAGCTAGGCGCTGTCGCCGTGTCGGTGGATTGCACCCCCGGTTCGGCCATCGCGGCGGCGGCGGACATTGCCATCAGCGTGCAGCCCGGGCCGGAGGTCGTGACCGGCTCCACCCGCATGAAGGCTGGCACTGCCCAAAAGCTGGTACTCAACATGCTCTCCACCGGCGCGATGATTCGCACCGGCAAGGTATATGGCAACCGTATGGTGGACCTGAAGGCCACCAACGAAAAGCTGCGGCACCGTGCCCGGCGCATTGTGGCCGAAACCGCCGGGGTGGACGCCGACACGGCCCAAGCTGCTCTGGACGCGGCAAACGGCCACGCCAAGACGGCCATCTGCGCGCTGCTGACGGGGCTTTCGGCGGAGGAGGCCCGTGCTCTGCTGGCGGCCAATGACGGCCTGCTGTCCAAAGCGATCGCCGCCGGGAGGAAATGACATGCGCTACCTGATTGGCGTGGACGCCGGTGGCACCAAGACCATCGCCGTCGTCTACAATTTGGAGGGCTTCCGTCTGGCGGCCTTCTCCACCGGCCCGGGGAACCTGACCGCCGGCGGCGATGCCGCACGGGAGAATCTCGTGGCAGCCGTGGCGGGGGCCTTGGCCGCCGTGCCCGGCACCTGCGAGTTCATCGGCGTGGGCATGGCGGGCTTTGACCCGTTGGTGACACCGGAAGCCGTGCGAACCCTCCTGGAAGACCGGTTTGGCGTGCCCACCCTGGCGGTGGACGACGGCCAGCTGGCGCTGTGCGCGGCTCATGGGCTGGGCGACGGCATCATCGTCATCGCCGGCACCGGCTCCATCGCCTATGGTCGACGCGACGGGCAGCTTGCCCGCCGGGGCGGCTGGGGCCATCTGCTGGGGGATCGTGGCAGTGGCTGGGCCATTGCGGCCGACGGCGTACGCCAGGCTCTGCAGGACGACGACGATGGCCTGCCCCAGAGCGATCTGACCAAGGCGCTGCTGGCAACGGCTGGGCTCGACCGCCTGCGCCCCCTGCTGGAGATGACCTACCGGCAGCCCAAAGGGGACCTGGCAGCACTGGCCGCCACCGTGGCGGCCCAGGCCGGCGCCGGCGACCCCGTAGCCCGTGGGATTCTCATGACCGCCGGGCGCGACCTGGCAGCGCTGGCCGTGGGGCTGGCCGGCCGATTGGGGCTTGCGGCCCCGGCGGTGGCCTGCAGCGGCAGCATTCTCGAACACAACGAATTTGTGCGGGCGGCCTTCCGGCAAGCGCTGCTGGCCGGGTACCCGCAAGCGACCATACACGACGAACCACTGGAACCGACCCGGGGGGCCTTTGCCCTCCGGAATAGGAAACGCTGATGAAAGCATAGCATCTGTCTTGCTTGGTCTTTTTCCGCCCTGCTTCGTTGTTGTCGGTCACCTATGCGCTCCGCATAGGCTCCCTCCTCCGCCTAGCAGGACGAAAAAATCCACTACGCAATCCAGACACTCCATTTCATCAGCGATTCCTAAGAAAGGAGTCTGACGACATGCAGATCATCCCCCTGGGGGCAGACCGGCTGGCGCAAGCCGCAGCGCTGTGGAACACCAGCGCCGGCGTTGAGACCCCCTACAAACCCCTGAACGAGAACGATTTTGAGAACAAGTTCCTCGCGCCCATGGAGGGCGTGACCAAGATTGCCCTGGCGGCGCTGGAAGGCGAGCGCCTGGTGGGCCTGGGCTTCGGCACCCGCCGGGCCGGGGCCACGATTGGCTATGTCACCTTCGTGCTGGTGGCGGCCGATTGCCGCCGCCGCGGCGTGGGCGCGGCCCTGCTGCGGGCGGTGGAGAACGCCGTGGCCGCTGTGGAGCCCAACCTTGCCCAGTTGGAGGCGCGCTTCTTCAACCCCGTGACGCTGGAATGGGTGGTGCCGGGCACTAACGGTCACGACCACCCCAACTCCCCCGGTGTGGACGTGGCCGGGCCGGGGTACCTGTTCCTCAAGAACAACGGCTACCGCGACGTGGACTATGAGAACTCCTACTACCGGCCGTTGGCGGGGTACGAATACCTGCCGGCCATCGCCCGGCGGATCGAGGAACTGAAGGCCGAGGGCATCGAGATTACCCTGTATGACCCCAAAAAGCACCACGGGCTGGAGGAATTGATGGACGACCTGGGCAGCGACGACTGGCGCGACCGCGTGCTTGGCAACGCCGCCCAAGCAGACCCGCTGCCCCTGCCCATCGTGGCCGACGGCGACCGCGTCTGCGGCTTCGCCGGGCCCATTGCCGTGCAGCCCAGCGGCCGCGGGTATTTCGCGGGCATCGGCGTGCACTCGGCCTACCGCCAGCGCGGCTGCGGCAAGGCGCTGTTCTCGGGGCTCTGCGTGGGCCTGAAGGACATCGGCGCGTCCTTCATGACACTCTTCACCGGCGAGACCAACCCTGCCCGCAACATCTACGAGTCCGCGGGCTTCCGCATTGTGCGCTCCTGGGTCGGCATGCGCAAGACCCTGCAGAAAGGATGAGAGACATGGAACAGAAGAAATGCGTCATGGCCATCGGCGGCCACATCGGTGACATGGAGCTGACGACCGGCGGCGTGCTGGCCACTCTGGCCCTGAAGGGCTGGAAGGTCGTGACCGTGGCCCTGACCGGCGGCGAGAAGGGCAACCCGCCTCATATGAGCGTGGCGGACTATCGCAAGCAGAAAGAGCAGGAGGCCGAGGCCTTCGCCCGCGACCTGGGTGGCGAGGCCGTGGTGTTCCCCGTGGCCGACGGCGCGCTGGAGGTCAACGAGGAGAACAAGTTCGCCCTGTGTGACATCATCCGCAAATACAAGCCCGACGTGCTGCTGACCCACTGGAAGAACAGCATGCACAAGGACCACGAGGCGACCTACCAGATCGTGCGGGACGCCCAGTTCTACGCCGCCCTGCCGGGTTTTGAGCGTGAGCTGCCGCCCCACTTCGCCGCCGGCCCCTACTATGCGGAGAATTGGGAGGACCCCGAAGGGTTCCAGCCCTATGTGTACCTGGAGGTCAGCGACGAGGGCTACGACCTGTGGTGCAAGGCCATCGACCACCACTGGTTCACCTCCCACAGCACCAGCTTTGAGTACCAGAAGTACTACAAGGCGCTGATGACCGTGCGCGGCGTGCTGGCCCGCAAGAACCGCGCCCAGGCCTTCAACCAGGACGAATACACCAAGCGGCTGGTGAAAACGGAATTCTAATTGCCATCAACCGGGGGAGCGGACAGGTTCGCTCCCCCTTTTTGAACATTGCCGCCCATCGCAGGAAAGCGGGCGGTAAGGGAGGGATTTTCATGGATTTTTCACAACCGTTGGCGCTCATCCGTCGGGCGGCGGAGGAGGGGATTATCCCCGGGGCGGCAGTGGCCATTGGCCGGGGGGCGGCGACGCTCCACACCGAGGCCATTGGCTCTTCAGCGGTGCACCCGAAGCGGGGGCCGGTCACCATCCACACCCGCTATGACATGGCGTCGCTCACCAAGACCATGGCCACGGCCATGGTAGCGCTGCGCTTTGCCGAGCAGGGGCGCATCAGCCTGGCTGACACGCTGGGCGAACACCTGCCGGCCCCGGAGGATAAGGCCGGCATCACCCTTAAGGAACTGCTGACCCACACCAGCGGCCTTCCGGCCCACACGCCGCTGTGGACGGCCTGCACCATGCCGGAGGAAGCCATTGGGCACATTCTGGGGCTGGGGCTGCACCGGGCCCCCGGGGCCGATGTGGAGTACAGCTGCCTGGGATACATCCTGCTGGGCCGGGTGCTGGAGAAGGTGGGCGGTGCGCCGCTCGACCAGCCGGCCCGGCAGGAGGTCTTCGGCCCACTGGGCATGGCCAGCACCGGCTACTGCCCGGCGGATGACGACGTGGCTGCCACCGAGGAGGACGGCGCCGGCGGCTGGTGGCGCGCCGTGGTGCACGACGAGAACGCCCGGTTCCTGGGCGGGGTGTCGGGCAATGCGGGGCTCTTCTCCACCGTGGGGGACTGCGCTCGCTTTGCGGCCATGCTGGCCTGCGGCGGGCGCGGGCCGGGCGGCGTGTTTCTGGGGCGGTCGGCTTTTGGGGCGGCGGTGGCCAACCACACGCCGGGCATGGCCGAGAGCCGCGGCCTGGGTTTCAGCCTCTATGACGGTCGGACGCTCTCCTGCGGCGATCTCTTTTCGCCCGGTTCCTTCGGCCACACCGGGTTCACCGGTACGTCGCTGTGGGTGGACAAAGCCACCGGCCGCTGGGTGGTGCTGCTGACGAACGCCGTGCATTTTGGCCGGGGGCGGCAGGAGTTCTTCTGCCTGCGGCGGCGCTTTCACAACGCGGTGATGGCCGCGTTCGACCGGGAGGAGGACAACGATGGAACGCATTGAAGTGCGCAACGGCATTGACAACCTGAGCGAGGCCGATGCCCTGCTGCGGGGGCGGCGGCTGGGCTTGGCCACCAACCCCACCGGCGTGGACAGGAACCTCGTGAGCACCGCCGACATCTTGCGGGAACGGTACGACCTGGTGGCCCTCTACGGCCCGGAGCACGGCATTCGCGGCGACGCCCAGGCCGGCGACCACGTGGGCAGCACGGTGGACCGCCGCACCGGCCTGCCGGTGCACAGCCTTTATGGCGGCAGCCGCCACCTGAGCGCCGAGACCGCCGCCGGCGTGGATGTGCTGGTCTTTGACATGCAGGACATCGGCGTGCGGTATTTCACCTATTTGTATACTCTCACCAACCTGATGGCAGACTGCGCGGCGCTGGGCATCCCCCTTGTGGTGCTGGACCGGGTGAACCCCCTGGGCGGGGCGGTGGAGGGGACGCTGCTCGATGAACGATTCGCCTCGTTCGTGGGCAAGTTCGCCATCCCCAACCGGTATGGTCTGACGATCGGGGAGTTCGCACGGTTTGTCAACGGCGAGCGTGGGCTGGGCTGCGATCTCCACGTGGTGCCCTGTGCCGGGTGGCGGCGCAGCATGTGGTGGAGTGATACCGACCTCGCCTGGGTGCCGCCGTCGCCCAACATGCCCACCACCGAGACGGCACTCTGCTACCCCGGCACCTGCTTCATCGAGGGCACCAACCTCTCGGAAGGGCGGGGGACGGCGCGGCCCTTCGAGCTTATAGGCGCGCCTTGGCTGGACGCCGATGACTTCGCCGGGGAGCTCAATGCCTTGGCGCTGCCGGGGGTGCGGTTCCGTCCGGCGCACTTCCAGCCGTGGTTCTCCAAGCACGCGGGGCAGCCCTGCCACGGCGTGCAGGTGCACGTCACCGACCGTAACGCCTTCCTGCCGGTGCGCATGGGGCTGGCGCTGGTGGCCGCGGCGGCCCGGCAGCCGGGGTTTGACTGGGTGGAGACCAACGGCCGCCCCTTCCTTGACCTGCTGGCAGGCACCGATGCTCTGCGCCAGCCGGGGTTCGATGGAGGCCGTTTTCTTGCTGAGGGGGCTGCAGCCGTGCAGGCTTATAAAGCCCGAGCCGAAAAATATATGTTATATGACATGTAACAAAACAGGGCATTGATCGACAAAGAAATGGTCTAGACGAAAAAATGTCGTTTTTCGGTGGTCTAGTGGTCTATACCACAAAGGGTCGCTTCCCGCCAGTGCGCTTCTATTGCGGTAAAGTTGCCGCATTGACTTTTGCACCTGCGGATGGTAGCATAAGTCCAAGCAAGGGGGCTGCGTGAATCACAATTGGTTCATCAGTCCCCTTTTTGTCCTCACGGGCGGGCTGGGGAGTGCGGCGACCCAGTGGGTGTTCTCGGTTCATTCCTTCCGTTGCGTTCCATTGTAAGTTGTGAAAAACATCAGAAGTTTTCCATATATTTATATTGATATTGGACGAAAACATGTTATAATGTGGGCAAGTGGTCTAGACCAATGCTTCGATCCATCGCAGTCCCCCCAGTACCTGTGGGATCGTTGGCATGATGCACAAGCGCACTAGGTGAGAGGAGGCACTTCGTTTGATGAACCCGGCCGTAAAACAGAAGCTGGTCACCCCTAAAAAACATAGGAAAAAGTTTTCGCTGGATGATGTGGAACTGACCCTGCTGGGGCTGCCCACTGTAATTTGGTATCTCCTGTTTTGTTACCTGCCGATGTTCGGTATCATCATCGCGTTCAAGAGCTACAAACCTGTAAAGGGCCTGAACTTCATTGGCAGCCTTCTGCAGAGCGATAACGTTGGCATCAAGAACTTCAAGTTCCTCTTCAAGACGCCGGACGCGGCCATCATGTTCCGCAATACGCTGATGTACAACGGTGTGTTCATCGTAACGGGTATCCTGGTGTCGGTGACACTGGCCATCCTGATCTCCCAGCTCTACAGTCAGAAGCTGGCGAAGGTGACCCAGACGGCCATGTTCCTGCCCCACTTCCTCTCTTGGGTCGTCGTCGGTTACTTCCTGTTCTCCTTCCTCTCCTCCGACAAGGGCTTTGTCAACAATGTGCTGGAGGGTATGGGCAAGGAGACGGTGCAGTGGTACATGGAACCCAAGTACTGGCCAGCGTTGTTGGTATTTTTAAACATATGGAAAACAATGGGATACAGCATGGTCGTCTACCTGGCCAGCATCTCGGGCATTGACGGCAGCCTCTACGAGGCGGCGGTCATCGATGGTGCTACCAAGTGGCAGCAGGTCAAGTCCATTACCCTGCCTTTGCTGTCGCCCATCATCACCATCATGTTCATCCTGGCCGTGGGCCGTATCTTCTCGTCCGACTTCGGTCTCTTCTACCAGGTGCCGCGTAACTCCGGCCCGCTGGTGGACGTGACCCAGACGATTGACGTGTATGTGTACAAGGCGCTGATGGGTCTCAATAATATTGGGTTCGCATCCGCCGCTGGCTTCCTGCAGTCAATCTTCGGCCTCATCACCATCGTGGCGGCCAACGCCGTTGTCAACAAAATCAACCCCGAAAACGCGCTGTTCTGAGAGGAGGGAACATCATATGGCAAAGGAAAAAAAGGAAGTCGATGCCCTCGCGAAGTTCAACCGCGTCTCCAAGCCGGCCAACGCCATCTTTTCGGCCATCTTCGTCCTGTTGGCACTGGCTTGCGTCATCCCGCTGATCTTCGTGATCATCATCTCGCTGTCGTCGGACACGTCCATCCAGCAGAACGGCTACACGTTCTTCCCCTCGTCGTGGAGTACTGACGCCTACACCTACCTGTGGCGGTCGAAGGATTCGATTGGCCGTTCGTTCCTGGTCTCCATCAGTGTCACGGTCATCGGCACCGTCATCGGTTTGTTCCTCAACGCCACCATGGGTTATGTGCTCTCCCGTCCTGGCTATCGGCTGAAGAAGTTCTATACGTTCCTCATCTTCATCCCGATGCTCTTCGGCGGTGGCTTGGTGGCCTCCTACCTCGTAAACACCCAGTTCCTGATGCTCAAGAACACGATTTGGGCGCTCATCCTGCCCATCGCGGTGTCGAGCTTCTACGTCATCATCCTGAGGACGTTCTTCCAGACCACGGTGCCCGATGAGGTCATCGAGAGCAGTAAGATCGACGGCGCGTCACAGCTGCGCATCTTCTTCACGATCGTGCTGCCCATCTCGCTGCCGGCACTGGCGACCATCGGTCTGTTCCTCTCGTTTGCCTACTGGAACGACTGGTTCTCGGCCATGCTGTACATCCAGTCTGACCATACCTACCTCTATCCGTTGCAGTACGTTCTCATCAACATCCAGCAGAACCTGGAGTTCCTGACCCGCAACGCCCAGTACATGGGCGCGCTGGGCGGAGCCTCACGGCTGCCGGCGGAGGCCTCCCGCATGGCCCTGGTTGTCATCGTGGTGCTGCCCATCGCCTGCTCCTATCCCTTCTTCCAGCGGTACTTTGTCTCCGGTCTGACGATCGGCGCAGTGAAGGGCTGAGAGCGTCTGAATTGGTTTGGTTTGCCGGTGGTAAGCCGGTAAAAAATAAAGGAGGAGAAACATGAGAAAGAAGTATCTGTCTCTGGCAATGGCGGTCGCCATGCTCGTCTCGTTGGCTTTGGCCTTCGTGGGCTGTCAGTCGCCCGCCGCCACCGCCACGAGCGCGCCGGCCGCTTCCACGGAAGCGTCGGAAGCTCCCGCGGATACTGCCTCGGCGGAAGCCCCCGCTGGTGAGCCTGTCGAACTGACCTGGCTCATGGGCGACCCGGGTACCCCCCCGCCGGACGAGACCGTTGTTGAGGAAGCCCTCAACAAGATCTCCGTCGAAAAGCTCAACGTCAAGATGAAGACCCTTTACCTCAAGGACGATGCCATCAAGTTGGCCCTCTCGTCCGGTGATCCGTGGGACATCGCGTTCACATGCGAGTGGTACAACAACTTCGTCGTCCAGGCCACTGCCGGCTACTTCGCCGACATCACCGACAAGGTCCAGACCTTGACCCCCGATCTGTACGCCACCATGCCTGAAATCGTGTGGGAAGCTGCCAAGATCAACGGCAAAGTCTATGCCATCCCGGTCAAGAAGGACTACGCCGCTGAAATGTTCTATCGTTTCGACAAGGCCCTGTTCGTGGATGACCTGAAAATGGACATCCCGGAAAACATGACCTTCTTCGACATCGAGAAGTACCTGAAGGCTGCCAAGGACGCGTTCACCGCTGGTGACAGCGCCGCTTCCCAGGCTGAGTTTCCTCTGATTCTCGCCAAGGGTGGTTACCCGGGCATCGACAGCAACTATGACATGATCCTTCGTGACGCGATGCTGGGCATCCCGTACTCCGCTGTGGGTTCGGCTGATGAGACCAAGATCGTTGTGACGCTGGAGAGCAAGGACTTCACCGATCGCCTCAACGCCCTCCGTTCCTGGTACCAGGCTGGCTACATCAACAAGGATGCCGCCACGCTCGAGAGCGAAGCCAAGTACTCGGCCGTTAAGGTCGGTCAGGGCTTCTACGGCGCGGACGCCATTTGGACCGGCAGCGACGGTTACGTCAACGTCATCTCCAAGTTCAGCGGCCCGTTCCTGTCTTCCGCTTCCATCCGTGGCGCCATGAACGCCATCAACGCCAACTCCGCCAACATCGACCTGGCCCTGAAGTATCAGGAACTGGTCAACATCAACCAGGAGTACCGCGACACCCTGCGTTATGGCGTGCCCGGTACCCACTGGAACAAGACCGCCGAAGGTCTGGCCCAGCGCACCAAGGAAGGTGCTGAGAAGTACTCTCCGTGGGCGTTCTCCCAGGGTTCCTACTCTCTGAGCACCGTCGAGGCCGCCGAGGGCGTGACCGTCGATCCTCAGATGTGGACCAAGATCTTTGAGAGCTACAAGGACGCCATCGGCACCAAGTCCATCGGCTTCTCCTTCGACACCACCAGCCTCCAGACCGAACTGGCGGCCATCAAGGTGGTCAAGGACAAGTACTGGGCTGGCTTGGTGACCGGTTCGCTCGACCCGGCCGAGACCCTGCCGAAGATGATCAAAGAGCTCGAGGACGCTGGCCTGCGCACCGTGCAGCAGGAAGCCCAGAAGCAGTTTGACGCCTTCCTGGCTGGCTGATCAATCCAAACCAAGGAAACAGGAGGGCTCCGCTTCATGGAAGCGGAGCCTTCCTTTCTGACACAGCGGCAAAACGCCGTGGGAGGTACTATGAAGATCGGTTTCATTGACCATTTCATTGATGAATGGCATGCCAACAACTACCCGGCCTGGATTGCCGAGGCCAGCAAGGGCCAGGATGTGATTGCACTGGCCTGGGCCGCCACCGACAAACCAGGCGGCCGCACGACAGCCCAGTGGTGCGCCGACTTCGGCGTGGGGCTGGCCGATTCCCTGCAGCAGGTTGCGGACGACTGCGACGCCCTGGTTGTACTGTCGCCCGACAACCCCGAGCATCACCCGGCCTTGTGCGCCGTCCCGTTTGCCTCCGGCAAGCCTGTGTATGTGGACAAGACCTTTGCCATCGACACCGCCACAGCCCGTGGGCTCTTTGCCCAGGCGGCGGCTGGCGGCACGCCAGTGTATTCGGCGTCGGCCCTGCGCTATGCGGATGAGATTCTGGCGCGGGATGCGGCCTTTGCCAACCCGGCTGATGTGGTGGCGGTGGATGTGCGCGGCCCCGGTGAGCTGCCCAACTACAGCGTGCATCAGCTGGAGATGGTGGCGGCCCTGATGGGCACCGGCGCCAAGCGGGTACGCTGGGAAGCCAACACGCTGGCCATCGACTTTGGCAACCGCCGTGCCACCATCACCCTTGGGGCCGACGATTTTGCCTTCGATGCTGCCAACCGCGCCGGGCAAACTTGGACCGTGCCAGTCTGCCACAATTACTTCCCCAACTTCATCGCGGCGATGCTGGAGTTCTTCCACACCAGGGAGCCTGCGGTGCCTGCGGCTGAGACCATGGAGATCATGGCCATCCGCGAGGCGGGCTTGGCTGCCCAGAAGAATCCGGGCCAGTGGGTGGAACTGCCGGCCTGATCCCCCGAAAGTGTGCGAAACCGGTCGGCCCCGTGCCGACCGGTTTTTGAAAGGGCATGCCATGATTGTGTTGATTGGCGGGGCCAGCTGCACCGGCAAGACGCTGCTGGCCCAGCGCCTGCTGGAGCGGACGCACCTGCCTTATCTGTCCCTCGACCACCTGAAGATGGGGTGGATTCGCGGCCTTCCCGGCTGCCCCTTCACCGCCACTGATTCGATCGAGGCCATCGGCAGGGCACTCTGGCCGGTGGTGAGGGGGACGCTGCTGACCGTAGCGGAGAACCGACAGCACCTGATCGTCGAGGGGTGCTACCTGCTGCCCCGGTTGGTGGACGACTTGCCCGACGAAGCAAAGGCGGATACGCTGGCCTGCTTTGTTGGGTTCTCTGAGGGCTATCTGCGATCTCACTTTGCAGATGGAATCGTGGCCCACCGCAATGCAATGGAGATGCGGGGGGAGGGGGAGGAGCGCCTGCCGGAGACCTTCTTGCAGGAGCATTCCTATTTTCGGGACGAGTGCCGACGGTTTGGCTTGCCCTATGTGGAGATTGCCGAGGAGTACGAGTGGGAGATGACCGCTGTGCTCGACGACCTGACCGCGGCGGTGAAAGCCCGCCGGGGTACGCCATTGACCGGGTGGTTGCCGCAGTAAGCACATAGTGAAAAGCCGCCCCTTCCCAAGATGGAAGGGGCGGCTTTTTGTCTCTGGGAATTTAGCGAGTGGTTTTCCACTCCGCCAGCTTCGCCGCGCTGCCCAGCTCCTGTTCAATGGCCAGCAGTCGGTTGTACTTGGCGGTGCGCTCGCTGCGGGCCGGTGCGCCGGTCTTGATGCGCCCTGCGCCGCTGGCGACGGCCAGGTCAGCGATGAAGGTGTCCTCCGTCTCACCGGAGCGGTGGCTAACGATGGACGAGTACCCCAGCGCCGCGCCGGCGGTGATGGCGTCGGCGGTCTCAGTGAGGGAGCCGATCTGGTTCAGCTTGATGAGGATGCTGTTGGCGATACCGGCAGCCGCGCCCTCGCGGATGCGCCCGGTGTTGGTGACGAACAGATCGTCGCCGACCAGCAGGATCTGCTTGCCCAGTTTGTCGGTCAGCATCTTCCAGCCAGTGTAGTCCTCCTCGGCCATGCCGTCCTCAATGGACACGATGGGGTAGCGAGCCACCAGGCCTTCCCAATGGGCCAGCAGGTCGCCTGCGTCCCAGGTCTTGCCGCTCTTGGCCAGGTGGTAGCGGCCGTCCTCAAACCACTCGGAGGATGCCGGGTCCAGCGCAATGGCCACGTCCTCGCCCGGCTTGAGGCCCGCCTTCTCAATGGCCTGCAGCAACAGGTCCAGCGCGGCCACGTCGCTCTCCAGCTGCGGCGCGAAGCCACCTTCGTCGCCCACCGAAGCGGAAAGTCCTTGGTCACTGATGAGCTTCTTGAGGGTGTGGTAGACATCTACTGCCTGGCGCAGGCCCTCGGCAAAGGTCGGGGCCGACATGGGAACGATCATGAACTCCTGAATGTCCAGGCTGTTGTTGGCGTGTACCCCGCCGTTGATGATGTTGAGCATGGGGCGGGGCAGCACCAGCCCCCGGTCGCCAAAGGCAATCTGGCGGTAGAGGGGTTGGCCGGTGCCCTGGGCGGCGGCGCGGGCGTTGGCCAGCGACACGGCCAAGATGGCGTTGGCACCCAGGCGGCTCTTGTTGGGGGTGCCGTCCAGCGCCAGCATCGCTCCGTCAATGGCGGCCTGGTCGGTGCTGTCGCGGCCGCGCAGGGCCGCTGCGATGTCACTGCCCACGTGGGCGACGGCCTTCTGCACCCCCTTGCCCTGGTAGCGCTTAGGGTCGCCATCGCGCAGTTCGTGGGCTTCAAACTTGCCGACCGACGCGCCGGACGGCACGGCGGCTGTGCCGCGGGCGCCTCCTTCCAGCGTCACGGTGGCCTCCACCGTGGGCGTGGCGCGGGAGTCGAGGATTTCACGCGCGGTGATTGACTGAATGGCTGTATGCATCGGGATTCCTCCTTGGTTGTTGATCGTGTGGTTAATGGACGAATGGTTCTTTTCTCTAGTATATACCCTTTCCAGTGAATTGTATCCCATGGAATTTAACCGGGTTGGGGCAATTGGTACATTTGCTAGAAACAGGTCATCAAATTGGGTGCTTTGTATGTTGACAGCAAATCAGTGAGAGGGCATAATATGAGCGTTCTAACATTTAGACAACTAAGCAATTAATCGGCTGGACCAACGGCTGGAAAGTGTGTTCATCGTGAACGAGCAAGAACTCGACCAATTGCTGGTGTTTGTCAGCCATTTGCATTACAAGTATGCCCACAGTAAGTTTGCCCAGTTTGGCATGCCAGGCGGGCAGTCGCGTTTTCTTCATTACCTCACCAACCACGAGGGATGCCGGCAGGGTGATTTGGCACGCAAGTTTGAGCTGGAACCGGCGACGGTGACGGCGGCCCTGCGCCGCATGGAGAACGCCCGTCTCATCGAACGGCGGCCCGACCAGCAGGACCGGCGTGTCAGCTGTGTGTGGCTGACAGAGGAGGGCCGCCGATTGGTCAACCTTCTGGAGAACACTCGCCAGGAGATTGCGCAAAGGTGCTTTTGCGGCTTTTCGCCCGAGGAGCGGACAGTCATGGGCGATGCCCTTCATAAAGTTGAGACCAATTTACGCCGGTTGATGGAAGACCCGGCGAAGGAATAGGAAGGTGACGCTGTGTTTCAACTGTTTCGCTACCTGAAGAAATACTGGATTCCTGCGGTAGCCGCCCCGCTCTTCATGCTGCTGGAGGTCATGATGGACCTGATGCAGCCCACCCTGATGAGTGACATCGTGGACAAGGGAGTGGCCAATGGCAACCTGGACTACGTGCTGCTGATGGGCGGAAGGATGCTGCTGGCGGCCCTGGTGGGTATGATTGGCGGCGTGGGCTGCACGGTCTTTTCCTCCATCGCGGGGGTGAAGTTCGGCACGGCCCTGCGGCAGGATCTCTTTGACAAGGTGCAGAGCTTCTCCTTTGCGGAGCTTGACACCCTGCAGACCTCGTCGCTCATCACACGGCTCACCAACGACGTGATGCAGATGCAGAACCTGGTGATGATGGCCATGCGTATGCTGGTGCGGTCTCCGCTGCTGCTCGTCGGCGGCATCGTCATGGCACTGATGATGAACGCGAAGCTGGGGCTCATCCTGGTGGTGGCGCTGCCGGTGCTGACGGTGGCCATCGTGTTCATCATGAAGCGTGGCTTCCCGCTCTTTGCCCGGGTGCAGAAGCACATTGACCGCGTCAACGACGTGACCCGCGAGGACCTGATGGGCGTGCGTGTCGTCAAGGCCTACGTTCGCCAGGAGCATGAGCGGAAGCGTTTCGCCCAGGCCAACGACGGCCTGGTGGACGCCATGGTGCAGGCCAACCGAACCATGATTCTGCTTTGGCCCATCCTCACCCTCATTTTGAACCTGAGCATCGTGGCGGCGCTGTGGTTCGGGGGCCAGCAGGTACTGGCGGGCAGCACCGAGACGGGCAAAATCATGGCCTTCATCCAGTACCTGGGCCAGATACTGTCCTCCCTCATGATGGTGGCGATGATCCTCATCGGCGCCAGCCGCGCCAAGGCGTCGGCCGAACGCATCAACGAGGTGTTCGACACGCACCCGGCCATCACCGAACCAGCCGAGCCCAAGGAGCCCGAGTGCTGGGACGTGGAGTTCCGCGACGTCAGCTTCCGTTACCCGGGTGCCGATGGCGAGCCAGCCCTGCGGCATGTGAGCTTCCATGCCGAGCAGGGGCAGACCATCGGCATCCTGGGGGCGACAGGTTCGGGCAAGACGACGCTCGTCAACCTCATCCCCCGGCTCTACGACGTGAGTGAGGGCCAGGTGCTGGTGGGCGGCGTTGATGTGCGCCAACAGCCGCTCGATAGCCTGCGCCGTCACATCGGTGTGGTGCTGCAGAAGAGTATGCTCTTCTCCGGCACGCTGGCCGACAATCTGCGTTGGGGCCGGGCGGAAGCCGACGACGAGGAGATCCGTGCCGCGGCGGAGGATGCCCAGGCTGCGGATTTCATCGCCCAGAAGGAAGAGGGCTACGCCTCCCCGGTGGAACAGGGAGGCGTCAACTACTCCGGCGGGCAGAAGCAGCGGCTCTCCATCGCGCGGGCGTTGCTGCGCCGGCCGCGTATCCTCATTCTGGATGATGCCACCTCGGCCGTGGACATGGCCACCGAGGCCAAGCTGCAGCGGGCGCTGCGCCAGCGCATGGCGGGTGCCACGGTGTTCATCATTGCCCAGCGCATCTCGAGCGTCTTGGAGGCCGACCGGATCCTTGTGATGGAGGACGGCATGGTGGCGGCCGAAGGCACCCACCGGGAACTCATTGCAACCAGCGACATCTACCGGGACATTGTGCGGTCCCAGTTGGGGGAGGAGGCGGTAGCCAATGGCTGACAACAGACAGACCCGGCGGGAACAGCCGACGGCAGGCCCTGGCATGCGTGGCCCAGGCCCGGGCGGGCCGCACATGCACGGTATGAAAGCGCCGAAACTCAAGAATGCCAAGGGTACGATGCTGCGTATGCTGGGCTACCTGGCCGACCACAAGGTGGCACTGGTCGTGGTGCTGGTGCTGGCCATCGGCACCAATGTTCTGCCGATCCTTGGCACGCGCATGACGGGCAGCATCATCGACGATGTACTCTCATTGAAGGACTTGCGAGCGCTGGGCGTGGCCTGCCTGGAGCTGTTGGCCATCTATTTGGTCAATGTCATCGTCCAGCAGATCATCAATTACAAGCTCATTGACATCAGCCAGAACGCAGTGCGGGTGCTGCGGCGCGACCTCTTCGTGCGGATGCAAAACCTGCCGGTCAAATTCTTTGACCGCAACACCCACGGCGACCTGATGAGCCGCTTCACCAACGACGTCGACAACATCAACAACATGCTGAGCCAGAGCCTGGGCCAGCTCATCGGCAACGTCATCGCCATCGTGGGCACGCTCATTGCCATGCTACTCCTCAGCCCGCTGATGACGCTGGTGTCGCTCCTGACCATGCCGTTGATGCTCTTCCTCACCGGGCGGATTGCCAAGGTATCGGGCCGTTACTTCAGCCGCCAGCAGAGCATCCTTGGTCGCCTCAATGGACAGGTGGAGGAGACGTTGTCCGGTCAGTATGTGGTCAAGGTCTTCAACCGGGAGGAAGCGGCCAAAGAGAATTTTCGCGCCGTCAACGGTGAGCTGCAGGAGGTGGCCATCCGCGCCAATATGTTCTCAGGCGTCATGGGCCCGATCATGAACATGATCAACAACCTGGGGTATGCCGTTGTGGCCACCTTCGGTGCGTGGATGGTGCTTTCGGGTCATGGCATCACCGTGGGCATGGTGTTTAGCTTCCTGTTGTACCTGCGGCAGTTCGGTTTTCCCATCAACCAGATCGCCCAGTTGGCCACCACGATCCAGTCGGCCCTGGCCGGTGCCGAGCGCATCTTTGAGGTGATGGACGAAAAGACCGAGGAGCCCGACCGCCCCGGCGCCCCGGCCCTGACGCTGGTGCGCGGCGAGGTGCGTGCCGACGACGTAACGTTCAGCTACCTGCCCGACCGGCCGGTGCTGAAAAACGCGACCTTCCATGCCAAGCCCGGTCAGACGATTGCGCTGGTGGGCCCCACCGGCGCGGGCAAGACGACGATCGTCAACCTGCTGACCCGCTTTTATGACGTGGACAGCGGCAGCCTTTCCATCGACGGCATCGACCTGCGGGACATCCAGCGAGACAGCCTGCGTTCCTCCCTGGGCATCGTGCTGCAGGATACGGTACTCTTCTCGGAAACCGTGCGGGAGAACATCCGCTTTGGCCGCCTCAACGCCACCGACGCCGAGGTGGAGCGCGCCGCCCAGATGGCCAACGCCGATCACTTCATTACGCGCCTGCCTCAAGGCTACGACACGGTGCTGACCAGCGACGGCGGCAACCTCTCCCAGGGGCAACGGCAGCTCCTGAGCATCGCCCGCGCCATCCTGGCCGACCCGGCCATCCTCATCCTGGATGAGGCGACCTCCTCGGTCGACACCCGCACCGAGCTACACATCCAGCAGGCCATGCTGGAGCTGATGCGCGGCCGCACGAGCTTTGTCATCGCCCATCGCCTCTCCACCATCCGCAATGCCGACCAGATTCTTGTCATCCGTGATGGCGAGATTGTGGAGCGCGGCACCCACGACGAACTGTTGGAGAGCAAGGGCTTCTACGCCAACCTGTACCAGAGCCAGTTCCGCACGGGGCTTGCTTTGTAATTCGCGACGGTTGCTTTGCAACCGCCGCGAGTTATCGTCGTCTTTGCCGCTGCGCGGAAAAGACGAACGGGATAGCTCGCACGAGTGATGGACTGCACGCCCGACGTACACGCCGCCGGGCGTGCTTCATTTTATGTGGCTCGTGCGTGCTGATAAGGAGACGTCGCTGCGGCGGGAAGGGTTGAGTGCCACAATCATGCAATTTCGTGCCGTCGCCGGATGAACCGGCTGACGGCTTTTGACGGTTTCCATGCAGCGGAAGGGCCCAGCGCAGCGCGTCTCTTGAAAAGTAGATTGGAATGCTCATGCTAGGCATTCAACAAAACCCTTATGAGCCCCTCTTCCTTTCTCCTCCCGGCAGCACATCCACTCTCATCCGCACTCAACACTTATTTTACACAAAGTTTTTTAAGAAATAAGAACTTTTCTGTTTAACCCCGTTTTACGGTGGTATATAGGTATCAGAACAGGACAACCAAAGATTATTCATGGATCGCCATCCATTGAAAAAGGCAAACCTGCCGAAAGGCAGCGACGCAAAGCCACGGGCCTAACGCAAATCGCTATGGCAGCCGGGCCGCCAATGGAACGCACGGCACGAATGTTTCACACAGCCGCGTGTTCCGCCGACTACAAAGGAGGAACCTCGATGAAGCGGCTGTTTGCTGTATTGCTCACTGTTATCCTTCTCGTCACCCCCACCGCTGCCTTTGCCAAGTCGAAAGCCGTCACCCTCAACACCAAGTCCATCGTCGGCATGAGCGAGAAGAAGCTGGTGCAGGCATACGGCAAGCCCGCCCGCAAGGATGCCAGCGAGTACGGCTTCACTTGGTATGTATATAACAAGGACTACAAGAACTTCTTCATGGCCGGTGTGAGAAACGACAAGGTCGTTGCCGTGTACACCAACGCCGCCGGTCTCAAGTATGGCAGCAAGATCAAGCTGAACACGACCCGCACCGCCGCCCGCAAGGCGCTGGGCACCCCCACCACCATGCTGCAGAACGGCAACACGTTCTACATGATCTACAACGCCACCCAGCGCGACTTCTTCACCGTGGGCAGCAACTACGTCATCGTCTTCTACGATACGCTCAAAGGGAACAAAACGACGGCCATCCTCATCGTGCCCAAGGCGGACGAGAACAACGCCCTGCTCAACAAGCCGGCCCTGTCCAGTGCTGTACAGCGCGCTTATGAGAAGGAAAGCGTGGACCTGACAAACGCCATCCGTGTGCGCAACGGCCTGAAGGCCCTGAAGACCAACGCTGACAACACCGAACTGGCCCGCCTGCGCAGCAAAGATATGGTAAAGCGCAATTACTTCAGCCACTACACCCCTGCACCGGAGAAGAAAAACGTGTTCCAGATCGCCAAGAGCATGGGCGTCAAGTACACCTCCATGGGCGAGAACATCGCCTTCGGCAACCACAACGCCATCTTCGCTCAGGAATCGTTCATGAACTCCTCCGGCCACCGCAGTAACCTGCTGCGTTCCAAGTACACTAAGGTCGGCTCGGGTGTGGCCTACGGCGGCAGCCGCTATGTACTGGTCACCAACATCTTCAGCAAATAAACCCAAGCAAAACCAACCGCCCGGCTCATACCGGGCGGTTTTCGTGTATCGGCTCCTGTTCGCCGGGGTGACGAACGGACAGGACACGAAGCGTCCGATGTGATATGCTGGGCAAAAATGGAGGGATTGTTATGGAGTGGAAAGACACGGTGGCCGCCCGGCGGAGCATCCGCCGCTTCCGGCCCGACCCTGTGCCGGGGGAAAGCCTGCGTGCCGTGCTGGAGGCAGCCATCAGCGCGCCTTCGGCCAAGAACCGGCAGCCCTGGCGGTTTGTTGTCGTCACCGGTGCGGCAAAGGAAAGCATGCTGCGTGCCATGGCTGAGGGCATCGCGCGGGAGGGTGCCGGCAATGGACTGCTGCCGCATCTGCAAGCTTATGCGGCGTCAGCCCGTCACTCGCTGGACATCATGGCCCAGGCCCCGGTGAGCATTCTCGTGCTCAACACCGAAGCCCCGGCGATGGAGACGCCTGCCGACCTGGCTGGGACGCTCCTCGGCCTCACCAATGTGCAATCCATCGGGGCGGCCATTGAGAACCTGCTGCTGGCCGCCGTGGACGAAGGCCTGGGGGCCTTGTGGGTGTGCGATGTGTTCTTCGCCTATCGTGAGCTCGTGGCCTGGCTGGGCACCGACCGGCAGTTGGTGGCGGCGGTGGCGCTGGGCGTGCCCGACGAGGCTCCGTCGCCCCGTCCCCGCCGGCCGCTGGCAGATGTGGTGGAATGGCGTTCTGAATGAGCTGCTCCCAGAGGGGCGGGGGTGTTGCGCTCCCCGCGCCCTCACCCCCCGACGCGGCGCAGCACCTCGGCGGCACTGGTGCCATGGGGCCGCAGTAGCCGTTTCATCAGGATGAGGCTGTCGGGGTCGCGGGTCACCTGGTTGACACCGGTGGAGCAGGAGAGCGTGCAGCGAAAGCCCATCTCCCGCAGGATGTCCACCGATTCCCGGCTCACTAGGCCATAAGGATAGGTGTAACACTGTGGGATCCTGCCGGTTTCCTCGTCGATGCGTGCCTGCAGGCGGATGGCATCGGCCATCAGCATTTGGCGGTAGTGGGGCAGAGATTCGCCGCTGACCATCATGCTGCCCGTGCGGCTGCTGGTGATGGTGTGCAGGTTGTAGGAATGGTTCTCGATCTCCACCCGGCCGCTGGCGGCCATCTCCCGCACCTGCTGCCAGTTCACATGGGCGTAGATGGCATTGTCGTCGGGGTTGGCGGTGTAGTAGTCGCTGTGGATGCCGATGACCGACAGCACCGCCTTCATCTCATATTTCTGCAGCAATGGGTAGGCGTAGACGTAGTTGTTGAGGTAGCCGTCGTCAAAGGTCAGCAACACCGGCTTCTCCGGCAGGGGGGCGCTGTCGTAGACGTAGGCAATGAGGTCGGCGATGCCGATGGTGGTATACCCGGCCTGCCGCAGGTATTTCAGGTCGCTCTCCAGCTCGGCGGGGCTGATGACGTAGGCGTTCCAGCGGCTGGAGTCCTTCAGTACGCCGTGGTACATGAGGATGGGCACGGCAATGCCCTCGTCCCCGTCGGTGGGGGCAAAGGCCGGCAGCGCGGCGGGGGAGACCGCCCCCGGCAGCCCCGGCAGGAACAGCGCCGCCACCAGCAGCATGCCCAACGCCATGCTGGCCCAGCGGGTCGGTTGTGTCCGTCTTTTTCTCATGTGTTACCCTATTCGCCAGCGGGGGCGGGCATGACGGGTGGGGCGCATTTCTTCACCGAAGGAGACTGGCCGGGCCACCCAATGGGGGGGCTGGCACAAGGAATTGCTGCCATACACCCTTCCTTCTGCTGTGCTTCAAAGAGTTTGTATCCTAAGAGCTCAGAGGACACCTCCATTTGTCAGCACTTTGAGACTTACATCCATCTTCACCAGCATGCGGCCGGAAGAAATGCTGTTCTTCCATGAAACAGAAAGTTCACTTTGCCCATGTGCCCAAACGAAACCCGTGTCCAGACAAAAATGAGCAAACGAGGTTGGGACAGAAGGGGGCAGATGCGTTATCCTTGGGGAAGGGTGATCAACAATGGACTGTATCGAAAGCATACAAAGAGCAATTGCATACATCGAAGAGCATATGCTGGATCCGATCAACTATGAGGATGTGGCAAAGCATTTGCACATGTCCAGCTATCATTTCCACAGGACATTCAGCATGCTAACCGGAATAACGGCAAATGAGTACATTCGGAACCGTAAGCTATCAATGGCCGGGCAAGAACTTATTCTGTCAGACCAGAAAGTCATTGATATTGCGCTCAAATATGGCTATGAAACTCCTGAAAGCTTTACCAAGGCCTTTTCAAGGTTTCACGGAGTCACGCCGAATGTGGCAAGGCGCTCTGGAACAACATTGCGGTCCTACAATCGTCTCATCATTCGCATCAAACTGGAAGGTGGTACGATGATGGACTACAAAATTGTGGAGAGAGGAAAATTCAGCCTGCTGGTAAAGGCGCAAGCATTTCGAAACGAGTCGATCTCAGAGGAAGGGAATACGGAGATACCGGATTTTTGGAAACAGTGCGGCACGGATGGGGTTTTTGAGGTGCTGAAGCAGCATACGAAGACGCACGATACCTACGGCGTGTGTGCCCCCATCTCAAAGGAAAGCACGCACTTTGACTATGGGATTGGCATGCGGTATGAGGGCGGTGCTGTGCCGGAGGGGTTCCGCGTCTGGGAAGTGACCTCTACCCTATGGGCCGTGTTCCCATGCATCGGAGAGGATGGCAGCTGCATCGGGGAAACGTGGGAGCGGATTTTCCAAGAATTCCTTCCGAACTCCCAGTACAACATGCTCGACGCGGCTGACTTTGAGCTCTACCCGCAGAACAGCAACCTGGATTGCTTTTGTGAAATTTGGGTGCCTATAGAGAAAAAGGATGGAGGAACGTTCGATGATTAAGGTTGGTATCCTCGGAACGGGGTTCGGTGAGACCCATGCAGAAATGTACAGGAAGATCGACGGGTTTGAAGTCGTTTCCATTTTTGGACGGAACCGGCAGAAACTCACCCAAATAGGGGAGAAGCTGCACATCCCGGTGACAACGGAGATCAATGAGGTGATTACAAACCCGGAGATTGACCTCATCGATCTCTGCCTGCCGACGGAGTTGCACGCGAAATGGGCAATCGAAGGACTCAAAAACGGAAAGCATATCTATTGCGAAACTCCTGTCGCCTATTCGGTCGAGGATGCTCTGGCCATACAACGGGCTGCGGAGCAATACGGGAAGAATGTCTTTGTTGATCTGTTCCTCAAATTCACGCCCCCGCATCAACATGCGGCTGAGCTGGCGAAAAGGACCGATCTTGGGCCGTTGCTCAGTGTTCGAGCATACAACAGAACCTCCCCGCGATGGGGGGACCTGGGCATCCAAAAGAATGTGGAGACATTCCAAATCCATCTGATGGACTTTATCATTGGGATTCTGGGAATGCCCCATTGTGCAGCGGCTTCCGCAATCGACTATCAGGGCCAATCGGTGGTGATTTCGTCCCTTGGTTACGGCGATCAATTTGCCATGTTGGAAAGTAACTCCAGCCTGCCCAATTGCTGTCCTTTTGAAATTGGGTTTGAATTGTTCTTTGCTGAGGGAGTTGTGCGGTATGACGCGGTATATGGGATCTTCACCAGGGAGGAGTTCTCCATTACGGGAAATGACAAGGCCCGTGAGGTCGTACAGCTGGAGCGGAAGGATGAGTACGAAGAGATCATCCGGCATATCCGGGGCTGTTTGCAAAACGGTGTCAAAAGTGACCTCGTTGATATCGAAGCCGCCGTCAACACGGTGAAGTTGAAGGAAATGATCCTGCAGTCGCTGCAATCCAAATAAGCAGGTAAGTGGGGCCGGGGATGCCGATGGTGGTGTACCCGGCCCTGCGCAGGTATTTCAGGTCACTTTCCAGCTCGGCGGGGCTGATGACGCAGGCGTTCCAGCTGGAGTCTTTCAGGATGCCGTGGTACATGAGGATGGGCACGGCAATGCCCTCGTCGTCCTCGGCAGGGGCGAAGGCCGGCAGCGCGGCGGGGGAGACCGCTGCCCCCGGTAGCCCCGGTAGGAACAGTGCCGCCACCGCAGCAAGCCCAACGCCATGCTGGCCCACCGGGTCGGTTGCGTCCGTCTTATTCTCATGTGTTACCCTGTTCGTTCACCGGCGGGGGCGGGCATAACGGGGAGGGGCGTATTCCTTAGCACCCCACTGGGTTGCTTTGTCAGTCTGCTCCGGTTGCTTTCACTGGGAATGGTTGCTGCGTACCATTTTGCTTGGTGTGCCCAAAAGAGATAAAAGGGATTTGCCGGGTATCGTTGAATTATTCGTTGAAATTGTGGATAGTTCTATGATACTGGAGGAAACATTGTGGATTTTAGGAAAATCTTTGATGACAGAGTTCTTCCCGAAGATTTTGACAAAGGGAGAACCCGTTATTGTGACGAGTGTTTCGCTGATGTGATTCAACACGCTGGGCTCGACGCCGGCAAATTGGCTTTGGAAATTGGCCCGGGAACCGGACAAGCGACCGAACCCATATTAAAGACAGGCTGCTCGTATCTGGCAATCGAACTTGGTGAGAATTTTACTGAGGCCATGAAGAACCGATTTGGTTCTTATAGCAATTTCAACATTGTCAATGGGGATTTTGAGACGTTTGATTTTGGTGCAAATCAATTTGATTTGGTGTACTCAGCCGCAACAATTCAGTGGATTCCGGAAAAAGTCGGTTTTCCTAAAGTCCATCAACTGTTGAAAAGCAACGGAACATTTGCGATGATGTTGACCCGTACTGACTACAGAAGCCCCAATGAAGCTTTGTATTTGAAAATACATGAGGTATATGATAAATACTTCCACCCAGAAACGAAATACACATGTAGTTTGGTGTACGATAATGTTGTAAACTACGGTTTTGTGGATTTTGAGTGCCGCCATTACTACAAAACAAGAGAATACAACGCAGATGAGTTTGTTTCGTGGACAATCATACAAGCTCCTCATCTCACGTTGCCGGAGCCGGATAAGTCACATTTCATTGCTGGCTTAAAAGATGTAGTTTTGAGTTTTGGCAACAAGATAACGCTTCTCGATGACATTGTTTTGTACTTGGCAAGAAAGCGATAACCCCGAAAATAAGGCTATTGTGAAGCCACCAAATTCCAATTCATTACCGGACTGGCGAGCAGGATCATTGGTGCGCAGCCGCGGGCTACCGGGCCGCCGAAGGATAGAAAGCGGAATCCGTTGCATTCCCAATAAGCAAAAAGGAAGGGGTCAATCCCGCGTTACCGCTGGGCAGGCAAGCAGGTCGGCGATGCCGATGGTTGTATACCCGGCCTTTCGAAGGTGTTTGAGGCCGCTCTCCAGCTCGGCAGGGCTGATGACGCAGGCGTTCCAGTGGCTGGAGCCCTTCAGGATGCCGTGGTACATGAGGATGGGCACGGCAATGCCCCTCATGGTTACCCTATTCACCGGTGGGGGCACATTTCTTAACCGGAACAGGCTGGCCGGGGCACCCAATGGCTGTGCTGACACAAGGAATGGTTGCAATATGTCCTTTCTTTTGGTATGCTCGAAAGAGATAAGAAGGAACTTCTGGAGTGGCTTGGAAATGTAGATGTGATAGGGGATGAGAAAATGAAGTATTACAAGAAAATCGTTGGTAAACGCATATATCTATCACCTGTCAGCACCGACGAAGTTGATCGTTACTTAAAATGGATGAATGACGAAGCCGTTGCGATTGATTTTGGGCAGTATCCCCGGTTAGTTTCATCAAAAATGATATGAAATGGCTTTATGAACCAGGCAGCGATATGCACCGCTACGCCATGGTGCTTCTTGACGATGATGTATTGATTGCAGCATAAGCCTGCACAACATCGACCACCTCAATCGCAATGCTTTTATAGGCATTTTCATCGGCGAGGAGGAGCACCGAAACAAGGGATACGGTGCTGAGGCCATTCGGTTAATTCTCAATTATGGTTTCAAAACTATGAATCTTCACAATATCATGCTCACCGTCCATGCGGATAATGGTGCGGGCATCACCTGCTACAAAAAAGTGGGGTTCCGAGAAGCCGGGCGGCTGCGTGAATGGATTTTTAAAGACGGAAAGTATATCGACAAAATTTACATGGGTATTCTGGAACACGAGTTTGAGGGGTAAGCTGCCACCACCCGATAACACACCAAAGGAGCATACCGTGAGGCTGCCAAATTCCAATTTCCGAAGCACGTCTGAACTGCGGGTTATGTATATAATAGTACATTTTCGGAGGAATGTTTATGGGAGCAAACGGGCTGAAGATTACTGATTTGCTCGACCTGAACGAAACGATAGCCGCCAGTATATTTGATGGACTTACATTCCCTTGGGAGGCGTTGCCGAAGATATCAACGTATATCCTTACGCTTGGCGCAACTCTACTGGAGAGCGAATATACAAAGACTGCTGAAGACATATGGATATCAAAAACTGCTAAAGTGGCACCAACGGCATCGATTACAGGGCCTGCTATCATAGGGCATAATGCCGAAGTACGGCACTGCGCCTTTATACGTGGAAATGCAATAGTTGGTGAGTGGGCGGTCGTGGGAAACTCGACAGAACTTAAAAATGTCCTGCTTTTTAATAAAGTGCGGGTTCCGCACTACAATTATGTGGGTGATTCTGTGTTGGGCTACAAGGCTCATATAGGCGCTGGCTGCATAACATCAAATGTAAAGTCGGATAAGACGTTAATTTCAGTTACAGTTGATGACAAACGTATTGAGACGGGTCTTATAAAGTTTGGCGCTATATTAGGTGATACTGTTGAGGTCGGATCCAATACTGTGCTCAATCCTGGCTCGGTAGTGGGGCGTAACGCTACTATTTATCCGCTTTCTATGGTAAGAAGCTTTATACCCCAAAACAGCATTTATAAGAAACAGGGAGAAGTAGTAGAAAAACGTTGAACCTGAGCAAATGGTATCCACTGGAGAGTGGGTAGGAATTTCGTGCCATTAGCACCTTCTACCTGCTGGTGAAGGGGCAGAATCTTCAGATTCTAAGCATAATACAGGGTTTGGTGTGGACAATGAACAACAAACTCCCGACGTAGTCGGGAGTTTGTTGCCGTTCGTAAAGGTTGTGGTGTCCGTGCAAAGTCCCCGAATATCGAAAGGAAGCGATCGTGTGGTCGGTTGCTCTCAGGCCGGCTGTCCGGCCTTCTCCGCCTCGGCCAGCACTTCATTCATGCTGCCGGTGCGGTAGCCGCGCATGTCGAGGGTGACATAGGCATAGCCGATGGCGCGGAACTCCTGGTCAATCTCCGCCAGGAGACCGGGCTCGAAGAACCGGGGCATCTCGGCCGCGCCGACCTCTACCCGGGCGAGGTTGCCATGGTGGCGCACCCGCACCTGACGGAAACCCCGGCGCAGCAGCGCTGTCTCGGCCTGGTCAATCATCGTGAGCTTCTCCGCTGTGATGGGCTCGCCATAGGGGATGCGGCTGGAGAGGCAGGCAAAGGCCGGTTTGTCCCAGGTCGGCAGCCCCATTTCCCGGGAAAGGTGCCGGATCTCCTGCTTGGTGAGCCCGGCGGCCAGCAGCGGGCTCACTGCGCCCTGCTCGCGCATGGCTTGCATGCCGGGGCGGTAGTCGCCGGTGTCGTCGGCGTTGGAGCCATCGGCGATGTGGGCGATGCCCTCCTCCCTGGCTATGGCGGCAATCTTGCCGAAGAGCTCCCGCTTGCAGTAGTAGCAGCGGTTGCTGGGGTTGAGGGAGAAGCCTTCGATGTCCAGCTCCTCCGACACGATGACCCGGTGGCGAACCCCCAAGTCCTTGGCGAAGGCGATGGCTTCCTTCAACTCCCGCCCGGGGAAGGTGGAGGACTGGGCGGTGATGGCCAGCACCCGGTCGCCCAGCACATCGTGTGCCACCCGCAGCAGAAAGGTGGAGTCCACCCCGCCGGAGAATGCCACCGCCAGGCTGCCCATGGCGGTCAGGTCGTTCTGGAGTTGATTGAGCTTTTCTTGTGCGGTCATGGTTCCTCCATTTCCTGCGCCCCCTACGCGAGCCCGTATTCGGCGGGCAGGAAGCGGGAGGCGTCCAGTTCGGGTTTGAGAAGCTGCCAGCAGGCTTCGGCGTCGTCGGGCAGCTCATCCAGTTGTTCTTCCATCCGGTCGAGCCAACGGTACTCCCGCTGGCTCAGGGCAAGCTCCTGGTTGGCGGTGGCGCGGCGCAGGGCATTGACGGCCGCCCGCGCGCCCAGCTTGGCCTGCTCGTAGGGGTCGGTGCGGCTGGCGATGACGCGGGAGAGTTCCAGCACCACATCGGGCCGCAGCACATAGGCCTGGGGTGATAGGGCACTGTCGGAGTCGGCCAGCCAGCGCTGCAGCCGCAGGGCATCGTCGTCCCCAGCGTGGCGGGCGGTGTTCATCAGCCGGCAGTCGTAGATGAGCTGTTCCATCGACACCGTCGGTGCCATGTCGGCGAGCAGCATCACGTTCTGCACCGATTCGTTGCTCCACAGGTCGGCCACGCAGGCCGCCACGTTGCCCACCGGGCTCAGGTGGGCGCAGGCCGCGCTCTTGCCCTCCATGGCGATGGGCACCCCGGCGATGGCCTTGAGGAACGGTCCCTCGTAGGCACAGTCCTTGCTGGGGCCGACGGCCCCCACGCGGTAGGCGACCAGCGACCGGCTGACCGACACCACCCGCACCACGGCGGCGAATACCTCCGGCAGCATGCCGCGGTCGGCCAGCACCATGGCCGTGTTGGCAAAGCCGCAAGCCGAATCGCCGGCGGCGTGGCTGCCGTTTTGCCGGGCGATGACCACAATGTGCCGCCACAGGAAATCCATGTCCCGCGCGCCCAGCACCCCCAGGCAGAACACCACCTGCCGCAGGTCGGCGTTGAGCAGGGCGTCGTCGTGCAGCTCCTTGCCTCCGGTGCTCTCAATGGCCAGGAAGTCGGCCCCGGCACGGGCCGCGCCCTCAAAGGTGCGCAGCATGCCCTCCAATTGGGGGCCGGAGCGCAGCACCGGCGGGCGGCTGAACTCCCGCGTGTCGTTGGGCGTCAGGCGCAGCGCGCTTTTGAGCCCGCGGTTGGCCTCGAAGTCGGCCATGATGTCGCGCACGACCTTGGTGGTCTCAATGCCCCATTCGGGCCGCAGCGTCATGGGGGGCAGCAGTTCCACCTCCACCACCACACCGCTGGCGTGCAGCTGGCAGGCGCGGGTCAGCGCGCCGGTCACCATCTGGCGGTAGTGGGCCAGCGCTTCGGGGTAGTTGGCTTCGTCCAGTGTCATGGGTGGCAGGGTGAAGTTGAGCTCTGGGACAACCTCGCCCCCGCCCAGCGTCAGGCCATTGCGGCAAACCACGGGCCGCGGCGCGCTGCCAAACACAAAGTCCTTCGGTTCGGCCACGGCCAACGTCTTCTCATTCCACATCGGCGGCACCTCATTCCAGTTTTCCTGAGCGTACCGCCGCACCAACGCTGCCGCAAGGGAGAGCGTTGCGCCGTCTGTGAATGTATTGCTATCCCATGGTTTTACTAGGAGATTATACCCCGCACCTTTGGCTCCGTCAAGGCTGACGGGATGCACAAGTGCGCGGACTGTGTTACAATAACGAAAGTGGGTCGATAGGCCCAATATGCCAAACACGAAGGATGAATGCCCGTTATGAGCTTTCTAGATTGCCTGTCTGATGAGATGAACGAAGCCGCCGCGGCACTGGGGTACACCGAGCCCACGCCCATCCAGGCCCGTGCCATTCCCCTGCTGCTGGAGGGCCGTGACGTCATTGGCCAGGCCCAGACCGGCACCGGCAAGACGGCAGCCTTTCTGCTGCCCATTCTGCAGCGCATTGACACCTCCAGCCCGGAGATTCAGGCCGTGGTGCTCTGCCCCACCCGGGAGCTGGCCCAGCAGATCACCGCTGTGGCGGAGGGCCTCTCCCGCAAGATGGAGAACTTCGGCGTCATCGCCATCTATGGCGGCACGAACGTCAGCTACCAGGCCCAGCGGTTGAAGGGCTGCCAGCTCATCATCGGCACGCCGGGCCGGGTGCTCGACCAGCTGCGCCGCCGCAACATGCGCTTTTTTTACGTCCGGATGGTGACCCTCGATGAGGCCGACGAGATGCTGGACATGGGCTTCCGCGAGGACATCGACGAGATCATCAGCTACACCTCCAGCCGCCGGCAGACGATGCTCTTCTCCGCCACCATGCCCAAGGAGATTCTGGAGCTGACCCGGCTCTACCAGAAGGACCCGGTGACCGTGAGCATCGAGCGGGACACGCTGACAGCCCCGGACATCGAGCAAACCTATGTGGAGACGACCGAGCAGGGCAAGGTGGATGAACTCGCCAAGCTCATCCGCTCCAGCGACGCCAAGCTGACGCTGGTGTTCTGCAACACCAAGCAGAAGGTCAGTGACCTTTACCGGCAGCTGCGGCGGCGCGGCTTCAATGTGGAGGGGCTGCACGGCGGCATCGAGCAGAGCGTGCGTGACAGCATCATGATGCGGTTCCGTACCCGTGCTCTTTCCGTGCTGGTGGCCACTGACATCGCCGCGCGCGGGCTGGACATCTCGGGTGTCGACCTGGTCGTCAACTTCGATGTGCCCCGCAACGCCGACCACTACGTCCACCGCATCGGCCGCACCGGCCGTGCCGGGCGGTCGGGCCGGGCGGTCACGCTGGTGCTGAGCCGCGACCAGAAGCAGATCAGCCGCATTCAACACCACACCCACTCGGCCATGGGCAAGGCGGAGGGGGAGGGGCAGGCCACCGCTGGTGGTGCCTCCCGCGCCGATGGCACCCCCCGTGCCGAGGGCAACCGCCCCCCGCGCAACCGCCGCCCCGGCGGCAATCGCAACGGCGGGCAGCCCCGCACCGACACCCCCGCCAAGGAGACTGCGCCCGCGGGCAGCGCCGCGCAAGCGGCCCAGCCCGGGGTGGAGGGAACGGCTCCGCTTTCTGCCAGCGCCAAGCGCCGCCGTCGTCGCCGCCGCAAGCCCGGCGGGGCCGGTGCCCCCGGCAGTGGCGAGGGAGCAACGCAGTCATCCCAGAGCGAGTAACCCGCCCGCACCGACTGACCGCAGACGACCCCGTCTCCCCGTGCCCTGCATGAGGAACCCAGGCTAGAGCCGACCGCCGATTCATTCGGTGGGAGGAACGCTTGACCCGCATGGGCAGTCAGCAAACCCCGCCCGCAGACGAAATCGTCCCCTTGTGAAGTGAGAATGAGGGGAACGGCAAAGAGATTGCCCAGCGACCTGTGCGCTGGGCAATGATGTGACAGCAGTGACAAGCTCTCCAAATCGCCGACGACGCCACAGCGTCGGCGGCGACTAAAGTAAAGGCACTTCCCGATACATGAACTGCAGCAGGTTGCCCTCGGGGTCCTCAAAGAACACGGTGGCGCAGCGGTCGGCCTTGTTCTCCCACCCGCCGGTCAGCGGTACGTTCTTTTGGGCCAGGTGTGCTTTGGCGCGCTCCAGGTCGTCCACCGTGAAGGCCAGGTGACGCAGGCCGTTGGAGTTGGCGGGCTGCAGGGCCACCACGTTGCCCGTCGCAGTCTGGATGAGCTCCAGCAGGATGCCGCCGGCGATCTTCACAAAGGCGTTCTCGCCCTCGTGCGCCAGCACCACCGTGCCGTCAAAAACATCGTTGTACCAGGCGACCTGAGCCGCCAGGTCACGGCAGAAAATCGCCGCGTGCTCAAAGCGTCCAATGCAGTTCATACCAATCCCTCCCATATGCGTTTGACCCATTATACCAGTATCAGAACCCGGCGGACAGCCCGCCGGTGACAGGAGGCACAGCATGCTAGACATCACTCAATTTGGCGCGACGCCCAACACCGGCGAGCTCTGCACCGCAGCCATTCAGGCAGCCATCGACGCCGCGCAGGGCGGCACGGTTCGCATCCCCGCCGGTGAGTTCCTGACCGGCACCCTCGACCTCAAGGGCGCGTCACTGCACCTGGACAAGGGTGCGGTGCTCAAGGGCTCCCCGCGCATGGCCGATTATGTCTGGAACGGCTACGACCACAACGAGATGGGCAAAGTCCTGTCGCTTCTCACCTGCATGGATTGTGATGACATCCGCATCACCGGCGAGGGCACCATTGATTTGAACGGCGACGCCTTCTACCACCTCGACCGGCCCAATGTGCCCCAAAGCGCCGTGCCGCTGACACCGGCACAGCTCGACGAGTGCACCCGCCTCTATGAAGCGCGGCCCAACCAGCCCATCTTCTTCCTGCGGTGCCGGCGGGTGACGGTGCAGGGCGTTCGCATCGTGAACGCCCCCTGCTGGACGATGAGCTTTGTGGAGTGTGAGGACGTCAAGGTGCTGGACCTGACGATTGACAACAACCTTCAACTGCCCAACAACGACGGCATGCACTTCTGCTCCTGCCGCGGCGTCATCGTGCGGGGGTGTAACATCTCCGCCGGGGACGATTGCATCGCCCTCTCCGCCATCACCGACTGGGACAAGCCCTGCGAGGACATTGTCATCTCCGACTGCATCCTGCGTTCCTGCTCCAAGGCGGTGGTCGTGGGCTACATGCATTCGATTGTCCGCAACGTCGTCATCTCCAACGTCATCATTCGGGAGAGCAACCGAGGGTTGACCATCATGACGAGCAGCCGCACCGGCCTGGTGGAGAACGTGCAGGCCACCAATGTGCGCATCGATACCCGGGTGCGGGCGGGCGGCTGGTGGGGCAATGGGGAGGCCGTCTGCATCATGGCGACCCACCACCACCTGGCCAACTACGCCCGGCCCGAGCCGGCCCCGCGCTTTGACGTCAACGTGCGCAACGTGACGATGAACGGCCTGGTGTGCAGCAGCGAGAACGCGCTGGCCATCGTCGGCGAGGGCGACAACGTGCGCGGCGTGCGGCTTCTCAACGTGGATGTGACGCTCAAGGACAGCGACAACCGCGCGATCAAGGGCGACCTCATTGACCTCAGCCCCGGCGAGCAGAACGCCCGCCTGCCCCAGGATGGGACTGATACCTGGCTCTTCCTGCAGGGCGTGCAGGAGGTGCTCGTCGCCAACGCCTGGGTGCACCCCTTCCACGGGCGTATGCCGGCGGTGGTGGAGCGTAACTGCCAGGGCGTGACCTTCCGCTGAGCCGGACACTCCCATCAGTCCCGCATATACTGTGGATAGCAAGCGGTTGGCGGGAGGGATGCACGATGCGGAAAGCCAACATGACACCGACCGGGGTTCAGTACCAGTACGACACCGGGTGGAAATACTGCAAGTGGTGCGAGCGCTGCCACGCCAAGGATGACCCGACCTGCACCCGGCCGGACAAGAGCAATACCTATGCAAAAGCGATGCGCTACATAAACGACCGATGGGAAAAGAAGTGAGCAAGAGGCAGGCCGCCGATGCGGCCTGCCTTCGCCTCGCTTTCGCCTTTGCCACTTCGTGACAAAGGCGAGTGGGGTAGACTCGTCGGGAGTGATGATTCGCCCCTTGACGCGCATGTCGTCAAGGGGCGTTCGATTGCGCGGCTCGTGAGGGGTTTTACGGGGGGAGACACCGCCTATGGGCTGGAAGGGGCCGAGTGCCGCGAAACGGGCAAGTGGTGCCGCGGCGGGGTAAACCCGCACGCGGTCTGCCGGGTGTGGCGCACGTGGCAGGGCGGCCTTTTCCCCCGACCCCTCCCCCAGATGTGGCAGAGGGGAGGCGGGGTGGACGCCACCCAGTTCATGCCACATGGAGTTCTAAGGGGACGAAGTGCCCTTTGGACGTTTTTCCTTCGTTTCTCTCGTGCGCGTTGCGAACTTCCCACGGGTTGCTTGGGCGAGCAGCGTGCGTAGCACGCGACCAGCCCGGACGATCCGCGGCACTCTGCTGGCACTCACTTCGTGCCGGTCGTCCGGTCTAGGAAATTCGCCCGCGCTCCTGAAGCGTTTTGGCACTTTTGCGCCTCAAAAGTGCCGCCCGCTGCATGCGCGTCTCTATAAAGTTAGGTGGGATGCCTGAGCAAAGGTGTTCTGCGATGCTCTTGTACGGTTACTGGCTCCTGCCATTTGCCTCATGCCGATCGTTCAGTTTTAGAAAATTGCCCGCTCCAGCGCCGTTCGGGTTCGCCATCCGCCGAGCACCGCTCACGCCTGGCCATGCAACCAGGGTGAATAAAGCGCTGCGCAGCCGCAAGAACCACACCCATCGCCTGTGCCACCCAAAGTTGTGGCTTGAAAGCCTGGAACCGAGCGCTTATAATAAGAACAAACGTTCTTGCAAGGTGCATCATGCAGCGCGCGATCCTTCATTCCGACCTTAACAATTTCTACGCCTCGGTGGAATGCCTGAGCCACCCGGAGCTCAATGACAAGCCCGTCGTGGTGGGCGGCGATCCGGAGATGCGCCATGGCATTGTGCTGGCCAAAAACCAGCTGGCCAAGGCCACCGGCATCCAGACCGGCGAGGCACTGTGGATTGCCCGGCAGCGCTGCCCGGGTCTCGTCGTGGTGCCGCCACACTTCCCCCGCTACCTGGAGTTTGCCCAGCAGGTGCGGGAGATCTATGGCACCTACACCGACCGGGTGGAGCCCTTTGGCCTGGACGAGGCCTGGCTGGACGTGACCGGCAGCCGGCAGGGCAGCGGCGAGGCCATCGCTCAGGAGATCCGCCGGCGGGTGAAGCGGGAGACGGGCCTGACCGTGTCGGTGGGCGTCAGTTTCAACAAGGTGTTTGCCAAGCTGGGGTCGGACATGAAGAAGCCCGATGCCGTTACCGTCATCACGAGGGAGAATTACCGTGAGCGCGTCTGGCCCCTGCCGGTGGAGGATCTTCTCTACGTTGGCCCCGCCACGGCCGAGCGCCTGCACCGCCACGGCATTCTGACCATTGGCAACCTGGCGGCCTGTGATGACGAGCTGCTGCACTCTCTTTTCGGCCGCACGGGCCCGGCTCTGGCGCTGGCAGCCCGCGGGTTGGATGAGAGCCCCGTGGCCCTGGCCGATGATGACCATGAGGTTATCAAGAGCGTGGGCAACAGCACCACCACCCCGCGGGACCTGGTGTGCGACGAGGATGCCCGGCTCGTGCTCCTCGCCCTGTCGGAGAGCGTGGCCGCCCGCCTGCGGGAACAGGGCCTGCGTTGCAGCACGGTGCAAATTTCGGTGCGGGAGAATGACCTGACAACCTTTGAGCGCCAGACCCGGCTGACTACGCCCACCAATGTGTCCGGGCAGATCGCTGCCGTCGCCATGGAGCTCCTCCGCGCCAACTACCGCTGGACCAAGCCCATTCGCAGCCTTGGGGTGCGGGGGACGGACCTCACCCCCGCCGACGCACCGCGGCAGATGGATCTCTTTGGTGTGGAGGAGCGGCAGCTGCGCCGGGAGCGGCTGGAACAGACGCTGGACAGCGTGCGCCAGCGGTATGGCACGGGCAGCATTTTGCGGGCGTCGCTGATGGGCGACCTGCCTTTGGCCGCCTCCGGGTTGAAGACTGATCCCATCCTTACCACCGTGGGCTTGGCGATGGATGGTTCCTGACCATTTTTATCCCTCCATACAAAGTTTACAGCCCATTCACACTTTGTTTACAATTACTACTTTCAAGCACATCGTTATGTGGCAATCGTTGCCAAATGGCCTTTGAAGGCTTGTTTTTATTGGTTTCACGTGGTAACATCGGGAAGACTTTTGAATATCTTAATTTTGTCATAAGTTAATAAGATCGCTATAGCGATTAGCGGATTTATATTATCCTTTTATTTCAAATCAAAAGGGGAGGTGATCGTTCATACCAAATTGGGTATGCAGGCGTGCGCGGCGCTGCTGCGCTCCTGTTGCAAAACACTAAAAACGCTTAGGAGGGTTCCATGAACATTCAGATACGAAAGCCCATAACCCTGTGCCTGTCCCTTGTGCTCAGCGCCATCCTGATGAGCCAGCCGGCGCTGGCCGCCGACCTGCTGCGGCAGGGCGACAAGGGTAGTGACGTGAAGGAAGTGCAGATACGCCTGACCGAGCTGGGTCTGCTGGATAAGAGCGCCCAAACCGGCTACTTCGGCCCCAAGACCGAGGACGCCGTTACAGCCTTCCAGCGCTATGTGGGGTTGAAGGCCGACGGTATTGTGGGCGACGGCACCCGCAATGAGCTCTTTGAGACCTACGCCGTCACCACCATCGTACCCGGCTCCCGTGGCAGCAAGGTGAAGGACCTGCAGCAAAGGCTTGCCGATCTTGGTTACTACGACGGCAGCATCGATGGCATTTACGGCCTGGCCACCAAGGCCGCGGTCAAGACCTTTCAAAAGTACAACGGACTGACGTCCGACGGCATTGCCGGCAAACAAACGCTCTCCTGTCTCAAGAGCGGCAATGCCGTGAGTGAGAAGACAGGTCGCCGCACCACAGTGACCACATCCAGCAGAGGGACCACCACCAAGACGACCAGCACCGTCAGCGACCTGCTGAGTTACGCGCAGAACTACCTGGGGTGCCCCTATGTGTATGGCGCCAACGGCCCAAAGACCTTCGACTGCTCGGGCTTTACAACGTATGTGTTCAAGAAGTTTGGGGTAAGCCTGCCGCGCACCGCCCAGTTGCAGGGGTACAGTGACATCGGCACCAAGATCACCAAGGTATCGAGCCTCAAGGCCGGCGACCTCGTGTTCTTCAACACCGTGAGCGACAGTGACAGCTGTGACCACGTTGGCATTTACATGGGCAACGGCAAGTTCATCCATGCTTCGTCCGGTTCGGCCCACAAGGTGACGATCAGCGACATTTCCAGCAGCTACTATTCGGCCCGCTTCTCTTGGGGGCGGCGCGTCATCGGGTAGCGCTTCGCTGTTCGCGCCGGCCGCTGACGCGACTGCCGCGAGGAGGAGTTCTCGTCACAAGCTTCACTTTGCCCCGCGACGTACATGCCGTCGCGGGGCTTTTTGCTGCGGTGGGTCGTGCGTATTTTATACGTTTGACACGCCGGTGGCATACCTTACGCCGCGTCCATGCGGCTATGGCGTCGCAGAGCGCCGCCATCACGGCACGCCAACCTAACGCCTTCCACGGCGTCATGGCTCGCGCGGAAAGGGGGTGTGCCATGCTCAGGTTATTTCGTGCCACCGCGGGCTGAACCCGCTGGTGGCTGCCGGGTATTCGCAAGCTCAGAGGACGAAGAACGGGGTGCCGAGGGAATGTAACAACTATCGGTCAGTCCAGGCGCTTGACCATATCCACGCACCAGTCCTCGTAGACCCCGGCGGAACCGTCGGGAAGGATCGTGGGGTAGGTGCCATCGAGGTGCAGGGGGCCGACGACGGCATACCCCAGCTTTTGGTAGAGGCGCTGGGCAGGTGCGTTGTCTGTGGGGTTCACATCCAGCCCCAGCCAGTGCACGCCCAGGGCGCGGCAGGCGTCCTCCGCCCCTGTCGCCAGGCGGGAGCCGATGCCCTGGCCGCGCTGGCTCTCCAGCACCAGCAGGTCCACCATGTCACAGCACGGCTCGCCGCCGGTGTGGGGCATCACATCGGCTTTGTTGCCCAGCATCACCACCACGAAACCCACGATGCGGCCGGTAACCTCCGCGCCCAGGTAGCGGATGAGTCCCTCGGCCTGGTCGCGGAAGCGCTCGTGGTGCAGCCCTTCCTCGGGCTTGATGGCCATGAGGTCATTGAGGTCGGCTTCGCCCAGGGGGCGTACGGTGCAGGAAGTGGCAGACATCGTTCGTTCCTCCATAAAAGTGCCCCGCCGAAGCGAGGCACCCGGTTGCTGTGGGTAATGATTTGGCGCTGGCCATGGCGCCGAAGGCACCGCTGTGCCGACCTTTCGGTTGCCAATAGGATGAAGTATAGTGGAACAAGTTGGTTTGTGCAATTCTCACTGCCGGGTTTCCTCGTCTTTGCGCCCATGCACCACCGGTTGGGCCCCCACATAGGATGCAGCATGCCATGAAAAAGGAGGTGCCTTCCATGGGTTGCTTTGGCAATGTGCTTGGGGAGAACGAAGACAACACCAGTTTGCTGTTTTTCTTTCTGCTGTTGATCGTCCTCTTCTGCAACAGCGACTGCTTCGGCGAGGATATGGACAGTCTGCTGTTCTTCTTCCTGCTGCTGGTGGTGCTGTTCTGCAATTTCTGCGGGGCAGACGACTAAAGGCCGACGGCCTTCCGGAGTGCGGCTCATTGCCGTGCCAGCCGGGGAAGGCCCCATACCAATGCGTACCTATGCCCGACGCTGCTGCGTCAACCATTGCCCTGGGAGCATCTCCCGGGGCAATTGCATTGTGCGCCGTTGCCATGCGTGCTGCCGTTGGCGTGATGTCAGCCGCGCTCATTTGTTGCCACCCATGGGGGTGGGGGCTGTGCAATTGCAGGGCCGTGTATGTTCATGCAGATGAGCGCGTGACCGGCATGCCGAAGATCAAGTCCTTTTCTATCGAAACAGCGCATCAAACATTTATCTCCAAAATATGGTAAATGCACGGAAAACCGTTATATTTCGTGCTATTGTTCATGGTTTGTTCATGGTTTCATTGTAAAATCTTCATAGTTGACTGTATAATTGGGTATATAAGTTTTGATCCCCATTTCTCATTTGGGATCCTTCGGGGCC
>JAEYRA010000177.1 GCA_023409755.1 Bacillota bacterium
GGCTCCATCCTCGCCATACACCGCGTGCAGCAACGATTCGATCATCTGGTCCATGCCCCAGAGCTTGATGTGCACCAGTTCATGGATGATGACGGCCTCCACGTTGGTCTGCTTGGGGTTGCAGGCACTGAGCAGCAGGATGGCCGTCCGGTCGGTCCGGTCAATCTTGACGTCTCCGGTCTTGCGCCATTCCCGGGTCACCAGTTCCAGCTTGATGTCCCAATCCCTCAGGCGCAAAACGGCTTGCCACTTGCGGAGGATGTTCTCGAGTTGTTGCTGGTCGTACATGGGGGGTCTCCTTGGTGCCATTTCTCCGATGATAGCACGAAAGGATGTCGCTGTCATGGCTTTAATGCGCCGCCCTACGTTGGCAGAGGAAACCCCGTTTCATAAAACCAATTGAATCCAGATTGCGCTTTGGAGGTGCTTGTATTACGGGTGTGTGGCAAAGGGGAGCCGACCGTTCCCATGGCTGCTGACGGCACGACCCAGGGTGCCGTCCACTGGGCAGGCGTTGCCCCTCGTCACTCGCCGTCGTAATATTCCACCTGGTCACTCGTTTTGTACAGTTGGTTAATGTTCTTGCCCCACACGCCAATCTTGCCGGAGTCCGGGTAGAAGCACGCCTCCAGGTCATTGACCGTGTCAAAATCCAGATAGACCACGGCTCGGTTGGAGAGGGGTTCGTCATCTTGTGCGCCCCCGTCTCATCCGCGGGGAAGAACACGAAGTGGCCGGCGCAGACGGTCTGCTCCCCTTCCGGGGTTCGCAGAATGCCGGTGCCGCTCAGGATGTAGTAGCATTCCTCGTTCTTCACGTGGTAATGGTAGGGGAAGGCGGACATGCCCGGCGGGATGGAATACAGGGCGACCTGACACTGCAGTGCGGCTCCCTTGGGGATGAGAATGCGCCGGTCGTAGGCAAAGCCCGTGTGCTCCTCCCAATGTTTGCTGGGCACATCCATCGCTTTTGTCACAATCACTCCGCCCATGTTGCGGGTACCTCCTGGTTGGTGTTTCCTTCATTATAGCCGAAGGGAACCATTGGGGAAGAGTTAACTGCAACATCCGCGGGTGGTATGCCAGGCGGGGCGGGGTATTGGCTTGATTGCGCGATGCCGCCGTGTGCAGGCCTTCTTGCTGGCGCAGTCACGCGTTCAATGCAAATTCCTTGGCCAGTTGTCGGGCACGATCGTTGTCGTACCAATACTCCTCCATGGGGTTGCGCAGCCAATGGTGCAGCACATCGGCGTCCTTGACGATCTCGTCAAACGCCGTGCCCACGCTACCTTTTTCGCTGTGGTGGCACACCGCGTGGCAGATGAGCTCGATTTCCTCCGGCTGGAACTGCCTCGCGTCCAGCAGGAGGGCGCGGACCACCGGTTCGCATTCCTGGGCGTGGTTGGGGCCATCCTTGCCCTGGTAGGATGTGTAGTCGTGCAGCATGCCTGCAATCTCGGCCAACTCCGCCCAGGCACGGTCGTGCCCCCGCTTCAGGGCAATCAGCGCGGCGGCCATGCCCACGGCATACAGGTGTACGTACCCATTCCTGCGGTCGGTGTCGTCCTTGTTCTCCAGTAGCATGCGGTCCACATACCGGCGTATGGTGTCGATGCGTGTGTACTGGCGTTGCTGCATACGGGTACCTCTTTCATTTTCCATTTCCATCCATATACCACGTAACGCCGAAGAATACACAATGAATTCGCCATACCGTAGTTTGTTATCCGGATGGGCGGTTTGCATGGGATCCGGTGGTGGTGTGGGCGGGGAATCGACCAATACATACCGGAAAGCGCGAGGGTTCTGAAGCCGGGCCCCTAGACAATCCTTGACGCTGGGATTGGCAGGAAATAGAATTGCCTTGGCTGGAGGATACGAAGGCACACGACAGCCCAGGGAAAGGAGACCATCGATGACCGACAATTATGAGTCCGCGCTCCATCACGTCAATACCTATTCCCGCCCGTCGGATCTGAAGATTACGGACATGAGGTTTGTGGACCTCATGGGTGCGCCGATGCACTGCATTCTGGTCAAGATCTATACCAACCAGGGGATCACCGGCATTGGTGAGATTCGCGACTTCAGCTCCCGCACCTACGCGGCCATGCTTAAGGGCCGCCTGCTGGGGGAGAACCCCTGTAATGTGGACAAGCTCTTTCGGCGCATCAAGCAGTTCATGGGCCCAGCCCGGCAGGGCGGCGGCGTGGCCGGCATCGAGATTGCCCTGTGGGACCTGGCGGGCAAGGCCTTTGGCGTGCCGGTCTACCAGATGCTGGGTGGCAAATTCCGTGACGCAGCCCGCGTCTACTGTGACCTGGGCGTCAACACGCCCGGCGGCAACGGCGATGGCTATACCATGGGCGCACGCCTGCGCAAGTATGCCGATGAGGGCGGCTACACGATGGTCAAGGCCGTCCTGGGGGTGGAGACAATCCAGGGCATGTTCCCCGATGAGGAGCTCATCAGCGCGCCGGGCACCATCGTGCAGGAGCACCTGCAGGCCGGTCCCGAGCACTTCAAGTATATCCGTGACCGCAGCTGGACCCCGGACCCGGAGTTTTTGCAGCGCCGCAATCAATACTATGACATCGTCAACACCCAGTCGCCCACCCGCCTGTACCGCATGACCGAGCGCGGCTTGGACCGGTATGAGGAGCAGGTGGCCCACATGAGGGAGAAGCTGGGGTACAAGATCCCCCTGGCCATCGACCACTTGGGCTACCTCAACTTTGAGGACTCGGCACGGCTGCTCCGCCGGTTGGAGAAGTACAACCTCAGCTGGGCGGAGGACATGCTCCCCTGCACCTGGACGGAGGAATACAAGCGCCTGCGGCAGATCACCACCACGCCGATGGCGACGGGGGAGGATCTTTCTTCGCTGGAGACCTTCGAGGATCTCATTTACAACCGCGCCGTACCCATCATCCATCCCGACATCTGTTCCACCGGCATTCTGGAGGCCAAGAAGATTGGCGACCTGGCCCAGCGGCACAACGTTGCCATGGCGCTGCACATGTGCGAAACCCCGGTGGCCGCGCTGGCCACCGCCCACATGGGTGTGGCGACGGAGAACTTCATCGCCACCGAGTTCAACGCCCCCGACGTGCCGTGGTGGGATGACATGATCACCGGCTACGACGGAAAGGTAATTCAGAACGGTTTCATCCCGGTGTCCGACCGGCCCGGCCTGGGGTTTGACGACCTCAACGACGAGGTGCTCCGCGAGCATCGGATGCCCGGTACCCCCGAGCTGTGGGCGCCCACCGACCAGTGGGACACCGAGTACGCCAACGACAGGCTGTTCAGCTGACATGCCCCACTGAACCCCAGGAGTCGAATGGCTCCTGGGGTTTAATGGAGAGGGGAAGCGGCATCCGTCCAACCCTGGGGCCGCGCGCAAAAGTCCTCGTTCTCCTGCGGGAACGAGGACTTTGATAAACGGGATGTGTGGCCAGTCGGCCTCAGCTAAGCGCCATCAAGTGGTTTGATTCTTCTGCTGTTGCTGTTGCTGCTGCTGTTGTTGGCCGCCGGACGTCATGCTGCCGACAATCTGAGGAATCTTCTCAATCATTTGTGCCATGCCGCCCTTTGCACCCATGGGGGCGACCAGAACATTGTCCTTGTCAATCACGATGATTGCGTCGGTGCAGAGCTTCGCCCCAATGCCCATCGCGTCCGAAAGCATCCTCCCCTTGTTGGACGCAGTGTTCCCGGTGTTGTTGTTCGCCTTGGTCTGCGTATCCCCGCCGCCATATCCCACGGTTACGGAGATTACGGGCATAAAAGTCTTGTCCCCCTGCACCACCGGTTTTCCAATGAGGCCATCCATCTGGGAAAAACTCTTCATATTATTGAACAATGTATCCACGTATTGGGTAAGCCCTTGGGTCATGTCCCGGTCTTGTTCGTAATTCATCGGCCAAATCCTCCTTTTGCGTAGTTGACCATAGTGTGGCCCAAACTGAAATTTGCATCCGCCTGCACGCGGAATGAATCGTCCCACGCAAAGAAGTCTGGGCGGAACGTCAGTTTCTGGATGTCCCCAACCATGGAGACAAATGGAAACGCGACGGCAAATGCGGCACACAGGATTCCCGTTTCAAAAGGACTCTGCAATCCCGCTGTGACGGTCAGCTCCATGTCGGAGAGTGCGACAGCACGCAGGAGGCGGGCCTTGTTCAAGGCGCGCCCCTTCTTTTGAGGAATGGGTACCGGCGCATTGAAAACCCTCAGCTTGAAGACGTGCAAGGTCAAAAACGGCATGTCCTGTTCCAGCGTAACGTCAACCCGCAAAATTGGGTGCAGGGCAGTGAGCGTGAAGTTTACTCCGTCCCAAGCATTCGCCGAGGCAAGCACGTTCACTTTGTACCGGTGTGCGAGGAGGGAACCCACCAGGGCGATGATTGCAATGAGTATCAGAAATCCTATCATCATTTCGCTCCACGCAACCGCATCAGTCTTAACATTCGGTTCCTGCCACAAGGCAGGTGCATCTTGACGCAGGGAATGCCAAAGATACTTTGGTGCATATGGCGGGCGTTTATTCATCGCAAGCTGAGGAACCCACCGGTGTCTTCCTTTAGTTTCTTTTGGAATGGCGATAAACATTTGCATCGTGTTTGGCTCTGCCCTGCGGGAACACTATGGTTGGTCAGAAGGAGGGAACACGAATGGGAGCTCGTAAGAGCCACAAAAAGTCAATCCTTGTTCGGGATGCCCAGAATGCTTTGGCGAAAATGAAGTACGAAACCGCCGAAGAACTCGACATCGATGTACCGGACAAAGAGGACTGGGGAGATGTAACCTCAAAAGACTGCGGGCGCGTGGGCGGCAATATGGTTCGTAAAATGATCGAGATTGCCGAGGAGCAAATGAAAAAGGAATAGCGCCTGGGTGGCACCTCTCCCAATGGGAGGGGTGCCTTTCACAAGAGAAGATAGGAGGGGTTTTGATGGGATCGCAGGGAAATCAGAACAACGGCAACGATTTGCTCGTCCCCGGTGCAGGCGACGCCTTGCAGCGGATGAAGAACGAGATTGCCAACGAACAGTCGCTCAATCTCCCAACCCGTGAGGACTGGGGAGATGTGCCATCCAAGGATTGGGGCAAGGTTGGCGGCCAAATTGGCGGGAACATGGTACGAGAGATGATTCGAATGGCGGAGCAGAGGATGGCGGGGCAATAGCGTCACGAACCCTCTCCCGTGGGAGAGGGTTCGTTGTTGACCCGTTCCTTTTGGCTCCACAGCCCCAATGAGCGCTAGATTGGCGCAATCCCGCTGTTTTGCAGCACCTTCGTGGCAAACTCTGCCTGTGAGAGGTATTCGTCCTTCTTGTCGTCCTCCGCATGAAGATATTGGGAATAATAATCACACACGGCAAGCTGGTAGTAATATAAAGTCAGCAAATGCTCCCTGTCGTATTGGTTCAGTTCAGCGATGCCGCAATACCGATCCACATACTGCTCAAGCCTCTTTTCGTCATAGCGGCCGTCGGCACAGGTCGGCTCCGCATAGAAGAAGGAGCGTGTGATCTCCCAAACCACTGGGTGTCTGCAGGCGCTTGTCCAGTCGATCACCGCGTTGATGCAACCATCGCCGCAGATGATCTGATTGACCGTATAGTCGCCATGCGTGTTGCGATAGGTCAGTTTGTTCGTATCAAAATGCCAGTCCTTGATTTTGTCCATCAGCTCACAACGAAACACCAGGGCGTCCATGATATGGAATTGCCCCTGTGTTTTTGCCAGTTCCATGGATTCCAGATAGGACTTCTTTGCGCGTTCGGGCGTCATGTGGTCAAAGAAGGCTTTCCCCAGTCCGTACGGAAGGGGGTTGTAATCCTGCATGGCACTGTGAATCCTGGCAAGCAGGAGGGGGGATTGCTGCAGAAACCATTCCGGTGCTGTGTTGGGGCGGAACACCTGACCTTCGACAAACCGATAGAGATTTGCGGTTCTCCCACCGCCGAGGTCAAGGGGAAACCCACCTTGACGGTTTCTCCGGTACTCTGCAACGGGAATGCCTTTTCTGAGTAGAAAATCACAGAGGGGGGCTTCTGTTTGCGGGTGGTTGATCTCGTCCCCCTGAGACTCTTTGTAGATGAACTTACCCAGAGGGCTTCGTAGCAGGTAGGTATCCCCGCCGACACCCATGGTCATCGGGCTGACAGCGTCAACCGGGATGCCATATTCTTCCGCCACAATCTTCATCCGGTCATTCATGTTTGTATCCAAAGCTGCTACCAAACTTTCCAACCGATCTTTCCGTCGGTTTACTATACACAGGAAATGCATGGAATCCACACAACCCCAGGAGCGGAGGAGGCCTCTGCTTTCTGTCATAAGCGTAAAAAATCACCGCAACTTCAGTTGCGGTGACATTTGGTGCGAGAAACAGGACTTGAACCTGCACAGCCTTTCGACCACTAGAACCTGAATCTAGCGCGTCTGCCAATTCCGCCATTCTCGCACGCAGAACTGTGTTGGTGGAGGGAGGTGGATTCGAACCACCGAAGTCTGAGACAACAGATTTACAGTCTGCCCCCTTTGGCCGCTCGGGAATCCCTCCACGTCGTGGCTCTTTGGAGCTGGTGATGGGACTCGAACCCGCAACCTGCTGATTACAAATCAGCTGCTCTGCCAATTGAGCTACCCCAGCATTTTGGTGCCTCAGGACAGAATCGAACTGTCGACACAGGGATTTTCAGTCCCTTGCTCTACCGACTGAGCTACCGAGGCAAATTGGCGACCCGGAAGGGGCTCGAACCCTCGACCTCTAGCGTGACAGGCTAGCGTTCTAACCAACTGAACTACCGGGCCATGGTTGAATGTTGTGTGTGGTGGGCCTTCTCCGATTCGAACGGAGGACCAATCGGTTATGAGCCGACCGCTCTAACCAGCTGAGCTAAAGGCCCAAAACTTCAAGGAAATGGTGACCCCTAGGGGGTTCGAACCCCTGTTACCGCCGTGAAAGGGCGATGTCTTAACCACTTGACCAAGGGGCCACGTCTGGTCGGGGTGAGAGGATTCGAACCTCCGGCCCCATGCTCCCAAAGCACGTGCGCTACCAGGCTGCGCCACACCCCGCAGTGTCAAGCGCTCAGCCGCCGATCAGAGCGACGCCTATTAATATACAGGATGGAGCGGCTTCTGTCAACGGGTATTTTTGATTGAAAATGTGTATCGAATTGTACGCCGACGCGGTGAAACACCAACGGGACTATGATAGAATAATAGAAAGGAAAGTGCGCCGTTGCGGCGTGGATTGGGTGGGGTGGCATGCGGTTCCACATCGATCGAAAGTACCTGAAAGTTTGCGCCTACGTGTTTGGCACGGTGGCGGCGTTGATTCTGTTCAACCGCCTGTTGGAGGCGTCCGATGACATCTGGCAGAGCCTGCGCAATGGGCTGGGCTTCCTGCTGGCGCTGCTGAGCCCCTTCATCACCGCTGTCGTCATCGCCTACATCCTGAGCCCCGCGGTCAGCTCTGTGGACGCGATGCTGTGCCGGGCGCTGCGGGGCCGGGCGGAGCGGCGGCGCAAGATCATCTCCCTGGTGCTCGTCTATATCATATTGGCGACGCTGCTGGTCATTGCACTCTCCTATGTGTTCCCGGCCATCACCAGCAACATCGGCGACCTCATCCGCAACGTACCGGGCTACTATGACACGGTGCTTGATTACTACAACGACCATGTTGCCACCCATCCACTGCTCTCAAACGCCACCGTTCGCAACGCCATCGACTCTCAGATTGTGCGGTTCAACGACAACTTTGCCACCTACACCACCAACCTTCTGTCAGGCGTCACCAACTTCGTGTTTGAGTTTGTGTCTTCCATTGCCAGCTTCCTGCTGGGGCTGGTGCTGTCGTTCTACCTGCTCAACGAGCGGGAGCACATTGGCGAGAGCACCAGGCACCTGCTGCACGCCCGCTTGGGGGAGCGGCGCAGCCGCAGCATCACTGACTTTTTTGAGTCCGTTGACAGCGTCTTTGGAAAGTACATCAGTGCCAAGCTCTTTACCTCACTCATCGTGTTCGCGCTGGCGATGGTGCTCTTTTCCCTCCTGAAGGTGCGTTACGCCGTCCTCATGAGCCTCATCATCGCCGTGACAAACCTCGTGCCCTACATCGGCCCCTTTGTTGGTGCCATTCCGCCGGTGCTCATCGCCCTGGTAGACAGCCCGGAAAAGGCCATCTGGACATTGGTGGCCATCCTCGCTGTGCAGGCGGTGGATAACTACTTCATCGAGCCCTACGTCATCAACGACCGGGTGGGGTTGTCGCCGTTCTGGGCGCTGTTCTCCATCATCGTCATCGGCGGGCTCTTTGGGGCGTGGGGCATCCTGCTGGCGGTGCCTGTGGCTGCGGTCATCAAGCTTCTCATCAAGCGCTACGTTGTTGGCCGTGCCACCCGTGTCGTTTCCTCCGCCACGTCCGACGAATCCGCCGAGGAGTAGCCAAGTGGCAGGGCCCGGCGCTCAGTTGAACTTGTCAGAGGCGCGCGGGGCACAATGAAAGGATGGGGCAGCAGGCAGCCGCTGCCAATGCGCACATACACTGCAGACGAAGAGGTGGGCCATTGGCCCCCCTCTTCTTGTTTGCGTTCAGTCTTCCAACAGTTCCCAGCCGTCCCAGGCCACGGCCAACGCCTGCCGGTCAGTCAGGGGCAGGTGGGGCAGCGGCAGGTCACCGCGGGGCTTGGCGTCAGCGGGGCAGTGCACCGAGAGCAGGGCCGGAACCAGTGCCAACCCTGCGGTGTCGGTGTCCTCCAGCTGGCCGATGTTGGGCGTGGCAATGAGGCTGCCGGCGCTGACACCCACATAGACCTTGCCTGCAAACACCATGGCCTTGACAACCCGGTCGAAACCGGTGGCCCGCACTCGGCGCAGCAGATGGGCGGTGTCCCCGCCGGTGAAGTAGACCACATCATAACCCATGGCATCGTCCAGCGACACCGGGGCGGAGAGGTCGCAGTCCACGATGTTCTTGGGCTGAATGCCAATACCAATGAGCTGCTGCCGGCACACGGGCACCATGGCGCGGGCGTCGTCGTTGATGGCGGCGGCGGTGACAAACAGCACCCGGGCATCGGCGGGGGAGCCGGGCAGCATCCTCAGGAACCGCCCGGCGATGTTGGCACGCCGGTTGCCCGCGTCGTCCTCCCACCCCGCGCTGGTCAGCAGTACGTTGCGCCAGGCATGGGTGCCGCGCTCGGCGGCCCAGCGGCGCACCTGTGCCACCCGGGCGCCTGGCGGGTGGTCGCCGTGCACCGGGTCGGCGAAGGAGTAGGCGTAGAGCTTACCGCAGGGCAACTCGTCGCACTCGCCGCAGTGGGCGTGGCCGCGCGCCTGGCAACACTGGGCCACCGGACATTCCCCGTGGAAGGGGTGCCCCAGTGACTCCACACAGCCGCGGCAGCCGTGGCTCTCCCGCCAGGGGCAGCCGGTACAGAGAAGGCCGCAGCGCGATTCTATTTCAGTCATGTTCCAGCTCCTTTCCGTCCCATCGGCGCAGGGGGCTGCGCTCAGGGTCGTTGACCTTGTAAATTGCCTGTACGATCGCCTCTCGCCGGCGTGTTTTCTCGCCGTCTGGCAGTGTGAGGATCACATCCTCCAGCACGAAGGGCCCCTGCTTGAAGGCCCCCACGACGGCCCCGGCAAACTGCCCGTCGAGGAGCAGATAAAAGAGCGTCTCCCACTGGGGGTGGGCGAAGCGGGCCTTGAGGGTGCTTTCGTGCTGGCGCACCAACGGGTCGGCCCGGTGCAGGGCAAAGACCGACGGAGCGGGCTCCATCGGCTCGCAGAGCAACGTCGCGTCCCCCGGCAGCGCCACGAGCCCAGCACCCACCTCGGTCACCTCCCCCCGCTCCCGCAGCAATGCCAGCGCCGCTTTGACCACCGTTGCCGGCAGGCGGAAATAGTCTCGCACCTGGGTGGCGTCGGCCGCCACCGCCAGCGGCAGCCAGCGACGGATGAGCTCGGCTGCGGCCTCCACGGGGGTGTAGCGTGCCAAATCCACTTCTGGGAACTCACTCTCCATCCGGTAGAACCCGCGGTCCCAGTCACGGTCAATTTGATCCTCGAAGACCTCAAAGGCCTGCTGCAGGCGGTGGAGGGCGGGGGTGATGTCGCGCACCAGGTGACCGGTGACCTCCTTCATCTGCCCGATGGTCATGGGCCCTTCGTGGCGCAGCAGGGTGAGAATCTCCTCCTCCAGCCGCGTGTGGAAGGGCAGCGCCTTGCGGGTGGCGCAGGCGAAGAGCTCCAGGTCCCGCCGGTCGACGTAGCCGATGGCCCCGCCCAGGTAACGGCCCTTCAGGATGTCCCGCCCGGCACGACGGCGGTCGTTGTGGGCCAGGTCGTCGAAGGCTGCGCGGTGCACCAGGCGCGGCGGCTCACCGGGTCGGCACCAGTACACTGTCGTCACCGGCGACAGCGTGCGAAAGAGATCGTCGTACTCCATGTGGGTAGCGGGGGAGACGAGGTGCTGCCGCTGGAGCCGCAGCGCTGCAATGGTTTGTGGGTTGGGGTCAGCCACGGCGCACCTCCAGAAGGGCCATCACGCTGTCGGGCTCACTGTGGCTGGTGGTTGGATCGGTGGGGGCGTGGTGGGAGAAGAGGTCATATTGCCCGGGCCGGCTCTCCCGCAGTGTGTTGTGCCGTTCGGTGCCAAGTTCGTGCTTCATGGGGCTCTCCTTGGGGGCTGTTCTCTGTATATAGTATAGCAAACAACGTTGACAACAGGGTGTCAGCAACACATCTGCATGGTGTCGCTCTTTTGGGGTGTCTCACTGCGATGGTTGGCTACTCAGTAGGCCGGGAACCTCTGCAAGACCCTGAATGCGTGTCTTCACCGGCAGACCGATGCCAAAGAAGGGCAAGCCGAAGGCGGCGGACAACCCGGCGTCTGCCGCGGAGTCCCCCACCAGGAAGCTCTGCGAAAGGTCAATATCGGGGTGTTTTGCCATTGCTTGCTGAATCATGCCGGGCTTGGGTTTACAGCAGCCGCATCCTTCCCAACGGGCATGGGGGCAGAAAAAGGTATCCAGCACACGAACCCCGTTTGCAGCCAAGGCGTTCTGGAATTTCCGATCGAACGAATGGTATTCCTGCAGGGAGAGTACGCCCTCACCAATCAGGTATTGGTTGGTGACGACGATCAAATCATACCTCAGGGCAAGCAACCGCGCCATGGCGTCCATGGCTCCGGGGAGAAACTCCGGCTCCCGGGCAGAGCGCCAATCTTCATCGGGGTAATCGCGGATGATGGTTCCGTCTCGATCGAGGAAAGCGACCTTCATGTCGCAGGCCCCCTTACGTTCCTTCTGTATCTATATTAGTACCATATAGCATCGAGAGCGAAAACGCAAACCGCCCGCCAACACCATGGTTGACGGGCGGTTGGATAGGATTGCTTACTTCGTCCAATACTCCACGAACGCGTCGAGGCTGCGGATGGCCGAGCGGATGTCGGGGTAGACGGGAAGGCCGTTCTCCTCGAGATAGCGCACCATGGCCTGGTAGTGCTGGCCGGCGTTGACCGACACGACGAGGGGCTTCTGCGTGCGCTGGTGCAGGCGCACCAGCAGCGGGGCGATGGCGTCGTCGTCCAGGTACCGGTCGGGCGTGGTCTTCAGGTTGTCAATGTGGGGGACGATGGCCACAAACATGCAGTCCACCCCGGGGTCGCTGAGGACGGCCTCGACGAACTCCACGAACAACACGTCGTCGGTCATGGGGGTGAGATCGAGGAATGAGGTGTGGACATCCACCAGCCCGTGCCGGTTGAGGGTACGAAGGCGTTCGGTCGTCTCCGGCTGCAGGGCGGCCTGCTGCAGGCTGCGTAGCGTGTCCGCGCCCATGGTGGCGTCGAGCCCGGCGTTCACGACCCCGGCCACCCGGCGGCCTGCGGGTTTGCGGCTGTGGAGCATGGCGAAGGCCCGGGTGTAGTTGTAGAAGTCATCCAGCTCCTCGGCAAGCACGCAGCCGGATTGCTGGCAGGCAGCGCGGAATACGTCGTAGCTGCCGGAGATGGACGCCGTGTGGCTGGCCGCAGCCTTGGCCCCGGCCTCGGTACGGCCTGATTTATAGACCACGATGGGCTTTTTGCTCTGACGCGCCATGTCAAAGAACTGGCGGCCCTCCCTGGCGGAAATGCCCTCGATGTACATGCTCAGGATGTCGATCTGGGGGTCCTGTTCAAAGTGGCACATCAGGTCTGGAATGTTGACGTCGACCTTGTTGCCAAAGCTGACAATGGCGCGGAAGATGGGGGCGGACTGGGTGCGCTCGATGCTGGTGATGGCCATGGCGCCGCTCTGGGTCAGCAGTGCCGCGTTGGAGTGTTTGCCCCAGGCCACGTGCAGGCGCTCCTCCTCAATGAACAGCGTGTTGACCCCCTGACTTTCGCCGCCAGGGGCATAGAAGACGCCCATGCAGTTGGGCCCGATGAAGCGCACCCCGTCGGGCCGGCCGCTCAATACCGCCTCGGCGAAGTCGGGGTAGGGCATGTTGGACGGCACGCCGGAGATGAGCACCACCGCTTTGTCTGCCGGCAGGCTCCGTACAAACGACATCGAGTGCTGGGCCGGGGCGGCATACACCACCAGGTCGTAGGGGTGGGGGATGTCGTCCAGGCTCCGGTAAAGCGGGTAGGCCGCGCCGTTGATGACCGTCTCGCCGCCCTTGGGGTTGACGCAGTAAACGTCCTGCCGCCCCAGGTCGTGGAAGAGCGTGGCGATGACCCGTGCCATGCTGTGGCGGGTGGCGTCGGTGGACACCCCCAGCACGGCAATGCCCTCCGGCGCGAAGAACCGCCGCAGGTTCCGGGTGTTGGGGGCCTGTACCACCGTCAGGCAGTCGTCGCAGGCGGTGAACTCGGCATAGCCGTCCACCGCCAGGAAGCGCCCGTCCTCGGCAAACACAAAGGGGTTGAGGTCAAGCGTCTGCAGCAGGAAGCGGGGGCGCGTGTCCGCCATGGGGGAGTAAGCCATCCCCAACTCTGAGAGCACCGCCAGCGCCCTGGCCATCATGTCGAGGTACTCGGGGTGGCCCTGTTCCTCGTACTTGATGCTGATTTTCAGCGAGCGAGTCAGCGCCTGGGCATCGTGGTAGCTCACCGGGGCCAGCAGCAGGTTCGCCGCGTCGTAGTGCGCGGCAAAGAACTCCGCGTCGTCGCCGCCCTTGGTGAGCGTCACCACCGGGCCAAAGGCCGGGTCATCCTTCAGGCCGATCATGATCTCGTTGCCCAGCGCCTGGGTGAAGGTCACGAACTCCACGATGAGGAACCCGTCGATGGTCGGCTGGTTGTCAGCCGGGAAGTGGGAGAGCACTTCTTCCCGCATGTTGTGGAGCACAAAGCGCACAAACAGCGGATCGAGGTTTGTCACCCGTTTTACCCCGCCGTAGCGCTGATTGTGGGCCAGGTTGCGCGAGACGGTCTTGACGATGAGCGCCCCGCCGGAGAAACGTCCCAGCAGCGCGCCGTTGATCTCGTTCATGTCCCGCACGAAGACGTGTTTGGGCACCGAAAGGCCCAGCGACTCCAGCATGCCGTAGACTTCGTGCTCGTGCAGGGTGCTGCGGCCATCGGCAGCCGCCCCGGCAAAGATGGCGTCGATGCGGTTGATGGTGTCATGATGGAGTGCCATGGCAATCCTCCGGAAAAAATGGATGTAGTTCAATATTACGGAAAGGCGCACGGGATCACAAGGGGGTATGCGGGAAAGCGGGCGCTTTATTTTACCTTGTTGGCACAGTCGGCGCACAGGCCGGTCAACGTGATGTGATGGTCGCTGACCAGGAACCCGTATTGGGTGAGCACCGCTTGCTCAATGCCGGCCATCATGTCCTCCTTCAACTCCAGTACCGCGCCGCAGCGCAGGCACTGCAGATGGGCGTGGGAGTGGCCCTCGTCGTCCGCGCAGTACTCATAGACCGTGCTGCCGCCGGGCAGATGGGCCCGCTTGATGTAGCCCATGTCCTGCAGCAACTGCACGGCGCGGTAGACCGTGGCGATGCCAACGTCGCCGCGGTTGAGGGTGCGGTGTAGGTCCTCGGCGGTGAAGTGCCCCTCCATCGATGCCACTGCCTGCAGCGCCTCCACCCGTTGGGCGGTCAGGCGCAGGCCGCGGGTCTTCAGGGCCTTTTCAAAGCGCGAGAGGTCGGGCGTGTGATGGACGGTGTTCATGGCATCTCCTGCTTTTGATGGCACGTTATTCTATTAGTATACCACGGTTGGTTCCATGCCGTATATGCGATTTTTCAAATGTATCCTGAGCCGTCCATCCTTGGGCAATGTTACCGCCCTGTGTCGGTGCGTATGGCACCCGAAAATTGACAAAATAGAAGCGCTGGTCTATATTGGGGTCGTCAGTGATTTTCCAAACAATGGAGGGGCAACTGTGTCGCACTGTGAGGGCTGCGCCAACAGCAGCAAATGTTCCCCGCAGCAGAAGACAAACTGCGGGGTGGAGAACAACGAGAACAACGAGATCGGCCAGGTCATTGCCGTGATGAGCGGCAAGGGCGGCGTGGGCAAGTCCACGGTGACGGCCCTGCTGGCCCGGGCGCTCAAGCGCCGTGGTTTCCGCGTGGGCGTTCTGGACGCCGACATCACCGGGCCCAGCATGCCGCGGGTGATGGGGGTGGCCGGTGCCAAAGTGGACAATGGCATGTTCGGCCTGGTACCGCCGGAGGATCGGGATGGCATCCCGGTCATGTCTTTAAACCTGCTGCTGGAGCAGGAGGACCAGCCGGTGCTGTGGCGGGGGCCCGTCATCACCGGTGTCATCAAGCAGTTTTGGACCGATGTGTTCTGGGGCAAGCAGGATTTTATCCTGATCGATCTGCCGCCGGGAACGGGTGACGCGGCCATCACCGCCCTGCAAAACCTGCCGGTGGGTGGGGTTGTGCTGGTGTCGCTGGCCGACGATATGGTCACGATGATCGTGAAGAAGGCGCTCAACATGTGCCGGCAGATGAACGTGCCGGTGCTGGGTGCCGTGCAGAATATGGCATACGTCACCGCCCCGGTGAGCGGCGAGCGCGTGCCGCTCTTTGACGATGGCGAAGCCCGCCAGACCCTTGCCAACGAGGGCGTGCCGCTGCTGGCAGAGCTGCCCTTCCGCCGCGGTGTGGTGGAGGGTGACGCCGAGGTGGATGCCGCCATGGACATCTGCGCCCAGTACCTGGGGGCCTTTGCCGAACCGGGCAAGGACGGGGAATGACAGCCTGACGGCCGCTGGGAAGCCAGCGGCCGAGGCATGAGGAGGGGAACCGATGAAGTGGAATCTCGATCGCCTGTACACATCCTTTGAAAGTGCAGAGTTTACTGGCGATGTAAAAAGGCTCGATGAGCGCATTGCCGACCTGACCAACTACTGCCGCACCAGCCTGCAGGGCGACCCGGCGGTGGCGATCGCCGGTGTCATCGAGCGGTTGGAGCAGTACTACCTGCGGCTGCAGCGGCTGCTGGACTATGCCTACCTGCGCATGAGCGTGGTAGCCGAAGACCCCGACGCCAACGCCTGGATTGAGCGCCTGAGCAACAAGCAGGCCGAAGGCGTGGAGGCGACCGTCCTCTTCCGCAAGTATCTGGGCGGCCTGGGCGAGACGCTCGCCGGCATCATTGCCGCCGCACCGGCCCTGCAGCCCTATGCCTTCTTCCTGGAGGAGAACCAGGGCTATGCCAAATACATGCTCTCCGACGACGTGGAAAAGGCGCTCTCCCTCATGGAGATCACCGGTTCCAAGGCGTGGAGCAACCTGCACAACACCCTGACGAGCACGGTGATGGCCGAGATGGAAGTGGACGGCGAGGTGAAGAAGCTGACGCTGCCCATGGTGCGCAACCTCGCTTACGACGCCGACCCCGCCGTGCGACGCCGCGCCTACGAAGCCGAGCTGGCCTGCTATGCCAAGATTGAGAAGAGCGCCGCCGCCTGCCTCAACGGCATCAAGGGCGAGGTGCTGACCAAGTGCCGGCTGCGGGGGTTCGCTTCCCCGCTGGAGGCCACCCTCTTTGAAAGCCGCATGGACCGCCAGACGCTGGACGCCATGATCGGCGCCATGGAGGAGTACCTGCCGGTGTTCCGCCGGTACCTCAAGGCCAAGGCCAAGATGCTGGGCCATCAGAACGGTCTGCCGTTCTACGACCTCTTCGCCCCCATGGGTGACGTGGACCAGCGCTTCACGCTGGAGGAGGCCCGGGCTTACCTCGTCAATTCCTTCAACGCCATCAGCCCCGACATGGGCGGCTTCATCGACGATGCCTTCGCCCAGGAGTGGCTGGACACCGAGCCGCGCGAGGGCAAGCAGGGCGGGGCGTTCTGCTCCTCCGTCCACGAGATTGGCGAGAGCCGTATCCTCTCGAACTACGATGGCAGCTTTAACGCGGTGACGACGCTGGCCCACGAGCTGGGCCACGGCTATCACTCCCACTGCATCAAGGACGAGAGCGTTCTCAACGCCGATTACCCCATGCAGCTGGCTGAGACCGCCTCGATCTTCTTTGAGACGCTCATCACCAACAAGGCCATTGCCGAGGCAGCCAGCGACAGTGAGCGGCTGGGCCTGCTGGAAGCCCAACTGATGGAGTCAACCCAGGTTGTGGTGGACATCCTGAGCCGCTACTACTTCGAGTCGTCGGTCTTTGAAGCCCGCCAGGACCACTTATTGAGTGCCGAGGACTGCAAGGCTTTGATGCTGGCGGCGCAGAAGCGTGCTTACGGCGAAGGCCTGGATGAGAATCTGCTGCACCCGTATATGTGGTTGTGCAAGGGCCACTACTATATGGAGGTCAACTTCTACAACTTCCCGTATGCCTTTGGCCTGCTGTTCGGCCTGGGCGTTTACGGGCTCTATCAGCAGCGCGGCGCGGCCTTCCTGCCGGAGTACAAGCGCCTGCTGGCTGCCACCGGCAGCGCCGACATCGCCACCGTTTGCAAGAGCGTTGGCATCGACGTGCGGGACCGCGCCTTCTGGCAGGGGTCGCTCGATGTCATCCGCGCCAACGTGGAGCGGTTTGAGGCACTGGCCGCCCGGTGACAACGGTCACCGAACCATCCGAACAGGTGTGATACGCTGGCGGTGGACGGTTGCGTTGTTGCGGCGTCCACCGCGGCGTGATATAATACAATAATACTGCGTCATTCTAGCTTTACCTGGGAGGATCTGGGCTTGAAAAATGTATTTATGCGGGGGGCAGTGGTCTTCGTCGGTCTATTCGTCGTCGTACTGCTGATGTCCCTGTTCATGCCAGGTATCACCGGCACCAAGACCGAGAAGGTGGACCTGGCCTATCAGGATTTTCTGGCGGCAGTGAAGGATAACAAAGTCGCCCGTGTCAACATTGTGGAGGGGCAGAGCCTGCTCGTCGGGCTCTACCAGGACAGCAAGATCACCAAGGAGCAGTTCCCCAAGAACTACGACTTCAAGACCGTGCTGACCAAGGACTATGAAACCGACATCAACGGCATCGTGGCCTCGATGAAGGGCGTAGCCGTCGATGACGTCACCAAGCTGGATTGGCCATTCGCCGTCGATTACCTGCCCCTGCCGGAGGAGTCGTGGCTCACGACCCTGCTGCCCTACCTCATCATGGTGCTCATCATCGGCGGTATGTGGTTCCTCTTCATGCGCCAGATGCAGGGCAACCAGAACAAGGCCATGGGCTTCGGCAAGTCCAGGGCCCAGATGGTGGACGGCACCCAGCGTACCGTAACCTTCAACGAGGTTGCCGGGGCCGATGAGGAGAAAGAGGAGCTCGCCGAGATCGTCGAGTTCCTGAAGAACCCCCAAAAGTTCCTGGACCTGGGCGCGCGCATCCCCAAGGGCGTGCTGCTGGTGGGCCCTCCTGGTACCGGCAAAACGCTGCTGGCCCGGGCCGTGGCCGGTGAGGCCGGCGTGCCGTTCTTCACCATCTCGGGTTCAGACTTTGTGGAGCTCTACGTGGGCGTCGGCGCTTCCCGCGTGCGTGATCTCTTTGAGCGGGCCAAGCGCAACAGCCCCTGCATCGTGTTCATCGATGAGATCGACGCGGTGGGCCGCCACCGCGGCGCGGGCATGGGCGGCGGCCACGACGAGCGCGAGCAGACGCTCAACCAGCTGCTCGTGGAGATGGACGGCTTCAACATCAACGAAGGTATCATCATTCTGGCGGCCACCAACCGTGCCGACATTCTGGACCCGGCGCTGCTGCGTCCCGGCCGGTTCGACCGTCAGATTGTCGTGAGCTACCCCGACTCCAAGGGCCGTGAGGAAGTGCTGCGGGTTCACTCCCGCACCAAGCCCCTGGACACCGACGTGAACCTGGAGACCATTGCCAAGATGACGCCGTGGTTCACCGGGGCGGATCTCGAAAACGTGATGAACGAGGCGGCGATCCTCGCCGCCCGGCGCAACAAAAAGAAGCTCTCCATGCAGGAGATCACCGAGGCCATCAACCGCGTGGCCATGGGGCCGGAGAAGAAGAGCCGCAAGGTGACCGACAGGGATCGCCGGCTGGTGGCCTGCCACGAGGCTGGCCATGCACTGGTTGCCAACTCCCTGCCGGGGTGTGACCCGGTCAAGGAGGTCTCCATCATCCCCCGTGGCCAGGCTGGCGGCTACACCCAGACCATCCCGTCGGAGGAGATGCACTTCATCACCAAGGCGAAACTGCTCGACGACATCGCCATGGCCATGGGCGGCCACGTGGCCGAACGGCAGCTGCTGGGCGACGTGTCCACCGGTTCCACCAGTGACCTCAAGCACGCCAGCGACATCGCCAGGCGAATGATTACCGAATACGGCATGAGCGAGGAACTCGGCCCGGTCTACTTGGCGGGCGACAAAGAGATCTTCGTGGGGCGCGACTTCGGTCACGCGCGGGAGTATTCGGAGGAACTGAGTGCTCTCATTGACAAGGAGATCCGCACGGTGCTGGAAGATGCCGAACGGCGCGCCACCGACATCATCGCCAAAAATGCTGACAAGATGGAAAAAATCATCAACCTCCTGCTGGAAAAGGAGAAGATCGACGGCGAGGAGTTCCGGGCCATCCTGGAAGACGCGGTGCAACAGCCGCTGCCGGAACCGACCATCTGAGGAAACGCACTGATATGAGGGGACGCAAACGCGTCCCCTTTTTTGGCACCCAGTAAAGAGTGGCGCAGTAGCGGCAACAAAAGCATCGGCTCACTACTTACCTGTAAGCAAATGCAATTGCAACAAACGTTGTGTATAATAGAAGTAAGAATTCTGTATCTGGGACGACTGCGGAGGAGCTGAAACATGAAGTGCATTCACTGCTTTGCTTCGTGCTTGGTTGCGATGACCTTACTGATCCCGTCGACGGCTATCACCCAGAGCGACCCCTATGCAACCCTGACAGCTTCCCTCGAGCGAACATACGGCGCCAAGTCGTCCGCCTGGCCCCAGGAGGAGGAACTGCGTCGCTTCTATGAGTACGATGGCCTAAGCATCCTCGTTGGATACAAGGATGATGCGAATTTGAGTGGATTTACGGATGAGGAGATCGCCGACATCACTGCCTACGATGCCTTTCCTGTGTTTGTGAGCAAGGGCGAGCCGGAGGGTGGGGTTGATGGCTTCCTGAAGGTGCTGCAGCACCCCAAGACATTCGAGGTGCTTCTCTACCACGGGCAGGAACCCATCGGTGTCATGGATGTGGTGGACAAGGGAGAGGGCTATAAATTCGGAGGAATCAAGGGTAGGGGCGAGGCGCTGGCGCTGCAGGCGGCCGC